>CAZHPS010000418.1:0-6302 GCA_964534335.1 uncultured Desulfobacterales bacterium
ATCCTTTCTTATAAAAAATCCTTGTAGTTATTAGATGAATCCCGGTTCAGACAGCGGAAAAGGTGGGTTATCACCCACACTACCTGCTACACCCACCCTACTTTAAATACATATTAATCAATTAGTTACAAAAAACGTAGGGTGGGTGTAGCGGAGCGAAACCCACGTTCGGAATAGCGAAATCCACCATCGGGATGTCGCAATTTCCCAAAAAGGTGGGTTCCGCCTGGTTATTGAGCTTGCCGAAATACGCTGCACCCACCCTACTGAAAAAAATCGTTTTCATTTACCGCCCGGCTTCCGGATGGCAACAATCAGGGTTTTGTCATCATCGGTTCGGGTGCATACACGGGGCGATTGCAGAAAACCGCTGATTTGCCGATTGCGTTCTGTCTCCTCTTCTGTTTTCCGCACAAACTGAAACAAAGGCGCAAAAAACGGCAGATGCGGCTTTGCCGGCTGGGTTTTCATATACAAAGCCAGCATTTGCAGGCCATCGGAAAACAAAGCAATCCGTTCTGCATCTCCCTGAATATAAGCAGTTTTCAGACCGGATTCAAAATTTTCCGAAGTCAGAAACACGGTTTCATTGATGTATTCGCTTCTTTCCGGCTGGATCAGTAATTGCAAATCCTCTTCCTTTTCCATGCCGTAAATGATCCCGCCGTCTCCGATCTGGATTCCCGCGATTGCTGTTTCCGAAACAGCCGCAAGCAGAAAGGTTGCTGCCAAATCTTTGGGATTGCAACTGATTTCATCTGCTTTGCGGATAAGCTGATCCCGCAGAAAGCGGATCAGTTCCTCAGTCCGGAGTTTCCATTCTTCTTCATTGTCCGGCATGGTTTCGCATTGCCGGATAAACGCAACCGATTGTTTTACCGCCAAATTAGATCCGATCTCCGAATGCTTCGCGGAGCCTGCTCCGTCTGATACGGCTGCAATCAGAACGCCATTGACCATCTCAATATGATGGGAATCCTGGCAGGGAGTGCCGGTTTTGTGATGGCCTGTCCCTGCCACAGACTGCCCTGTATAACGCCAACTCTTTGGATTCATTATATTTCTGCCCATCCGCTTGGCGGGACCAGCGGCGTCTGTTCACCGATTTTGGAATGGGATACGGACTGGGTGCTTTTGGAAAGCCACACAAACATCTCAATAAACTGCAAACCCTTTAATCTGAGGGGCTGACGCACGGAAACCTGTTTGAGAATTTCCATGTCAGCATCATCAACGCCCACACAGAAAAAGGCAGCACCGCTCTTTTTTTCTTCCTCCTGAACCCGTTTTGCGGCAGTCTGCCATTCATCCGTGGGGCCGCCGTCTGTAATCATGAAAATCCAAGGCCGGTAATACGCGATTTCATTTGCCTTATATGACGCTTTCCGATCCCGAACCATATCCAATGCTTTGTGGATGGCTTCTCCCATCGGTGTTTTGCCTGAAGCTGTAAGCTGTTTGGCTTCAAACTGATCCGCGGTGACAAAATCCTGCACAACTGTCACGCCATCCCCGAATGTGACAAGGGCAATTTCAACCCGTTTTGAGGCAAGTTCATCTTTTTTCACATCTTCCTGAAATGCCTGCAGGCCCTGATTCAGGGAATTGATCTTGTCTCCGCTCATGGAACCCGATACATCCAGCAGCAGCACACACGCGCAGCGCGGTTCCGGGTTGTCTGCAAATTCAATGGCATCCAATTCTGACAGACTCATTTTACGCTCTCCTGTTTCCGAAAGGTGTTTTCTTCACTGATATTACGAACCGTTATACTGACGAAGTCTGTATCCATAAGAATTTGAAATCAATGGATTCCAGATTCCGCCAGTATAACGGTGAAGGTCAGTAATTTCCTGATTTTTGGAAAAACCGTGTAAAGTAAACTTTCAACTATATCCGGTGAAGTGCCAGCGCACGGTCTTTGAGTTCCCCGTTTGCCACCTTCAGTTTCTCCTCATCGGAAATCACTGCCACCGCATGTTTTTCCGGATTTTTGTAAAAATATTTCTCTGCTGCTGCCATGATTTGTTTCCGTGTGAGTTGCAGCAACTGCGCTTTGAACTGTTTCCGGATTTCATCTTTCATGCCAATGAGCTGCCGGTAAAATGCCTTGCGCGCAGCCTGTGCAGGAGTGTCTGGTTTGTCAATATCAGAACAGATCTGCAGAATGGCCTCTTTGATGTCCTCTTCCGCATAATTGCCGGATCGGATAAAATCTGCTGCTTTTTCATACACATCCAATGTATTGAGAATATGCGGATCACGGTAGGAACACAGGCAGAACAGCCCATCTTCCATATTGTAAATGGAAAAACCGCCGTATGCTCCGCCTTTTTCCCGGATTTCCCTGTGCAGATACAGGGAACGCAGCATTTTGCTGATCACAGACAGGGCAGGCGCGTCTTCATGCTGCATGGGAACAGTGCCAAATGTCCGTGCCACAAAGGAAACAGCCGTTGAGGTTGTCCAGCCTTCTCTGGGAACAGTTTCATTCATCTGCATGGCAGGCGGACAAAATCCCATGCTTCCCTTTTCCATTCCATTCATCAGAGACTGCACCGGAGAAACCGCAGCAGACAGGGCAGAATCCTCTCCAATCAGCACCAGTTTCATATTTTCACGTGTGAACAGATGCTTTGCAATTTCCATCAGATCCTGAGACAGAGCCTGCATTTTCCCGTCACTCATATCTTCGGTCACTTCCTTAATCATTTTCAACTGATGCACACCTGCCCAGATTTCATTGAGAGACCGGGTCTGGGAAAAATTTCTCGCGGCAAGGGAAATGGCATAGCGGTGACCATTGGACACGATGCCGGATTCAATGGATGCCCGGTATTCAGGCAGGAGTTTTTTCAGCCGGGACAAATCCGCAAAACTGTATTCTGCAAGAAATTCCCGTATAATCCCAAACATTTTTTCCTGATTCCGCACCAGACATTTTCCGCTGAACGTCACAAAAGGAAGCGTTTCCCCGTCCCGGTCAAAGCGTGTCCGTGCATTCGCGGAAAGCCCCATGCCGCCTGTGCAGATGTCCATCAGCCGGGTCATTTCCACATAATCCCTTTTTGCCGTGCCAACTCTGGTAAAAGAATGGCAGAAAAAGGGAAGCAGCGGAATCAGACGCTCCGGAACGGTTCCGATTCCTGCCACTGCGGTAAAATAAAAAATTCCCGAACATGGCTGTGCATACCACGCGGCAGGCAGGTTTTCATCTTTGCTGTAAGATTCACTTGCGTCCACACTTGGCACATGGGGCGGAATATCTGTCAGTTCCAGAGTGGGAAGCACGGAAAGATCTTCCTGAGATTCCTGCAGTTTTTGCAGAGCAAGAGCATCTTCCCGGATTTTTTCCATTTCTGTCTGTGTCAGTTTTTTATGGATTTCAGCAAGTTCTGCTGCGACCCGCTCCTCTTCTTTGTGTGCCAGTTCCTGATCCGGAAGCAGTTTGAAAAGCACCCGGTGGGGATTGTCCAGAAAATATTTGCGGATCTGATTTTCAAAAAAAGGCCCTTTTGCCACTTCTGCATTGAGTTTGCGCAGATCCTCATCAAATTCCAGAATATTCAAAGGGCTGGCTCCGTGAAACCATGTTCCTGCAAAGGAAAGCAGCAGTTTGATGCCATAGGGATAAGGCGTGTTGGTAATTTCTTTGCGGTGAAATTCCAGTTGATGGATGGCAGCTTCGATGAGTTCTTTGTCAATTCCCTTTTTGACCAGAGTTTCCAGTGTATCAAGAATAATGCGCACGATTTCATCCGCGTCTGATTCCTTTACATCTTTGAGACCGCAGGCAAACAGGGTGTCCCGGCAGTCCGGATCATAACCGCTGCTGTCTGAAAGAGAGGTTCCCAAACCCGAATCAATCAAAGCCTTGCGCAAAGGCGATGCCCCATTTCCCAAAAGAATCTGTCCCAGCAGGGAAAGTGTCAATACGCCAAAGGTGTCGGTAAGATCAGAAACCAGCCAGCCAAGACAAATCTGGCATTTTTTTTCCGGGTTTTCTGACGCGTCCAGCGGATAGAAATGGGTGGCTGTTCTGGGTTCTGACCACCGGGGCTGGTTCGGAACCTCAGTCTGCGGATCGATTTTCTCAAAGTGCCGGAGAATTTTTTCCTGTATGAAATCCAGATGATCTTTCAGTGGCAGATTGCCATAGGTGAAAAAATACGCATTGCTGGGGTGATAATGCCGTTTGTGAAAAGCCACAAGCTGTTCATGGGTGAGAGCGGGAATTTCCTGGGGATCTCCGCCGGAATTGTTGCGGTAAGTGGTATCAGGATACAGCGCGTTCATCAGTTTTCTGCTTAAAATCTGATGCGGGGATGACATAGCCCCTTTCATTTCATTGTAAACCACGCCTTTATAGACCAGATTTTCCCCTTCCATTTCAAGGCGATGTCCTTCCTGTCTGAAATTCAGAAGGTCAATCCGGGGATAAAAAGCAGCATCCAGATACACATCCATCAGATTGTAAAAATCTTTGCGGTTCTGGGTGGTAAAGGGATACATGGTCCAGTCAGACGAGGTGAACGCATTCATAAAAGTGTTCAGACTGCGCTTGATCATGGAGAAAAAGGGATCTCTGACCGGAAATTTGCGGGAACCGCAGAGAACCGTATGCTCCAGAATATGGGCCACGCCTGTGGAATCCCTTGGCACGGTTTTGAAGGCCACGCTGAAGGTGTTTTCCGTGTCTGCATTGCTGATGTGCACATGCCGCGCTCCTGTGGGCAGATGCTCCAGTTCATAATAAAATGCCCTGATGACTTTCAGTTCCGCAGTCCTGCGGACTTCATAGTCTCCGATACGATCTCCGGGTTTCATGCCCGGATTGTTACTGTCTTTTGTGTTTTCCATTTGATGATCCTTTTGAAAGAAAAATGCTGTTATCATTCTGTCAGACAGAGGTTAAGGTGATTTACGGAAAAAAATATACCGTCAAAGTATTAAAAGCTTCCAGCTTTTGACCCGTGCCTGTGAACCTGAATTGGTATATTTATTTTGATAAATCACCTAAGAAAATTTTCGTTTCTGTGCTTCACATCAACACCATTAAAGGAGTGCTGCTTTTGACGGGCTTGTTTTGACTTTCTATTTTATGAATTCTCCATACACTTCTTCATATCTTTCCTCAAGAGAGTCAAAATGACCATAACCGTCAGTGGCATTTTCCACTATGCGGTATGCCCTGTTTTCATAATCCTTTTCCATGCCGTTTTTTTTCAGCAGTGCCAGAACATTTTCAAACATGTTTTCCGGACTTGTGTAATAATCTTCCGTATCCGGGGAGAATTCGGAGCAGAAGGATGATATGCTTTCCACATAAACAAACATGATTTCAGCCGTCAGCTCAGGCTTCTTTATCAGCTTTTTGAAATCATTCACAGCTTTTCGTGCCACTGACAGTCTTGCCTTTGGCATCCCCCGTGTTTTTCCCTCAATAAATTCCTTTTCAATGATGTCTTTGTATTTTTTTACAATATCATCCGTATCATCTGTCTGGGACTGATAATACTCTTTGACTTGGGGAAAATTCCGGCAGAGCATGGAAATTTCTCCAATGAGATCCTCTTTTGTCTTCCTGCCCAGTTCCTTTTTCAACTGTGACACTGTGAATTTCATGATATGTCTCCTTCCTGAAAGATTGAATTCTGAAATTGATAATCCATGCTGCGCCATATCGTCATATCTGAGAAAATATATATCCTGAAACATTTGAAAAAAGACTTTCTGTTTTAACATTTGTCATCAGATTTTTCTCCCAAAATCTTTGTGTTCTTTGCCGTTAAACCAGCAGAATCAAATCTGAGAAGATCAATGGGGTTTGCCCTTCACTGCATAAATTCCCCGTGCCGGGCATTCAATTTTGCCGGTTTTCTTGAGACGGAAAATCAGATTCCTCAGTTTCTTTTCCTCAAATCCGCTTTGCTGCAGAATTTCGGCAAAACCTGCGCCCTTTTCATATTCCCGGATAATCTCCATGACTGTCTCGGCTGCGGCTCCGCTGTGGCTGTCACCTGTTTTCTTTGCCCGGTTTTCTTCGGCAAGGGTGACAAGCATTTTTTCCAGACGTTCCAGCCTGACGGTAAGTTTTTCCACATCCTTTTTGGTGGGAATATTATGATCCCGCATAAATTTCCTGACCATTATATTGAAACTTGTGTTTTTTTTCCGTTTCACGGACATTGACTTCTCCTTCATCACCGGTTCAAAAAAAGGATTAAAACATTTCAGTGGAACTTTCGGACTCCGAAATTAAATCAGCCACGAATGACACGAATCTGCACGAATGCACAAAC
>CAZHPS010000419.1:0-1860 GCA_964534335.1 uncultured Desulfobacterales bacterium
TATGAAATTATTATGTTTGTGAAGTATTTTTCAGAAAATTACCGGACTATTGATCATAAAAAAACTGAAAATCATTTCTCCTGTAGAAATCAGGAATACCATCCCTGTTATAAGCATCAACAGTCAAAAATCTGCATCCTGTTCTGTTATCCATAAGAAACAATTGCTTAATCATATTAATAACAAATGTACCGACATTTTGCCTTTGAAATGCTTTATGAACTCCCAGTCTTGTTATTTTTACTGCTGGATATGACAGATAATGCTTTGTTTCGCAAAAAGATTTCAGTTCAGGTGATTCTTTAAATTTTTCTCTGCGAACAGAATCATTGCATAAATCTGCTAAGGCCACCGGGAATTTTTCCCCGGTGGCCTTAGTGAAAAAATATGTTTTGCTTAAAAGCTGTTCTTTATGCTTTGCTGCATCCTCTCTGAAATATTCATTGAGATCATCATCACCACAATCAAACAGATTTACAATGTCATAACTGCATATTTGACCTAACAGCCACCCTTCTGATTCAAAGCTGTTTCTTCCTTTTTGATAGATATTCATCAATCAATTTCCATGCGTTTGCGATTTTGGGGGTTGGGGCAAGAAAAGCCGGACATTCTAAACCTTCGGCTATCTTTTTTGTAAAAATTACAGCATCATCTTCTGTCAATATCGGTGTCGGTGCTATTGCAATAGCCATTTTACACCTCCTTTTTTATATATCGTTTCTTTGGAAAATATCTTCTGTAAAAGATACATTTTTTTACGGCAATTGTCAATATCTGTCTGCATAAAAACGCTTATTTGCAATACAGTGAATCCAGAGAAGTTTCAAGCCTGTTTTATCCCCGAAAACTGGAGAATCGCACATAATAGCCGGAAAACGCAGTGGTCAATAAGAATTGAACTAGTTGATTTCTGAAAATAAATATCCCATTTCAGTTCACAGGCACAGGGCACAAGCTGGAAGCTTATGCTGCTTTGGTGGGATATTCTTTTCTGTAAATTACCTTACTGTTTTCCCCGGAATTCATGGGAAAAATCCTTGTCATAGAGTTTGGATTTCCGTGTTCCCTGCTGCAGTTCCGGAGACAGAGCGGGGCCAACCAGAATCAAAGCCTGTTTGCGTATGTTTTCCTTTTTCACCACTTCGGCCAGTTCTCCCACTGTGGTGCGGAAAATCTTTTCATCCGGCTGACTGACACAGTAAGCTATCGCGGCAGGCGCGTCTGCTCCGTATGTTTTTGACAGAATTTCTGTTACTTCTGCAATCATGGAAATGCTGAGATAAATGGACATGGATGCTTTATGCCGGGCAAGGGATTCCAGATTTTCAGATTCCGGAACAGGGGTGCGTCCGGCCATACGGGTAAGAATCAGCGTCTGCGTGATTTCCGGCAGTGTGTATTCAATTCCCATTGCAGCGGACGCGGCAAATGCGGCTGTAACACCCGGTATGACATGAAAAGGAATATCATAACGGTTGAGTTCCGCAATCTGTTCAGCAATCGCGCCGTACAGAGCGGGATCGCCTGTGTGCAGGCGCACCACTTTTTTTCCGGCACTGTAACCTTCCCGCATCAGGCGCACAAATTCATCCAAATGCAAAGACGCACTGTTCACATGCACGCATTCAGGTTTTGTCCATTGCAGAAGGGTTTTTGGAACCAGAGAACCTGCATAAATGACCAGATCCGCGTCTGCAAGGGCTTTCTGTCCCTTTACGGTAATCAGTTCCGGATCACCTGGGCCTGCACCCACAAAAAGAATCGGATGTTTCATTGCTTATTCCAAGATATAATTTGGCTTTGTTACGTCCATTGTCAGATGGATATTTTTAAGAATAAAAAATTTCCCACAGAGGA
>CAZHPS010000419.1:1960-6290 GCA_964534335.1 uncultured Desulfobacterales bacterium
CACAGAGAGAAATGATCCACAGAGAACACAGAGGAAGCAATAGACAAAGAAAAAATTCTCTGTCCTGTGCAACCCTCTGTGTTCTCTGTGGGAAACCACAATATTCTTTCAGATTTCCATAAATTATCCCAAAAATAAAGTTGCCTTGTCAGACTGTCATCAGACTGATATTTCAGAACATTCAGTCGGAAGAATAAAAAATTTCCCACAGAGGACACAGAGAGAAATGATCCACAGAGAACACAGAGGAAGCAATAGACAAAGAAAAAAATCTCTGTGTCCTCTGTGCAATCCTCTGTGTTCTCTGTGGGAAACCAACATATCCCGCCTTAGAAAGCGCCGAGCTGGCAGGAGGAAATTCTGATGTGCAGTGTTTCACATGCCTCTGCAATTTTCAGACGGCTGATCGCAGATTTTTCCGCAATTTCCCACGCGTCCGAACAGGAAAGTTTGCCGTTTTTCAGCGCAGCACGGATGGCTTTTTCCAGTTCCGGAGCCACAGTTTCTGCAGCTTTGACAATGCCTTTTCCAGGATACCAGCCAAACAGTCCCAACTGGCATTTGTTAATCCGGTATTCTGCCAGATCAATTGCGATCCCCACTTCTGAGGCTGTCACCTGCAAATCCCGTGCAATTCGATGTGCAGCAGCACAACTGATCCGTCCATCTTCGGCTTTTGCTCTCAGTGCTTCTGCAACAGCAGGATCTGCTTTGATTTCCGGAGAATGCTTGGCCGCAAAATTCCCTTTATGCTGACATCCCATCAGAATTCCCTTTCTCCCTGCATTTTTCAATTACCAGTTTTTTCTCAATCGCATTTCGCAAATGCTGCCAGTTCCGCATCAGCAGCCTGTTGTGAGAAATATTGCCCAGGGATCTTTCGATTTCACTGATACATTTTTCCGTTTTTTTCAAATTGCCTTCCATAATGGTTCTCCTGTATTCTGTTTATATCCGGGGTTTTCCGAATCCCAGTTCCTGATCGGATTTGCGCACATAGCAGGGGGTGAATGCTGCCAAATCATCCCCATCCCCTTTCTGAAAGCGTTCCCATGCCAGCCGGGCCAGTACAGAAGCCCGGATGATACTGTTTTCCCGCGGTGCAAAGATCGCTTGCACTCCCAGTTTTTCCCGGATGAGATCCTGATAAAGTTCAGCACCGTTTCCCACAAAAAGGGTGGTTTCATCAATGCCGGATACGGCAGATTCCGGAGAAAGAACCTGTTCTCCGGAATCTTTGTTCAGAATGCCGGACACATAACGGTAACAGGCGCGGTAGACCTCTCCTTTGCGCGCATCGGTAAGCACGCACACAGGCCAGGGACTCAGGCTGACCTGTGCTGCCAGCACATCTGTAACCAATACGCCGATCAGCGGTTTTCCTGCTGCCATTGCCATGCCCTTGACTGTGCTGATGCCGATGCGCAGTCCCGTAAAACTGCCCGGACCTGCGGATACGGCAAAACCGTCCACCTGCCGGGGGCCAATACCGCATAAATGCAGAACAGAATCAATCATTCCCATCAGATGCCGGGAATGGGTCTGTCTTTGTGCACCCGTGATCTCAGCCAGCAGACGATCCCCATCAGCCAGCGCAGTGCTGCAACTGTCAGTCGCTGTATCCACTGCCAGAACAATCATGATTTATCCGCTTTTTTCTTTTTCACAGGTTTGTCAGTGATATTCTTCATGAAATCCTTTCCCATAGCAATGGGCAGCACCTCGTCAATATTCTTTACGGGAATGAATGTGATTTTCCGTTTCACGTTCTGCGGAACCTCTTCCAGATCCTTTTTGTTTTTCTCCGGGATGATAATGGTGCGGATGCCGCCCCGCAGCGCGCCAAGAGCCTTTTCCTTCAGTCCGCCAATGGGAAGCACTCTGCCCCGGAGCGTGATTTCCCCGGTCATGGCGACATATTTGTCCACCGGAGAACCGGTAATCAGGGATAAAAGGGCTGTGGCCATTGCAATGCCCGCAGAAGGGCCGTCCTTGGGAATCGCTCCGGCCGGCACATGGATATGAATATCGAGATTCTCAAAGTAATTGTCATCCTGTCCGAACGCGCTGAGATGGGAGCGGATATAACTCACTGCCGCGCGTGCTGACTCCTGCATAACCTCACCCACCTGACCCGTGATAATCAGTTCCCCCTTTCCCGCAAACAGGGAAGCCTCAATATACAGAACCTCACCGCCGACTTCTGTCCAGGCCAGCCCTGTGGACAGTCCGATCTGGCTGTCCTCCTGATCCATTTCAGGAAAGAATTTCGGAGGCCCCAGGTATTTGTGCAGACTGCTTTTGGCAATGATAAAAGGCCCTTTTTTCCCTTCCGCAATTTTCCGAGCTGTTTTCCGGCAGATAGCTCCAATCTCCCGCTCCAGGTTCCGCAGACCGGCCTCTGAGGTGTATTCATTGATAATATGCTCCAATGCACCGGAAGTGAAGGAAATATTTTTTGGCCTGAGTCCGTTTTCTTTAATTTGCCGGGGAATCAGATGTTTTTCCGCGATAGATCTCTTTTCCTCCTCGGTATATCCGGAAAGGCGGATGATCTCCATCCGATCCAGCAGGGCTGAGGGAATGGTGTCTGTCATATTGGCTGTAAGGACAAACATGACTTTGGAAAGATCAAAGGCCAGGTTCAGGTAATGATCACTGAAATTTGCGTTCTGTTCCGGATCCAATGCCTCCAGCAGGGCAGAGGAAGGATCGCCCCGGAAATCAGAACCCAGTTTGTCAATTTCATCCATCATGAATACCGGATTGTTGGTCCCGCACTGCTTCATCCCCTGCAGGATTCTGCCGGGAAGCGCGCCCAGATAGGTTCTCCGATGCCCTCTGATCTCTGCCTCATCCCGCACACCGCCTAAGGAAATACGGACAAATTTGCGTTTTATGGCAATGGCAATGGCCTTTCCCAGAGAGGTTTTGCCCACACCCGGCGGCCCCACAAAACAGAGAATCGGGCCTTTCATGGCCGGATTGAGTTTGCGGACGCTGAGATATTCCAGTATGCGATCCTTGATTTTGTCCAGCCCGTAATGGTTTTTGTTGAGTTCCTTCTGTGCATTCGCAATGTTGAGCATATCCTTGGTGGATTTTTTCCAGGGCAGTTCCACCAGCCAGTCCAGATAGGTGCGCACAATCGCGGCTTCGGAAGACTCAGGATGCATCTGATCCAGCCTTTTTAGCTGGACTTTGGACTCTTCCTCAGCTTCTTTGGACATTTTGGCTTTTTTGATCTTTTTCTGATATTCCTCAATCTCTTGGGCTCTCTCATCGGTTTCACCCAGTTCCCGGTTGATGGCCCTTACCTGTTCCCGCAGAAAATAATCCCGCTGACTTTTGGATATTTCATCCTTCACGTTGGACTGGATTTTTGCCTGCATGGTGGAAAGATCCATTTCCCGTGACAGAAATTCATTCACCTTCCGCAGCCGTTCCAGGGGATCAACTACTTCCAGAATCATCTGGGATTCTTCAATCTTCAGCCGGAGATTGGTGGAAACAAGATCTGCCAGCCGTCCCGGATCTTCTATGCTTTCCAGTATGGTGCTGACCTCTCCGCTCATTTCCCCGCGCAAAGACAGGATTTTTTCGGAAAAATCCCGCACATTCCGCATGAGTGCCTCGGTTTCCAGATTTGATTCAGGTACGGGAGGCTCTTCAATCACCTCCACCCTGACCCGGAACCAGGAGCGTTTCCGGATGTATCCGGTTATTTTTGCCTTGGCAACTCCCTGAACCAGAGCCTTGAGGCGTCCGTCCGGAAGTTTGAGCATCCGCAGCACACGCCCCACAGTGCCTACGGTAAAAATATCCTTGGGAGCCGGATCTTCCATGGACGGATCCTTCTGTGTCACCAGCAGCAGAAAATTGTCCTTTGACACAGCCTCCTCCACTGAACGGACAGATTTTTCCCGTCCGATAAACAGTGGCAGCAGCATGTTCGTGAAGATGACCACATCCCTTACAGGCATCATCGGCATCAGTTCAGGAATTGGTTCTTTCCGGTCATCCTCCTCAATAATACTGAGCAGATCATCTTTGTCCGTTTCAGCCATTCTTTCTCCTGTCATATTTGAATTTTGCAGTGATTTCCCTCGGCTGATTCCGGATATGAATCCGCCGGATGATCTGATCCTCTGCCATACATTTCAGGTCTCTTTTCATCTGAAATTTTCTGAATAAGCAGGCAAACGAAATTTTTCGTGTATTCAGAAAATCCGGATTTTTCTGAATACCTTATACCGATTCTCCATTGATCTGATACTACTACACGACCACGTTGAATTTTATATATTCCCCTCTTGAGAGGGGCAGGGGT
>CAZHPS010000420.1:0-6267 GCA_964534335.1 uncultured Desulfobacterales bacterium
GAAATGCCCAGACCTGTTACATTGATCTCCGGCTGCGGAGCGGGTGTGGTTCCGCTTGCACTGATCGTTGATGCAACAAAATTGGATGCCGTGCCGGTTTTGGCAAAACTGACTATTGTGCCGTGATTTGTTCCTTTGATGTCAGTCACTTCGGGAGCGGGAATGCCCGTGTTGTCCCCGCCTGCAATGCCCCGGTTGAAATTGTAATAGGCCACCAGACCGGGTTCAGTGCCGGTCAGTTCACTGTTCATGGTTGAATTGATCTCAGCGCAGGTGCGGGCAGAGCTCCAGATGCGGACTTCGTCAAACATGGCATTGACATAAGAATCCGCTGCCCAATTACTTCTCCCAATGAAACAATTGGTTCGGTTTATATTATTGGGTGTGAGCATTGAAGCGTTTGATGCGACTTGAACACCATTGATATAGATGGCTCCTGTTGTGCCGGAAAGCGTTGCTGCCAAATGTGTCCAAGTATTGAGAGGGACAGATATGATACTATCCGTATAACTGAGTATCCCCCCTTTGTAAATACGAAATGATGGCTTGCCGGTTGTTTCTATGAATGCCAAAAGAATATTGTCAGAATCAAATCCATTGCCAAAATCAAGCAAGCGGGACCAATTTGTATAACTTTTGAGATAAACCCATACTTCAATTGTCAAATCGCCACTAAAATAAACATTGTCAGACACATCCACATAATCATTCATCCCGTCAAAATCCAGCGCATTGCCGGGGGGAGTCATGGCTGTGGTTGTATTTCCGTTTGCAGGGGCAATGGAAGTCAGATAATTCTCTGTTCCGCCGGAGCCGTTGAATTCATACACTGCCACATAATAGGTTGTGCCTTCGGTCAGGCCGGTGACAGTCACGGTATTGCCGGTTCCGTTATACACAACATAATTTCCGGTTCCGATCTGCGTGCCGGAGCCGAAAGCGGCATCTGCCGTATAAATAGTGCAGTCAGCCGGATTGGCATCAACCGGACTGCCTGCTCTGATCAGTACAATCCGGTTTGAACCGTTACCGTTTGTCCAGTTCACGGTCATGGATGTGCCGGTGACAGATGCAAAATTTACCCCGGAAGCCTGAGTGATCGGTTCTGGAACTAATGTAAAGGCTGATTCATAAGCTCCTATATCAATCATTGAATTCTGAATACGCGGATTTGCTGCAAGGTCGGTCGGCTGGGTGTTGTATGAGTTATCGCCTGTGTTTATGCACATCAATCCGCCGTCTGCTGTTGTATTTAAGGTATAATCATTCACGCCGTTGAACGGATCGGCTGACAGCGAAATCATATTCGTAATGACTGGCGAACCATTGGATATAGAATAGGTATAACTGCCGTTAATAGCGCACCTGTCCATAATTATGCCTGATCCCCCATCTTCCCATAAAGACATAAAATTGTCATGGGCTGCATAGATAAGGGTATTATAAATCAACGTGCCGCCGTATATTGCGTAGCCCGTTGCATTTATTTCATAAGCGCTGTTATTGGCCACTGTGCAGTTAATTAACTGACATGAATGATATACTTCAACGCCTGTTCCGGTATTGTCGGTTATCAGACAGTTAATCATCGAACCGTAGTTCACGAAAAACATTGCAGCACCGACACCGGGCGCGGTATTGTTTTTTATGATACAGTCGGAAAAAATAACATAATCATGCCCCTGTTCAGCCCGAATATGTGCCGCCGCCCCGCTGCCGCCTGAAGAGCAGTAATCAATTATACAATTCTCTATTCTGTAATATGCCATAGGACCGTTATCTGTGACAGGACCGATGGTGATACCGGGATTTCCGTGTGTAATATGCAATCCTTTTAAGGTAATTGTATATGAACTGTTTCCTCCGGCAAATGAAAATACTCCCACGGCATCATTTCCGCTGATGGTCGGGCTGCTTCCCGTACCATCAATAGTGAACGATTTGGTCGGATTGATTAGGCTTAAAGTTGAAGATAAGGTAATGGTTAAACCGGGTGAAAAAGTAATCGTTCCGCCATCGCAAATGTCGGTAATCGCCTGACGCAGACTGCCCGGGCCTGAATCGGCGGTGCTGGTAACGGTTATATTGGTGTAACATGCCGTGTTATATCCGCTTGCCGGGGCTATGGAAGTCAGATAATTCTCGGTTCCGCCTGTGCCATTGAATTCATAAACCGCAAAATAATAGGTTGTGCCTGCGGTCAGTCCGGTAACAGTCACGGTGCTGCCGGTTCCGCTGTAAACAGCATAATTGCCGGTTCCGATCTGCGTGCCGGAGCCGAATGCCGCATTTGCCGTGTAACCTGTTCCGTCAGCAGGATTGGCATCAACAGCACTGCCTGCTTTCATCAGCACAATGCGGTTTGTGCCGCTTCCGTTTATCCAGTTTAAAGTCATGGAGGTTGCATCAACGGCTGTGAAAGTTACTGTGGTTGCCTGCGTGGTGGGTTCCGCAGTCAATGTTGCCGCAGAAATTTCGGGACTCAGTGCGCTGGTCAGGGCATTGGTATTAAGGCCATGAACCGGTGTATAGGTTTCCACAGCAAAATAATACGTGGATCCGGGCAATAAACCTGTGACAGTGAAATCTGCTGCTGATTTGTTCACGGTTGTGCCTGCGTCTGTGTAGGGGCCGCCGGGCATTGCGGCATATTTCACCCGGTAATAACCGCCGTCTGCGGTGTAAAGAATCGGCGTCCATGTAACGCGGATGCTGTTTGCCGTGATGTCCGCTGTCCCCAAATTTGTGGGCGGAACGGTCTGCGTAGTTGCCCAGTCCGAATCTTTTGTACTCAGAAAGGTTATCAGACCGGGATCAGAGGCTGTCAGGCTGTTGTAGCCCAGATTTGTATTAGCAGGGTCAAGACTGATCATATTTGTCAGTGTCGCCGGAATATCTCCGCTCAGTTGATTGCCATCCAGCCACAGGTATTGCAAACCGGTAAGATTTCCCAATGCAGAAGGAATACTGCTGCTCAGTTGATTTCTATTCAGAGAGAGGTAATTCAGACTGCTGAGATTTCCCAGTTCCGGCGGGATGCTCCCGCTCAGTTGATTGTAACTCAGTGCAAGGTACTGCAGACTGCTGAGATTTCCCAGTTCTGCCGGAATGCTGCCGCTCAGTTGATTGCCAGACAGATAAAGGTTTTGCAGACTGCTGAGATTTCCCAGTGCAGCGGGGATGCTCCCGCTCAAAAATTGATTGTAATTCAGTACAAGTTCTTGCAGACTGCTCAGATTTCCCAGTTCAGCAGGGATGCTCCCGCTCAGTTGATTGGAATTCAGATCAAGGGTACTCAGATTGCTGAGATTTCCCAGTTCTGCCGGAATGCTGCCGCTCAGTTGATTGTTATACAGAGCAAGGTATTGCAGATTGCTGAGATTTCCAAGTGTAGCCGGGATGCTGCCTGTCAGTTGATTGACATGCAGATAAAGGTATTGCAAACTGCTGAGATTTCCCAGTTCTGCCGGAATGCTGCCGCTCAGTTGATTGGAACCCAGAGAGAGGATTTGCAGACTGCTCAGATTTCCCAGTTCTGCCGGAATGCTGCCGCTCAGTTGATTGGAATGCAGATAAAGGGTAACCAGACTGCTGAGATTTCCAAGTGATGCGGGAATGCTGCCGCTCAGTTGATTGGAATGCAGATAAAGGGTCCCCAGACTGCTGAGATTTCCCAGTTCCGGCGGGATGCTCCCGCTCAGTTGATTGGAATGCAGAAAAAGGTTAGCCAGACTGCTGAGATTTCCCAGTTCTGCCGGAATTGTTCCGACAAGGTTGTTGGTATTAAGGTCTATCTGAGCAACATGCCCAGCCGAAACCGTAACACCAAACCAGTTATCGCACAAAGAAGTGGTATTCCAGTTGCTTGAATCTGTCCAGCCTGTGCCTGCGGTGCTGTTGTACAGCGCAACCAGTGCCTCGCACTCGGCTTGAGGAATGCCGGTTACGACTGTATTGGCACAGTTGCAGCCGGTGGTTGTGGTGCTGTTGATTGCCGGGACTATCAGATAATTTTCACTTCCGCCATAACCGTTAAATTCATATACTGCTGCATAATAGGTGGTTCCTTCACTCAGTCCGGTTACGGTTACGGTATTTCCTATTCCCTTATAAACAGCATAATTGCCGGTTCCGATTTCATCTCCGGAGCTAAAAACTGTATTGGCCGTGTACGTTGTCCAGTCAGCAGGATCTGAATCAACAGCACTGCCGGGCCGCATGACCACAATACATTCTGCACCGGTTCCCCGTGTCCAGTTTACGGTCAGCGATGTGCCGGTTATTGATGTGAAATTTACGGATGATGCCTGTGTGCCGGGTTCGGAAGCGGGAACTGAGTTATACCGGGCAATATAGTTCGAGATCATCCCCCCGGCAGTCGTAAACCCCCCCCCGGCATAGAGATTACCGGCACTGTCAACTGCAAGGGTATTGACAATGCCGTTCATTCCTGTTCCAAGCGCGCTCCATGCCGAACCGTTCCATTTGGCAATATAGCTGGCACTGACAACTCCTGCGGTTGTAAATTCCCCCCCGGCATAGAGATTGCCCCTGCCGTCAACCGCAAGGGCATGTACAAAGTTGCCCACTCCACCGCCCAGGCCGCTCCATGCCGAGCCGTCCCATTTGGCTATAAAAGATACTGTCACGCCTCCTGCATCATTAAATTTCCCCCCGGCATAAAGATTGCCGCTGCTGTCAGCCTCAAGGGCATATACCCTGTTGCTCATTCCACCGCTCATGTCGCTCCATGTCAAGCCGTCCCATTGGGCTATGTTATTTACGCTAACGCCACCGATATCTATAATATCCCCTCCGGCATAGAGATTGCCGCTGCTGTCAACCGCAAGGGCATAGATAGGTTTGTTTGCCCCAGTTCCCAGAACGCTCCATGCCGATCCGTCCCATACGCTTACGCCATCACTGCTTGTAAAGTTCCCCCCGGCATAGAGATTGCCGCTGCCGTCAAATGCAAGGGCATTTACAAAATCGCCCATTCCACCGCCCACGCCGCTCCATGCCGAGCCGTCCCATTTGGCAATTCTCATTGCGCTCACGCCTCCGGCAGTACTAAATGACCCTCCGGCATACAGATTCCCGGAACCGTCAACCGCAAGGGCTAAGACATTGTTGTCCATTCCGGAACCCAAGGCGCTCCATACCGAGCCGTCCCATTTGGCAATCCGACCTGCGCTCACGCCTCCGGCAGTACTAAATCCCCCTCCGGCATACAGATTCCCGGAACCGTCAACCGCAAGGGCTAAGACATTGTTGTCCATTCCGGGATTGCCAAAGACAGAACTCCATACCCTGTTATCAATGGTTGATGTACTGGAAACTGCGCCCGGGGTCAGGTAATCTTCCGTACCGCCGGAGCCGTTAAATTCATACACAGCCACATAATAGACGGTGAAAGGATTCAGCCCGATCACATTCACGGAAGTTCCGGTTCCGCTGTAAACCGCGCAGTTGCCGGTTCCAACCTGTGAACCGTATCGGAAAACCGCATCTGCCGTGTAACCTGTTCCGTCAGCAGGATTGGCATCAACAGCACTGGCGGCCTTCATCAGCACAATGCAACTGTCGCCGTCTCCCCGTATCCAGTTTACCGTCATGGATATATCGGTAACTGATGTGAAATTCACGCCGGACGCCTGAACTGCGGGTTCAGCGGCATAAAGGTTTAAAGACACAAGCAGCACCGCGCACACCGCCCAAAGCAGGCACACAGTTTTCTGAAAAAAACACGGTTTTCTGAAAAAACGGGACATGGTTTTCATGGTGGGCTCCTTTCCTCCGGTGGGAGAAATCAAAAAAATGGGATATTAAAAATGGATATAAATTTTATTATGAACAATACCTGTGATTTTGTCCGGCATTTTTGATAAAAATTTCATAATACCCTTAAATGACAGAATATCATTGCAGATGCAGAAAAAGCAAGAAAAATTTTTCTGAATATTTTTTTATGACAGAAATGCGGGAAAAAACCCGTATCCGTATTACCATAATTTTACCCCTATAATAATTTCACCTCTATAATAATATCACCCCTCACGGGGTTTTGGATGCGGAAACATCCGGTTTTTTTATAATAATAACACCCCTTACGGGGTTGGGAAAAATCCCGTAAGGGATGAAATTATTATAAAAATGGCACGAAAAAACAAACCCAAATCCCGCAAGGGATGAAATTATTATAGGAAATGACATGAAAAAAACAAATCCAAATCCCGCAAGGGATGAAATTATTATAGGAAATGGCAC
>CAZHPS010000421.1:0-6253 GCA_964534335.1 uncultured Desulfobacterales bacterium
GCAGGCGCATCAGGTGAAGTTTCCAGCGTTTCCGGGACTCTCCCTTTTTCACACTTTTGGATTTGAGATGAGCCATGACCACCAGGGAAAAGGGATTTGCATCCTGTTCCAGTTTTTTCCACTGCTTCCTGTAATCTCTCAGTTTTACCGCAGGAAAACGGAAAATGTTTTCACATCCCCATTTTTCGCTGCGGTATTCGCAGGGATTCCATTTGGAACTTGTGTCCGTCAGCACGGCAAGGCTGACCACCTGAACCTCATAGCGGTCAAAGATGCGGTAGTTGTAAACAAACATCCTTTTTTCAAAGGCTTTGTCCTTGTCATCCTGAATCTCAATATGGATGAGCAGCCAGGTTTCGCCCCCGCTGATTTGAAAAACCTTCACCAGTTTGTCTGCATGACGGCGCCCGATTTTCGCATCCCGCACAATCTTTTCCAGTTCCTTGTCCAGAAACTCGTATCCCTTTGACCAGTCAATCTCCGCATGGATATGCGGAAAAAAGAAGCCCATGAAATCCTCAAAGTACAGTTCCAGAGCCTCTTTCCAGGGGTTGTCATATTCCAATGTTTTCCTCCTTTTTCCGGCACAGAGACCTAAACGTAAATTTTCTGAGAATTGCAGAATCTTTACGGCGGGTTTCTCTGCGGTCATTGAGCTTTGCCGAAATGCGCTTCACCCGCCCTACGAACTGCGTCAATGCCATTGATTTAATACCAATTCGCTGTTGGTTTAATCCGATACCGTCCGTTTTTCCCCGGTTTTGGCCGGGCAAAAAACCGCTCCGCTTAATTTTTGCACTCCTCCAGATCAGTATCGATTCAATGGAGAATCGGTATGAATCCCGGTTCAGACAATCCCCTGTCTGAACCATGATTAAAGGATTAAGGGATTATCATGATTGGGGAAAAATCCTGCAAATCCTTTCATCATGTGAATCAGGGTTCAGACAAACTGTGTCG
Organism: uncultured Desulfobacterales bacterium; assembly: GCA_964534335.1. Taxonomy (GTDB): domain Bacteria; phylum Desulfobacterota; class Desulfobacteria; order Desulfobacterales; family Desulfococcaceae; genus JAABRU01. Next base: position 961 of record CAZHPS010000421.1, read on the forward strand.
GATTACGCTTGGTTATTGAGCTTGCCGAAATACGCCAATCCGACCTGTGAAAACTGCAGGCACACATAATCAGAGCAATCAGACAAATCAGACGAATCACAGTTCAGACAATCACCGACCCGCCGGAACTGCGAGGACACGGAAGCCCAGGTTGAGGAGCCGGCAGCCGGGGTCGTACCAGTACCGGTAGACCGACCGGCAGTTGCCCGCCCCGAAGTTCCAGCTCCCGCCCCGGAGCACGCGAACCGAACCATCCGCATCCTCACACCATTCATACACATTGCCGTGCATGTCGTACAGGCCAAAGGCGTTGGGTTTCAGTTTACCAACAGGATGGGTGGTGTTTCCCGAATTTTTGTCATACCACGCGTACTGCACCAGCAGACTCTCATCATCACCAAAGCACCATGCCCCGTTTGACCCGGCCCGTGCCGCATGTTCCCACTCGGCCTCCGAGGGAAGACGGTAGACATTCTTTCCTTCCTTTTCATTCAGATTTTTGATGAACGCCTGCGCATCGTTCCAGGAAACCTCCTCCACTGGCAAATCCGGTCCTTTGAAATTGCTGGGGTTGTTCCCCATGACGGCCTCCCACTGCTTCTGTGTGACCTCGTATTTTCCCAGATAAAAGGAACTGCTTACCGTCTTTCCTTTCTCACAGACAAACAAATCAATATCTTCGGAACTCACCGGAACCCATACAAACTCCATGCCAATGCTGTTGGTAAAGGATTTTTGCGCGGGCTGTGATTTATCTCCGGGGGCTTTTCTTTCTGTCAGGGGCGTCTGATCCGGACTGCTTTTGCCCATTACGCTGTCCTTTTCCTTCTGCACTCTCCGTTTGAGCGGCATCCGCTGCACCTCGAAACCGCCTTCCGCGTATACCGTCCGGATATTGGAAATCTGCACATCGTCTATAATAAAGGTGACAGACTGAAAAGAAGTCCCCTGATACTGTGCATCGGCATCGGAAACCATGCCCTTAATATCAAAAGTGATTTCCTTTGAACTGCACAGACTCATCTGCTCAATTTTCTGATGCTCCTTTATCAGATTCGGATAGGACGGATCTGTAATCTGAAAACGGAAGGTGGCTGTACTGTCGGTGAAAGAATATCTTCCGTCCGAATCCGGAGAAAAATCCAGTACGGTTTTGATATTCAGAATCTCTTTCTTTGTATTCAGCCGGGCGCAGATCATGTCAGCCCGCAGTTTTTCATCCCATGTACTGATTTTTCCGCTGAGAAAGTCCGTGATACTTCCCACAGTCTCCTTTTCATCGGGAAAGAGAAAACTGCATATCATCTCTTCCTGATCCGCCCTGCACGCATCCATAATCCGCTGGCGGCAGGGCGGCTCGGCAGCGGATGAAAGGCCGGTCATCATCAGCATTGCCAGTATAAATAAAACAGCCCTCTTTTTCATGGTTTTCCTCCTGAATATCTTCGTTTCAACCTGCTAATTTTCATGATTATTGCAGGGTGGGCAAAAGCGGAGCGTTGCCCACCATTTCAGGATTGGTGGGCACTGATGTGCCCACCACCCTACGCAAACAGCATGTTATGATTTACGGCCAATTAAGAGATTCAGCACCTCTGTCGCCCGGTCGGATTTTTCCTGCACAATCAGCAACTGCCCCTCATTCATGGTAAACACCAGCACGGGTTTGTCCTGCGCATCCCATACGGTCAGTTTTCCCTCGTTGTGGAAATACATGTATCCCTCAAAATCCGTTTCACAAAAGAGCATTTTCCCGCTTTCGTAATCCGCATACAGATACCCTTTTCCGCTGGGCAGGGGAATCCGGTCATACTCATCCAGTCCGACTTTTTTCTTGATCAGCACGGCTTCCAGGGCATCGCCCCGGTAATGATCCCCCGGTTTGACCGTCACCCGCACATGCGTTACAGGCGGCGGCGCGCTTGCATAAGAGGCTGCATAGGAACCTCCTGAACCTCCGGAAAAAAAGCAGATGGCCGCTCCCACCAGCAGACCGGCTCCTATCAGTCCCAAAGCACCCCGGAGCGGAATGCCAATCCCGATGGAAAACGGGCCGAAAGAAAGAATGTCAAAAGACAGGTCAAGAAATGCGTTTGCCTGCACCGGCATGGACAGTATCAGCAGGCAGCAGACGACAGCGGTAAAAGTTTTCAGTTTTTTCTTTTTCATCATTTTCCATCCTTTCCCAAACCGGATCAGTATATACCATTACCTGAAACATTTGGCAGAGATTCAGATCTGAATTCCGCAAAAAAAAACTCTGTGGAAACTCTGTGTTACTCTGCGGTTAAAATCTGCCCGGCAGAATTACCCAAATATTTTAAGTATCGGTATATTTCCGAAATTTATTCAAAATGTACCTTTATTCCCGAATTCGCATCTTCAATTCCCGAATCAGCGCAGAGCAGACCTGACTGGCATCTGCCACAATAGCGACATCCGCAATTTTCATCATGGTGGCATTGGGATTTTTGTTTACGGCAATGATGAAATCCGCATCATGGATTGCGGCTGTATGCTGAATGGCTCCGCTGATGCCAAAGGAAAACAGGATTTTCGGGCTGATATGTCTGCCTGCCTGTCCAATGAGTGCATCATGTCCGATCCAGTCCGCATATACCACAGGCCGGGTCGCGCCCACTTCTGCATCCATAATCCGTGCCAGTTCAAGCAGTTTTTTGAATTTGCTTTTGCTGCCCAGCCCTCTGCCTCCGCAAATGACAATCTCCGCATCTTCCAGACGCTGTTCCCGCTGGGGCAGGCGTTCAGAACGGATCAGGCGGACTCTGGGCGCAGGCATGTTTTCCGGCAGCGGAACCCGGATAATTTCTCCGGTTGCCTGATAATTATGAGGCAGTTCCGCAAAGGTTCCGGGGCGCACGGTTGCCATTTGGGGCCGTGCTTCGGGTGTCACGATTTCCGCAAGCAGATTGCCGCCAAAGGAAGGCGCAGTCTGCACCAGCAGCCCTTTTTCATTGATATTCAGATCAATGCAGTCTGCTGTCAGTCCGGTTTTCAGGGCTTTGGCAACACGCGGAGCAAATTCCCGGCCAAACCATGTGGCTCCCACCAGAAAGATTTCCGGAGCATATTCCTTAATCAGATTTTGGGTCAGGAATGCGTAGGTTTCCACATTGTAATTTGCCAAAGAAGGATGATCCGTGACATAGACTTTGGCTGCACCGTGCGCAATGTATTCGCCGACATATTCATCCACATTGTTCCCGAATACCAGTGCGCAGACTTCCGCATCAATGGCCGGAGCCAGTTCTTTGGCACGGGCCAGCAACTGAAGAGTGACGCGGTTCTGGAAATAATTCCGGTAATCTCCGAATACCCAAATGCTTTTTCTGTTCATTCTTCCTCGCAGGATTCCTCATGTTCGTGGCTTTTCAGGTCTTTTCCCATCGCGCCGCTGAGTCTGTCACCGAACTGTTCAAACAAATCATCCACCACTTTTTTCACGGCCCCTTTCAGCACAATATTCCGCTTTTCCGCTGTGGGAGAGGATACTTTCAGAATCTTTGTGGGAGATGCTTTCAGTCCAATAGTGGAAAGATCCGCATCCACATCCTCTGCGCGGAGCGTGACAATATCGGCCTGATCAAATGCTTCCTGCAATCCGGCCAGCGAAGGATAACGGGGCGCAAATTTCCGGGTGCTGATGGTGACAAGACCGGGCAGATCCATTTCCAAAGTCTCCAGAAAATCATCAGATTCCCGCTGCATTATCAAAGTCCGGCCTTTGAGTTCCAGATCTTCCACATACGCGACTCCCGGAATACGGAGTTCTTCCGCAAGCTGGGGCCCGACCTGCGCGGTTTCGCTGTCGCTGGTATAGCACCCGCACATTACCAGATCAAAATCCGGGCATTGTTTGCGGATGGCACAGGCCAGGGTGTAAGAGGTGATAAGCGTATCGGCTCCGGCCATGCGCGGATCAGAAAGAAGTATACCGCGATCCGCTCCCATAGCCACAGCCTCCCGCAGGATTTCCTCTGCCATAGGCGGCCCCATAGTCAGGGCAGTGATATGCGCTCCGTAACGGAGTTTCAGAACCAGTGCGGCTTCCAGCGCATGTTTGCACGCGGGATTCATCATGCCGTCTGCCAGTTCCCGTTTCAGGGTTCCTGTGCGGGAATCCCAGGGAAGCTCGGAAACCAGAGGAACCTGTTTCATACACACGATAAGTTTAAGCATGGGCGTAGTTTCTGTTGAATATTTTTTGTTGTAAAATCAAGGCAGGATGCCTTGTTATTGATCGCCATTTCAAGACGTTTGGAAAACAATGTTCTCTCGCGTTTTCATTCTGGCAAAGGACGCTGCCGTATATGACCGTCATGCCGTATCACTGTGAATTTGCCTGTAAAATCCATTTGAAATTTTTCTTTCAGTTCTGCAATGATTTCACCGGCCTGAGTCGGATAATACGGATCAAACCGCAGATAAATGATTCCTGCCGGCGGAGGCTGCATACGCCTGAATACCAGTTCTCCGTAATCTCTGTCAAATGTGATGATAATCCGCTCCTCATCCTTTGCCATTTTCATGACAGCCGAATCTTTCTCACTCGGACAGTCCTCTGCAATATGCCTGATGTCCCATCCGAGTTTTCTGAGCAAAACCGCACTTGGCAAAGGAACATTTTCATCTGCAAGAAATTTCATCAGTGAATTGCTTTCCTTTGCGGGAAAAAGAAAAGCGTTTCTTCACTCAGACATTCACCCGCATAGGCAAAAACAGCCTGAAGTGCTTCCGGTGAAAGACGGGGATAGCTTTCAAATATTTCGTTGAATGTCCATCCGTTTGCAAACAGACGCAGAATAAAATCCACAGACAGCCGTGTTCCTTTTACAACAGGTCTGCCTCCGAGAATTTCTGCATCAGTATGAATAAACATCCGCCAGTCCACTGCTTTTTTTTCCTGCCGACCAGATGGAATTGCTTTCAGATTTCCAAATTCTGTTTTATATTCCGAAGAGGTTAATGTTTCTGTCTGCATTTCATCTCCCTTATCCTTTTGCTGTATCTGTGCGGTATTCTGTCAGATTTGTTTTTGCGAGTTGATCTTTTTTGACAATTTCAGGAAGTTTTTGAAAATCAATTTTCTCTTCAAAATTCAATCCGGTAATGGTATCTGCTCCTCCCATTCCCCTGCTATGATTTGGATACTCCTGTAAAATCAAGGCATGATGCCTTTTGATTGATTGCTGCTTCAAGACGTTTTACAGACAGTTTCACAAATTCGCTTTCCAGTTCACATCCGACAAATTTTCTTCCCAGTTTGACAGAT
>CAZHPS010000422.1:0-6244 GCA_964534335.1 uncultured Desulfobacterales bacterium
AAACTTCTCAAAGACCGGGACCCCGCGTATGCGGAAATCGCGTGCATTTATCTTCTGGCACTTTCCCTGGGGTTTCGCGGAAAATACAAAGACAAGGATGACGGCGGTCATCTGGAATTCTGCCGGCGCCAGCTTTTTGCTTTTATCTTTCAGAAAAATCCGGATATTGCAGCCAAAGGCAGAAAACTGTTTTCATCTCCCTACGCGTATCTGATCACACAGGGGGAGCGTACAGAACTTCCCTATCTCAAAGGCCGGATCTGGATATTCTCCACAGTGCTTGTCCTGTTTCTGGTTATTTCAACTGTGGTATGGGTGTATTTCACCGATGATCTGTTTCGGGCTGTGGACAGTCTTATTATGCGCTTTACCGAAATGACAGGTTGAGGATTATGAAGAAAATCATTCTGTTTTTTGCTTCTGTGGCAGCATTCACCGTACTGATGCTGTATTTCAGAAACACCCTGTTTTCTCTGGGCACAGTGGCGGGAAGCTTTGCATCTGTAAGTATTCTTGCCATTATTGTGATACTGATCATCATCAATGTGTTTGTGATTGTGTATCTCTTCCAGGCAAACCAGAAAAAAATCAGGGTGAGGGAAGAGACAGGGAATACCGGTGAGATAGTCAAAGGGGTGCCGGAAGTGGGGGACAGGAAAACCTCCTTTTCCGTGCGCACTCTCAGAAAATCCTTTGCTGACGCTGTCAGCACCCTCAAACTCACGGTTTCCGAAGCAGATTACCGCTACAGCATTCCCTGGTATCTGCTGCTGGGGGAAGCCGGTTCCGGAACCACGACCGCGCTGCACAAAAGCGGTCTGTATCTTCCTGCCGGAAGTCCCTTTTCGGGTTTGCGTGACGGGGAATCCACAGAAAAGCAGCCATGCAACTGGTGGTTTTTCGAACGGGGAATTGTTCTGGATGTTGCGGGTGAAATATTTCTGAGAACTGATCCGGGTTCCATGGATCGCTATACCTCTGACAGCAGGATGTGGCAGAGTCTGATCCGGATGCTGCAGAAATACCGTCCCAAACGCCCCATAGACGGTATTGTGCTGACTATTCCCTGCACGGATCTGCTTCCACCGGAGGGTCAGGACAGCGCGGATTCCTCGGCAATGCTGCACAATCTCACCATCAAGGCTGATCTGATTCACAAAAAAATCTGGAATCTCCAGAAAGAACTCGGGATCCGCTTTCCCGTGTATATCATGGTCAGCAAATGCAATATGATAAAGGGTTTTGGCAGTTTGTGCAAAGAAATTCCGCATGCCATGTCCGGAAACATATTTGGATGGTCCAATCCCTATCCACTGGATCGGATCTATTCTTCAGACTGGGTGCGTGAGGCATTTGAACAGATCGGATCGGAACTGCTGTGCAGCAAATATGAACTGTTTGCTGAAGGCGTTGAACCCCAAAACCGGGACGGCCTGTTTCTGCTGCCCGGCAATTTTCAGTCCCTGTCCACCCCCCTGCAGGTCTGTCTGGATCATATTTTTGCTCCCACCGCGTATCATGAAATGTTCCTGCTGCGGGGAATTTATTTTATCGGCGGAGATGGTTTTTTTGTCAAAGATCTGTTTGACGGAAAAATTTTTCCTGAATCCGGCATTGCACGCCCGCTTAAACAGACATTCATATCACGCAACCGCAGGGTGATTGCCTTTCAGACCGGGGCAGCCCTGATTTCGCTCATTCTTTTTGCAGGCCTGTGGTGGGACAGCACCAGACTGTCGCGCGAGAGCAGGAAAATGGAAAAATTTGTGGCAAAAATCAGTGACAATACCCAGCGACTGGAAAAATTTGTCAGCAGAGTCAATGCAGGCACAGTGTTTCCCGACCCCATTCTGCACGGTAAAAGACTGAAAACACTGAGCGGACTGGAATGGTATGCCATTTTGCAGGATTCAACTGAAAATCAGGTATTTACAGGAGCAGCAGAGGAACTGATCAAAGGTCTGTCTGAAGTGAGCAGTCTGAAGCACACCTTTATTCCCGTGTCGTTTTTCAGTGAAATCCACGGAAAAAATGAAAAATCAATGGCACTGGCCTATAATATCTTCATCCTCAAGGGGATGTATCTGCGCCTGATGCAAAAAACTGCCCATATGTTTGACACTCTCAAGCAGAACGGGCCTTCTGCTCCGGCCGGAAAATATGAGGTTTTTTCCATTGACGGATTTCCGGAATTCTTTCACCTGAAAGAGTTTGCTGAAGATTTCAGGGAACTGGAAAATTATTCCTATCTGTACCTGAATCTGGATAAATCACGGGATCTCAGGGAACTGGGCAAAACCATACAGTATCTTTATGATATAACCCTGTCTGATGATTTTTATAAAAGCGGGGAATATTATCAGAAAGCACTGGGGGAAGCCCAGTTTGAGGATAAAATCACGCCGGTTTTCCGTTTTAAGCACAAAATGGTCACGCTGCCCAAATTCCGCGGGTTGTACGAAAGGGTTTTCACCTCCAATGCACTTCTGCTGCATCTGCAGACCCTTTCTCTGCAGTTGAAGAATTTCGCGGAAAAAAGCAGAAGTTCCGCATATGATGAACAACTGATCCGCGACATTCTGAAAACCATTGCCCAGACACAGGCACTGCTGCAGAGAGCGGAACTCAAATGGATCTTCACCGAACATCTCCATTTCGGAGAAACCTTTGACAATCTGCTCAAATCATACGGGGAACTGAGATCATTTGATCCGGAGTTTCTGCAACTGCTTGAAAAAGAGAGAAAAGAGAATTTCAGGGAACTCCGGCAGAATCTGGCTCTGCAGGAATCCGCACTGACCGGCCCTTTGCTGAAACGGGATGGCGGCGAAATCGTCAATGAACTTTCTCCTGCCATGCTGTCACTCAAAACAGATCTGGAACGCCTGCTGGAACAGAAATTCATGGTTATGGAAAAGGCGCATAAATATGATGTCATGATTCCGGCAGGAATGAGGATATTCTGGAATATCGGTGTGCTGAATGAGGCAGTCCAGTTGTTCAGACCCTATGAGGACTTTATGAAAATCGGGCTGAAGAATTTTCCGAAAGAACTGCGCAATTCTGTGCAGAATGTGGCCCGGTCAAATCTGGAAAAAAGTCTGCTGGACAAAGTCGGGGAAGCCATCCGCACCGAACCTCTGCCTTTGGAAATGTCCGGATATTTTCAGGGCAGCGATGTCAGTGCCGAAATAAGGAATTTTAAGGAAGCCGCAAAACTGCTCAATGCGCTGCTGCTGTATTCCAATCAACTGGATTTGACTGATCTGCATTATGTGCTTTCAGACGTTCTCTATAACCAGCCCATCCGTCTGCTGAAAATTGTGGATGATTATCTGAGCCGGGAAGATTTGTATCATACCAGAGGCAGTGATTTTTCCTGGTGGGATGGTCAGATTCCTTTGGCTTTGGCCGCGTTTGACGTTTCCGATGATGAGGAACTGAAGCATTATCTGAAACTGCAGAAAGAAAGAGTGGCGCATCTGTCCTTTGAATATGCGGAACCTGTGGTATCCTTTCTTTCTGCAAGCAATATTGCGAAAAACCGCAAGGAGGAAAGACTGTTTCTGAAATGGAACAGGATACTTGCGGAACTGGACAAATATGAGAACAAAGAACCGGAAAATTCCCTGATCGCGCTGGAAAAGTTCATTCTTTTTGACATGAACAGCACAAGGGCAGACAATTATTTTGAAAAAATGGGACAGGCAGATTTGGATGCACAGTCCGGTGACATTTTTCTGCAAAAAAGAAATGAACTCAGGAGAAAAACAGTCCGGCGATGCAGACAGCTTTACACAGATGTGACAGCCTTGAAATACAATGCTGTCAGAGATATTTTTGATGAAAAACTCGCGGGCAGATTTCCTTTTTCCGGCATCGGAGATCCGGATCATATCACTGAGGTTTCAGCAGATGATATTCGTGATTTTTACCGTGTGTTTGACCGGGAAGCTCCGGTCATTCTTGCGGCCATTGGCAAAGAGGGAAAATTCGGGGTATCTGCACAGCACACGATCCAGTTTCTGGAACGGATGAAAAAAGTCCGGCAGTTTTTTGCCCATTTTCTGGATCTCAAGGCAGAATCTGCACAGCCTCCTTTGGCACAGGCTCCGGAACAGGGCAAAGAGGGAACTCCGGTGGCAGCCGATGGAGCAGCCAATCTGCCTGAAAACATAAAACTTTATGATATTCCGGCCTTTGCTTTTGCCACTGATTTTCGGGCAAATCAGGCAGAGGAAGTTATGGGCAACCGGATTATTGAATGGAAATTGACCTGCGGTGAACAGATGATTGCATACGGGGATGAGAAAACAAAGGGTTACTGGAAACTGGGCAGTCCGATTTCCCTGTCTCTCCGCTGGGCCAGAAATGGTATGGATTATCCTGTTTTTGCAGGAAAATTCGGGCAGGCAGACAGTGAAGGCAGAACAGTGACCTACCGGTTTGAAAACCAGTGGTCGCTGCTGCGTTTTCTCAAAGCCTTTGATCAGTCCTATGCGTATCAGGTTACGGGTTCCAATGTGCAGAAAGACCATCTGCTGGGATTTCAGATCAATGCAGAAAGGCTTGGGGAAGATTTGCAGATTGCGGATCGTTATCTCACAAAAGTTTTTATGCGCCTTGCGCTGGAAGTTCCGGGAAAACCGGGGCAGACAGTTGTTATGCCCCATTTTCCGGACAAGGCTCCGGTATTGAATGCGGAAAAGGAATAAGGATAAAAATATATGTCAACGGAACAGGAAAAAGAATCAATGACCGTTTTATCCCAGGATGAAATTTCCGGGAAACCGGATGCTGGGGGATCTGAGCATTTTGATATGGAAGCACTTCTGCGTCCCATTTCCCCAGATCGGCCCGCCGGAGAAGATCTTCGCTATGACGGCACATATGACAAAATCAAGGAGGCCAGAAGATCCGATGATCCCTCGCTTCCCCAGGGTGTATGGGAAAGAGGGCTGAAAAAAGCAGACTGGAAGGAAGTGCAGGAAATCTGCACACAGTCTCTTGCTCTGCGCACCAAAGATATTCAGATAGCCGTGTGGCTGCTGGAAGCATTGATGGAGAAAAAGGGATTTGCCGGACTGCGGGACGGTCTGAAACTTCTCATAGGACTTTGCGAAAGGTTCTGGGAGAACATCTATCCGCAAATGGATGAAGACGGCCCTGATGCAAGGGTTTCTCCTTTTGTATGGATGAACGAAAGCCTTTCCATCCGCATGAAGATGATCCGGATTACCCAGCCTGAATCTTCCATGGATGCTGTTTCTCTTTGTTTTTCAGACTGGGAAGAATCAGAAGACCTGGATAAACTCGCAAACAGGGATAAAAGGCAGTATGATGAGGAGATTGCCAAAGGCCGGATCACCCGCGCCCGTTTTCTGGGAAGTGTCATGTTTTCTTCCAAATCTTTTTATGAAACCCAGTCGGCCTGTCTGAATGAATCTGTATCTCTTCTGGACACACTCTCGCAGTTTTTGGACAAAAAATGCGGGAAAATGTCGCCGGGTTTTGGAAAATTCAGAGACATTCTGCTGCGAATACAGGGGCTGACCCGGAATTTTCTGCAGGAAAAACAAAAAAACAACGGAGAGGAAGAAAACAGCATGGAATCTGACATTCGGGAGAAGGGAGAAACCGGATCCGCTGAAACCGGTGGATCAGCTTCATCCATTTCCATCCGCAACCGCTCGGATGCCTATAAAATGCTCTCTGCCGCAGCAGATTATCTGCTGATTCATGAACCGCACAGCCCCACGCCTTATCTTGTGAAACGTGCAGTTTCCTGGGGCCATATGACCCTGACTGAACTGCTCCATGAACTGATTATGGATGAGCATGATCTCAACCAGATATTCAAACTGCTGGGACTCAAGGGGCCTGTGTCGTAGGTTGGATTAGCGTAAGCGTAATCCGACACGCCATCAGACTGCCGGGAATCAGGGGATAGGGAACAGGGGATAGGGAACAGGAGGCAGGAGACAGGATAAAAATATTTGTCTTCAACTTCTGACTATTTTGAAAAACCTTCAAGAGTTGAGGATAGAAATTTTTTAAAAATCTGTATTGCGATTTGGTATCTGATTGTCAACGTGAAGCAAAACAGCAACAATAAAACAAAAGGAGAAAATTATGGGAGAAAGTACGCAGCAGAAACTGAGCCGTATCCGGCCGCCCCGGGTACAGATCACCTATGATGTGGAAGTCGGGGATGCCATTCAGATGAAAGAGCTTCCCTTTGTGG
>CAZHPS010000423.1:0-6243 GCA_964534335.1 uncultured Desulfobacterales bacterium
CATTACGATTGGCGAAGGTTCTGTGACCATGAATCCCAAAGACAGGGAAACCCAGCACCAGGCATATGAAAAACTGGGTTACACTCTGCTGGGGAAACGCTATGGCGTGAAATGTGTCAATGTGTTTGACCGGCCTTTTGAAAAAACCGATCTGGGAGACGGTATCATCCTGAATTTCAATGCAGATGCCATGCAAAGTGATTTTATCGTCAATCTTCCTGTTCTCAAAACCCACGCGCAGACCGTCATAAGTCTGGGAATCAAGAATCTCAAGGGACTGATTGACATTCCCTCCCGGAAAAAATGCCACAATGCTGATCCGGAAAAAAACCTTCATTATTATGTGGCACGGCTCGCAGACAAAATGCCGCGCATGTTCACCCTGATTGACGGCATCTATACCAATGAGCGTGGCCCATCCTTTGACGGACGTATCCGCAGAAGCAATCTGCTGCTGGCCTCAGAGGATGTGCTGGCTGCGGATATGGCCGGTTCTGCCATTCTGGGATATCCGCCTTCGGAAATTCCCCATCTGCTTCATGCAGCCAAAAACCGTGGCCGAGCGCCTGATCTTTCCGAAATTGAAATACTGGGGGAATCCATACAGGACAATGCCATGTCCCTGCAGTACTCATTTCCCTATAATGCGGCCGGAAATCTCCCACTGCCGATGGAAAAAATGGGCATCAAAGGACTGTCCTACCGCAAATATGATTTGAGTCTGTGCACTTACTGTTCCGGAATGAACGGCGTGCTGCTCACTGCCATTGCGCTGGCATGGAAGGGAAAACCCTTTGATGATGTGGAAGTGCTGACCGGAAAAATTATGAGTCCCACTCCGGGTATGAAAAAGACCATTCTTCTGGGCAGGTGCATGTGCCAGAAAAACAAAGACAATCCTGATATTCAGGAAATGATCGCTGTAAAGGAATGTCCCCCAAAGCCGGAATCAGTCATTGAAGCCTTTCACCGGGCAGGCATTGGAATTGATGCCAATATGCTCAGAAATATGGACAGGCTGCCGGGTCTGCTCATGCCCCGCTACAGCGGAAAGGCCGAATACGAGGAAAGTCTTTTCACCATTGCCTGAACATGAGGGTATTTCCCGTAAATCCTGGATGATAAAGGCCATATTGGATACAGGAATCTCTCTTTTTTTCTCTGATTCCGCATAAAACTGCTTGACGGAAAGCAGGAAAAAAATCTATCACTGACCCGTAAAGAACTGTTCATTTTCCGTATACAGTACAGAAAATAAGGTCATGCAGAGCCGCAAACATAAGTAAGTCAGCATAAATTTTCGGGTATAAAGTTTTCAGAAAAATCCGGTTTTCCGTAAAAACCGGATTTTCTGAATACAGGAAAAATTTCGTTTGCCTGCATAAGCGATCAGATCAGCGACCGTGAGGAAGCGGCATATCTGTTTGCTTACGCACAGCATCCTGATATTTTTATAAAAAGCTCTCATCATGCAATCTTTTTCGGGAAGGAACTACAATGGGGTCTTCATTCAGGCTTTCTCTCAGAATATGGGCCAGCATCAGTATACTTATGCTGGGATATTTCACCTCTCTTTGTTTTTCCATTTACTTTTCACACAGTATTCAGAACAAACTTCCGGATATTTCTGAATTTGCAGTAAGATCCGCTGAACTGGCACAGAAAATTCCTGCCGGTTTTGAGGAGCAGAACAGGGCTTACGGCAATGCCATTATTTTTCATGATCCTGAAATCATGAAAAAAGCCAAAGAGGAGGCCCAGTACGTGGACAGTTTTCTGACGGATCTGAAAATCATGCCGGGCGCGGGCAGGGATTTGAAAGAGAAAATTGAGACCATACAGATGAGGCTGAAGGAATATACCAGGAAATCCGAAGACATCCATCAGAAAACCATTGCCGGTGTGACCAGCCCGGAAATGGTGCAGCATGTTTCTCTGTTGGCGGAGCAGAAAAAGATTATGATCGGTGAACTCCGCAAAATCTCACTTGGGGTCAGGCAGAATATTTCTGAGAATGTCGCGGCCGTTATCCATGATGTGCAAAGAAAAAACAGGTGGAATATTGTCATGTTTCTGGCCATCATCATAGCGGCTGTCATTGTCATTCACCTGTTTATCCAGAAAAGAATTGTCCGCACCCTGTTTCAGATTACAGAAAAACTGTATGAATCTTCTGAAAAAGTGGCACGGATATCCGCTGAAATATCCTCTGGCAGCCGGGAACTTGCCGAAGGAGCATCCCATCAGGCCGGATCCATTGCCGAGGCATCAGCAGCTTTGGATGCTATTTCCCAAAAAACCCGGCAGAACGCGGGAAACACGGGAACTGCCCGTGATGTCACACATAAGACCCATGCGCATATTCAGAAGCTGAATTTGTATATGGAAAAAAACGCGGCAGCCATGTCAGAAATCCGATCCAGCGGGGAGCAGATCGGAAACATCATTCAGACCATCAATGACATTGCCTTTCAGACCCGGCTGCTGGCTTTAAATGCAAATATTGAGGCTGCACGGGCCGGAGAAAGCGGAGCAGGTTTTGCAGTGGTGGCAAATGAGGTGAAAAACCTGGCCGTCCGTTCAGGAGAAGCTGCTGAAAGCATTCATGAACTGATCGTTAAAACCATTGAGGAAATCAACTCCGGGTCTATGCTGCTGGATGAGACTTCCCACATGTTTTCTGAAACAGCCGCACAGAATAAGCAGACCGGGGAACTGATTGGAAAAATTGCTGATGCATCGGAAGAGCAGGTGACAGATATTGACAATATCCGCAATACCATGTCTGTTATTGCTGACATTGTGCAGCAGAACAGGGCCAATGCGGAAGTGTTCGCGTCCGTGTTTGTCAAACTCAACGGCCAGTCCGAGCGGATGAGTTATTTTATCCGCAAACTCAAAGGAATGAGCGAACGCAGGGAACAGATACGTGTCAAAATTGCTCTCAAAGGGGAGTTTCTGAACACAGCATCCGGCAGGGCTGAACCTTTTGTCACACGCGATATCAGCGCAGGCGGGGTTTCCATTGTCACAAAAAACCGTCTGGATGATGGTGCAGAGGGAGAAATCACCATACGATCCAGCAGTATCCAGTTCCCCTGGCTCAGGGGCCGGGTGATCCGCAATATTGAAAATTCCGGGGAAAACGGACATCTGGCAGGACTTTGTTTTGTGGATGTAAGCCCGGCCATTGAGGAGGTAATTGTGGATATTCTGAGCACGGATTTGGAAGGGTATGAGGAGGCATAGGGAGAAGCGGATAAGCAGATTTCCGTGTATCAAAAAGATCAGGTTTTCTGAAAAAATTATACATGAAAACAAATGAATTATGCAGAAATCGTGCCCCAAAAACAGAATCGGATCAGTATACTGAAACAATTTTGGTTTTCTTTGGCACGGAAATTGCCTATGCGCCAAAACAGTTTTTTTCAGCCCATCTGCGGGGTTTTTCAGGCCAAAAACGGATGATTTTTCCCGGCCGGAGTGTCAGGCAAAAAACATGCCAAATAAAACCAAAATTGGATCAGTATATATAAAAATTCCCGCTGCCCCTGATTCATCCCATACGCATATGGCTGATCAGATGACCCAGTTCAGGAAAAATCAGTTTTTCGCAGGCAAGTCTGCATGCCTTCAGGCTTCCGGGCATACAGAAAACTGCTGTTTTCCGTATAATGCCGGCAGTGGCGCGGGAGAGTATCGCACCAGTGCCGATTTCCCCGTAACTGAGCATGGCAAAGAGATGACCGAATGCTGTGAGTTCCTTCTGAAACATAGGTTTTACTGCTTCAACGGTCACATCTTTGGGACTGACGCCCGTGCCCCCGGTGAGCAGAAGAACATCAGGATGATGCGTTTGTATGGTATCCAGAACCGTCTGCCGTATGCTTTCCGCATGGTCAGGAATAACCTGATGAAAAATCACTGTATGCCCCTGCTTTTCAGACTGCGCTGCAACCCACTTTCCGCTTTCATCCTCAGCCAGAGATCGGGTGGAGGAAAGCGTGATAATCCCGATACAGAGTGATTTCAGAGCCTTTTCCCTGTGTTCCGCTATTCCCATACCTGCTCCTGCTGAATCACAACTTCATCCACACCGTCATGCTCGGAAAGAAGCACATTCACGGTTTCAGAACGCCGGCTTTCCACAACTCTGCCGGTATAATCAGCCTGAATGGGAAGCTCCCGGTGGCCCCGATCCACCAGCACGGCCAGTTCAATACGGTCAGGACGGCCAAAGTCAATAATTGCATCCATTGCTGCCCGCACGGTTCTGCCTGTGAAAAGCACATCATCTACAAGAATAATCTGCTTTCCGTCAACAGAAAAGGGAATATCTGTGGCTTTCACACTGGGATTGTGACCGATGCGGGTCCAGTCATCCCGGTACAGGGTAATATCCATACTGCCTGTGGGCAGATTCGCTCCTTCCACTGCCTGAATTTTGGCACGGATGCGCTCGGCCAGAAAAACGCCCCGTGTCTGAATGCCGATCAGCGCGAGTTTTTCCGTGCCTTTATGCACTTCCAGAATATTATGGCTGATCCGGGTCAGTATCCGGTCAATTTCCTCAGCATTGAGTATTTTGTGAAGTTTCATTGTGTTTTCCTCCTGAATTCGGCATCAGCCCGCAAATGGCAGTGCTTTTGCATATGCGGCAGTATTTTTTCTGTTTATATCCTGAATGTCAGCATATCCACGCGTCTGCTGTCATATTCTTTTTTCAGCCTGATCAGCCGATCAAAATTGCCCAGACTGTTGAGATGGGTGTAGATGGCGTTAAAAAAATGTTTTTCATGGAGTTTCATCACAGATTCTGTTTTCAGTGCAGACAGTTTTTCTTCGCTGATTTTCCATATCCGTATGCTATTCTGCCCGTAATATCCGGATGCAGAATTTTCAACGATATTGTACTGCTGTTCCGCAAGCAGATCCAGTTCCTTAATCAGACTGAGAAACTCTTCTGTCTGCAGCAGATTGGCTCTGTAATCTCTGAGCATATTCTCCCCCAGAAATCCTTTGGTGATTTTTTCGGAGAGTTTGCCGTCTTTGCCGATAAGCAGCATTTCACTGTCTTTCTGCTCCCGGAGTCCCGGACACCGGGAATCAAATACAACCGAGTAAGTCAGGCTGTTTCCTGAGGAAGCCATCTGACTGACATTGAAGGGATAAACCTTGCAGGCACGGGGCCGGACACTGTCATACACTGCACAGCGTTTGGATTTCATGTCCAGATAAGGGCATGGAACCCCTTTGGACAGGGTGTAAAGCAGGGAAAGGGAGAGTTTATCCCCGTTTTTGGCAAAAATGACGGGAAACAGTTTTGCCGTGTCAAACATTTCGCTGATCAGAACATTGGCAGATGTGTATACACTGCCGTCACAGCACATGGTGCAGTTGTCGCACCCTGCAAAAGCCAGATCCGTGTGATCTTTGGTGGTCAGTGCTTTGATAAATTCGTTTTTTGCTTTGTTTTCCATTGATCTCTGTCCTGTTGTTGGATGCTGCCGGAGCAGAGCAGAATGCAGGGAAAAAATATTGTCTTCCCCAATATTCATGCAGGGGAAAACTGTCAGGGTTTGAATTCCCTGACAGTTTGTTTTCACAATTATACCGATTCGCCATTGACCTGATGCAGTCTGCACTCCGGCCCCGGACTGATCCGGAGGAGTGCAAAAATTAAGCGCAGCGGTTTTTTG
Organism: uncultured Desulfobacterales bacterium; assembly: GCA_964534335.1. GTDB lineage: Bacteria > Desulfobacterota > Desulfobacteria > Desulfobacterales > Desulfococcaceae > JAABRU01. The sequence continues at coordinate 5,700 of CAZHPS010000423.1, forward strand.
CAGACTGAGAGCGGGAGTGCAAAAATTAAGCGCAGCGGTTTTTTGCACAGCCGGAACTGCGGAAAAACTGACGTATTGTATCAAACCAATGGCGAAACGGTATCAGGTGATTTCCGGAAAAGAATATCCCGCCAAAGCAGCATAAACTTCCGGACTGTGCTTTGTGCCTGTGAACTGAACCGGGATATTTATTTTCATAAATCACCTTATACATCGGACATGCAGTATTTTCATATAAAAAAACAAAGGGGCGGTCAGAAAACCGCCCCGGATAAATCAGATCAGGCAAACAGGCTTATAAAAAATTTCTATCTGCCATCATTGAGTTTTTCCTGCAGATTCTCCCGCAGAATTTCACCGAATGAGGATGTGGCAGGCCCCATTTTATTGATATAATCGCTGAGAATGGCCTGATCATCTTCCATATCAAGGCGTTTTATGGAAAGCCCGATTCTGCGTTCCTCGCTGTGGATATTCATGACTTTGGCCGTAATCATGTCCCCGATATTGAATTTTTCAGAGGGATTCTTGATTTTCTCCTTGC
>CAZHPS010000424.1:0-6219 GCA_964534335.1 uncultured Desulfobacterales bacterium
ATGGTGAATGGTGAATGGTGAATGGTGAATGGTGAATGGTGAATGGTGAATGATGGGCAGCGGGTCAAACCGGCTGATTCATGGTTTCAAACCCTGACTCTGTTCAGAAAAAACTTTGTGCGACTCTGCGGAAAACTCTGCGTCACTCTGCGGTTGAACATGTCCTGTCAGCCGGTTTGACCCGCCACTGAAAATTCGTGTTTATTCGTGGCTGAACGAATATCTGCTCCGCAAAAAAACTGAAGAACCAAAGAATATAATGGGAATGAAGTATTTGAATAAAATCAATGGAATAACCGCATTGAAGGATGGGGATCGTGTGACGGTTGCCGGCGGGGGGCCGGCCGGTTCTTTTTTCGCCATTCACCTGCTCCGGGCCGCAAAAGACGCGGGACGGAATATTGCTGTCACCATTATTGAGAAAAAGGCGGTACAGGAGCAGGAGGGATGGAGCCTCAGAGGCTGCAATTGCTGTTCCGGAACCGTTTCACCGGGATTGCACCAGGCCATGCACCGAATCGGTATTGAAATCCCTCCTGAACTGATATGTCAGGAATTCACCCATGTATGGCTACACGGGCTGTGGAAAAATTTCCCGCTCAAAATTCTGTCCGGGCAGAGGATGTACTCTGTTTTCAGAGGAACACTGCCGGATGACAGGAAGGATTTGTCCGGCGGATTTGACAACTTCCTGTTACAAAAAGCTCTGGCAGAAGGAGCGGAACTCATTGCCGGGGAAGTCCCGAATATCCGTTATTCCCTTTCCCGAAAACCGCTTCTGACCGTAAAACCCTTTTCAGGAGATATCTTCACCATTGCATCCGATTTCGCAGTCCTTTGTCCGGGGATTCATTCCATTTCTGAAAGAAGTTACCGGGAAAACAGACTGTTCCGATCCTTTGCGGAAATAAATCCTTTTTTCAGACCTCCGAAGATCAGACGATTCCTGATTTTTGAACTGAAACCGGGCCGGGATTACCTGAAAAAATATATGGACAGGGAACTGTACCTCATTGAATCCGGTTCAAAAAAGATGAAACTCGAACATATTTCCCTGGTTCCCAAAGGGGAATATCTCACGGTGGCTCTTGCAGGAGACAGCATTGACAATGCATCCTTTCCCAAAGACACCGGGAAACTGGTTGATACTTTCCTCTCGCTCCCCCATATCCGCGCCATACTTCCCCGTATGACCCTGCAGAACACACCGGTCGTCTGCACCTGCACACCTTTTATGGCAGTGAAACCGGCCAAAGAACCTTTCGCAGACAGGGTGGCAGTGATCGGTGATGCATTTGGCGCAAGGCTTTACAGAGACGGGCTTTACTCCGCATTTGTCACAGCGCAGTCCCTGGCCGAAACCCTGATACACAAAGGAACGGACAGGAAAAGCCTGTCAGAGGGATACGGTCCGGCAGTGGCATGGCTGGAAAAGGATAACCGTTACGGCAGGCGGGTGTTTGGAACGATCCGTCTGGCTCTCCGCTATCCTTTGCTGAGCAGGATCTTTTACCAAAGTTTTGCCACGGAAATGAAATTCAAAGAATCACAGCGATGGCCTCTGGGAAATGTTCTCCGGAAGACAGGAACCGGAAGCACTGATTATGCGGAGGTGTTCCGGGAACTGTTCAGTGTTCCTGTTTTCCGTTCGGTTCTCACAGGCGCGTATAAGACTTTCAGGAATATTCTCACGGAAACGGCCTTTGGCATCAGTTGGGAGGGATACGGCAGATATCCAACTGTGATAATGAAGGAAAAACGGGATTATTTCAAAAAATCCATAGCGGCTCCCCTGGGAATAAAACTGGATGCAGCCCCGGAAATGGAGCGGATGTATGCCATAAAAATCAGGGCCTCATCCCAAACCATATTTGAGGAGTTATGCAAATTCGGAGATGCTGATGGGAAATTCCTCAAAATCCGCTTTGTGGATGTAAGAAGAGTTTCAGGCTCACCGGGGCAGGAAGGAGCGGTGATCCAATACCGTTTACGCCTGTTCCCGGTTTCAATGAAGCTTCGCGTGGTGAGCGGCATTCCCGGCAGGACATTATTGTATGATGTGGAAGAACTTTTTGCACAACGGGGAAAACTGCTGTTTGACATCGCTCCCACAAAAGACGGTAACAACCGCCTGGTCATCTACACAGCATTTGACTTTAAAAAAGGGAAGACCTTTACCGGCAGGATATTCCGGAACTTATTCAGGCGAATCTTCCCTGCCTATGCCCATGATGTGGTGTGGAATCATGCCATCTGCTGCATAAAAGCAGAGGCGGAGCAAAGAGATTCAGTTCTTTAAGGTGATTTACTGATGTTATACTGATCCAATTTTGGTTTTTTATGGCACATAAATTGCGTTAACCGTCAGTCAAAGGCATTTGGGAGCCGGATTATGAGAAGCTGTTCCGGTTTTCGGAAAAACCAAAATTGGATCAGTATATATTATTTATAATTACAAAAAGTTAAAGTTTATTTGCCAAATACTGTTTTTTATGTTATACTGATCCAATTTGGGTTTTTCATGGCACAGAAACTGCCTGCCGCCGGGAACATGTTTTTTTCAGCCTGTCTGAAGGGTTTTTCATTTCAGACATGTCAGAAAGGATGTTTTTTTCCGTCCGGACTGCACTGCAAAAAATCATGCCGAAAAAGCCAAAGCTGAAACAGTATAGTGCATTGTTTCACCTAAAATTGTGGCTGTATTCCGAAGTAATTTCAGGATGTCGGATTACGCTTTCGCTAATCCGGCCTGCAATTTCAGATGAAATTAAGCAACAGTATTTTCCTCAACTTTTGTCTTCTGTGCAAAAAACCGCACTCCTTCACCGTGTTTCGCAGAGGACAAAAGTTGGTAAAAGAACTATATTTTCATCCATTTCAGGAGAAATATATGGCAGCACATGAACTCGCAGGAAAACCTGTACCGCCGTCCTTACTGATCAATATACCAAGACTGGTCAGTTCTTACTATACAGGGAAGCCGGATGTCTCCCATCCCTCTCAGCAGGTGGAATTCGGAACATCAGGACACCGGGGCACCTCTTTTAAAAACAGCTTTAATGAAGCACATATTCTGGCAGTGAGCCAGACCATCTGTGATTTTCGGAAAAAACAGGGCATCAGCGGACCCCTGTTTCTGGGAATGGACACCCACGCACTGTCTGAACCTGGTCATGCCACTGCTTTGGAAGTGCTGGCAGCCAACGGGGTAAGTGTGATGATTCACAAAGGGCTGGAATATACGCCCACACCTGTGATTTCCCATGCCATTCTCAGTTTCAACAAGGGAAGAAGTTCCGGACTGGCAGACGGCATTGTCATCACACCTTCCCACAATCCTCCGGAAGACGGGGGATTCAAATACAATCCTCCCCACGGCGGCCCGGCTGATACAGAGGTCACGGCCTGGATTCAGGAACATGCCAATCTTTATATGAAAGCAGGCAATCAGAATGTCAGACGCATTTCCCTTGAAAAAGCACTGCATTCGGGAACCGTATCTGAATATGACTATATCATGCCTTATGTCGCTGATCTGGAGCATGTCATTGATATGGACATTCTCCGATCTTCGGGTATTCATATGGGTGCTGATCCGCTGGGCGGAGCGGCTGTGAATTTCTGGGATGCCATTGCACAGCATTACGGACTGAACCTGGAGCTCGTGAACCGCACAGTTGATCCGACTTTCGGATTTATGCGGGTGGACAAAGACGGAAAAATCCGCATGGACTGTTCCTCGCCCCATGCTATGGCCGGACTCATTGCTCTCAAAGACAAATATGATATAGCATTTGGCAATGATCCGGACACGGATCGCCACGGCATTGTCACTCCTTCCGCAGGGCTGATGAATCCCAATCATTATCTTTCTGCCGCGATTGATTATCTTTTTCAGCACAGGCCCGGATGGAAAAAAGATGCGGCCGTGGGCAAAACTCTGGTCAGCAGCGCGATGATTGACCGGGTGGCCGCAGATTTGGGACGCAGGGTTTCAGAAGTGCCGGTTGGATTCAAATGGTTTGTGGATGGGCTGCTTGACGGTTCTTACGGATTTGGCGGAGAGGAAAGCGCGGGTGCTTCTTTTCTCCGCAAAGACGGCACTGTCTGGACCACAGACAAGGATGGCATTATTCTCAATCTGCTGGCTGCGGAAATCACTGCAAAAACCGGCAAAGATCCGGCAGTGCATTACCGTCAGCTCACGGAAAAATTCGGCAGTCCTGTATATGAAAGACTGCAGGCCCCGGCAAACGCGGCACAGAAAGCAGTTTTGAAAAAACTTTCTCCGGACATGATTTCCGCAGATACGCTGGCCGGAGAAAAAATTTTGGAAAAACTGACCCACGCACCCGGAAACGGGGCAGCCATCGGCGGTCTGAAAGTTGTCACCGAAAACGGATGGTTTGCTGCCCGGCCTTCCGGCACAGAGGATATTTACAAAATCTACACGGAAAGTTTCAAAGGAACAGAGCATCTGCACCAGATACAGGAAGAGGCACAGTCCATTGTCAGCAGTGCATTCCGTGCTGCCGGGGTTTCGGGAGAATGAGGATCGGTCAGACTGCTCTGCCGGATTTAACCGCAAAGCACGCAAAGATTCTGCAAAAAAACTGTGCGTATCCTTTCAGAATTTTTCCGGCAGAATCAGAGTTTTTTCTGTGTTTTTTTGCTGTGCAGCATACCGCAGAATATGTGAGGAATACATATGCCTGAAAAAAATACGGTTTCAGCCTATCCGGAAAATGCACTGAAAATACTGGTGGCCGATGATGACCGTGTAGAACGCACCCTGCTGCAGTATAATCTGCAAAAAGCAGGGCATGACGTGATTGCAGTGGAAAACGGCAAAGAAGTGCTTGCACATATGTCGGATGAAATCGGCGCGGTGCTGCTGGATTTGTATATGCCTGAAATGGACGGAATCACCTGCCTGCGCCATCTGCGTGAAACATGGCCTGACCTGACTCCCATTATGATTACAGCAAGTGATGATATTTCAGATGCCATTGAATCCATGAAATACGGGGCCTTTGATTATCTGATCAAACCGGTAAAAACGCAGCAGCTCATGCCTCTGGTGGAAAAAATCCTGAAAAACAGCATTCAGGCCCGCCGTCTGCGAAAAATGGAAGCCGAACTGATCAGGGCGCAGGAACGTGAGATTGATGTTGCCTCAAAGATCCAGCAAACCCTTCTTATGGGACAGGCTCCGAATGATATTCCCGGCATGGAGATTGCCCATCTGTCCATTCCCTCCCGGAAAGTGGACGGCGATTTTTTCGATTTTTTCAGAATCAGTGACCATTGCCTTGATATTATTACAGGAGATGTCATGGGCAAAGGCATTGCATCTGCTCTGCTGGGAGCGGCAGTCAAAAGCCATCTGCAGCGTGCGATCAATGAACTGACATTCTCTGCTCTGGCCCGGCAGGAATATTCTCCGCCCCAGCCTGCGGAAATTGTTTCCCGCGTGCATTCTTCCATGATCCGTCATATGGAAGAAATCGAAACCTTTGTCACCTTATGCTATGCCAGGATTGACCTGAAAAAAAGAACCTTCTGTTTTGTGGACTGCGGACATATGAGAACCATCCATTACCGCAGACAATCCGGTTCTGTGCGTCTGCTGGAGGGTGCCAACATGCCTCTGGGTTTTCCGGAAACAGAACCTTTTGCACAGATGACGGTTTCATTTGATCCCGGCGATTTTTTCTTTTTTTATTCAGATGGTCTGACAGAAGCCCGGAATCCGGACGGGGAAATGTACGGTGAAAAACGTCTGGCCGATTTTGTCATGGCAAACGCGGATAATGCACCGGGAAAACTTATTGATCTGATACGGACGGAACTGACACAGTATTCACATTCCGCAGCATTTGGGGATGATTTCACCTGTGTGGCAGCGGTCATAAAATAAAAAAGATACTGAGGATGAAACATTCAGCCCCGTCAAAATATGAAAACAGTATGTCCGGTGGAGCCTGTTCCGGCAGTACATCTGATTTTGTCAGGTTACTCCGCACCGGGCAGAGATTTTTCAATTCCCCAAAATTCCGGTTAAAAAAATCTCTGCCTTTATCATACTGTAACCATTCAGCATTGACAATTAACAACTGATGTTACGCCTTCAATTCCTGTAATTTTTGAAAACTGGCTTTCAACGCATTGATATAAAGTTTGGTTCTCAAAGCGAAGTGATTCAAATTATGTTTAATT
>CAZHPS010000425.1:0-6204 GCA_964534335.1 uncultured Desulfobacterales bacterium
TTTCCGGGATCACTTTTGAGTTTGCGATCCGGGTCTGTGATCATCTGGGAAACTTTGGCAGAAATAGTTTCCGGAGTATCTGAAAGAAAAATAGCGTTTTCATAGCTTTTGCTCATCTTGCGGCGATCCCATCCCAGAATTTTGGAATCTTTGGTTAAAATGGCTTCGGGTTCGGGAAAGACATTTCCGTAGAGATAATTGAATCTCCGGGCAATTTCCCGCGTAATTTCCACATGGGGAACCTGATCAATTCCCACCGGCACGCAATGGGCCTTGTAAATAATAATATCCGCAGCCTGTAGTACCGGATAGCCCAGAAAACCGAAGGTGGAAAGGTCTTTGCTTTCCATCTGCACAATCTGATCTTTGTATGTGGGATTACGCTCCAGCCAGGGAACCGGGGTAATCATGGACAGAAGCAGAAAAAGCTCCGCATGTTCTTTTACATGGGACTGGACAAACAGGGTGCTTTTTTCCGGAGTCAGCCCCGCGCTCAGCCAGTCAATGATCATTTCTTTTACATAACCAGTTATATTTCCCGTATTTTCATAACTGCTGGTCAGTGCGTGCCAGTCTGCGATAAAATAAAAGCATTCATACTGATCCTGCATTTCTGTCCAGTTTGCCAGCGCACCGTGCAGGTTTCCCAAATGAAGGGGGCCTGTGGGGCGCATTCCGCTGAGTATCCGTTTCTTTTGAGCCATTGTGTGCAAATCTCCTGTAATTAAAATAAATTCCGGTTTTTACCGGTCTGCTGTGACTTTCAGTTCTGCACTCCGGGCCGGGGTTTCCCACAGAGATCACAGAGGGAAAAAACCACAGAGGACACAGAGGGAATTTTTTGTTTTCCAAATAAAACTCTCTGTGTTCTCTGTGCAGATCTCTGTGTTCTCTGTGGGAAAGAAAACCAAAACACTGCCAATCTTTCAGGTTCTGCACTCCGGGCCGGGGTTTCCCACAGAGATCACAGCGGGAAAAAACCACAGAGGACACAGAGGTTTTCATTGTTTTTGAACAAAAACTCTCTGTGTTCTCTGTGCAGATCTCTGTGTTCTCTGTGGGAAAGAAAACCAAAACACTGCCAATCATTCAGGTTCTGCGCTCCGGGCCGGGAGTTTCCCACAGAGATCACAGAGGAAAAAAAACCACAGAGGACACAGAGGGAATTTTTTGTTTTCCAAAAAAAACTCTGTGTTCTCTGTGCAGATCTCTGTGTTCTCTGTGGGAAAGAAAACAGGGCCAAATTTTCCGTTCGGCACTCCCTGATTTTTTTATGTCAATCGCATTGACGGTCTGCTCCGGGAACGGAAAGAGTCTGTTTTGCAAAATGTGTAAAAACAAAATTTACTTATATATAAGATTATGCGGTAAAAAGCAATCCTGAAACCGAATAATTTGCATGAAAGGGGAAAATGCCTTATTGTATGGGAAAAAGGTTTCAGGAGACTGGGTAATGGGTGAATGGTGTTCCCTTTTCCCGGCATTTGGCACTGAAACACCTGAAACCCGACACCTGCAGGAAAGGAGGTGCGTATGAAAATCGGGATTCGCAAAGAGGATAAAAGTGTATGGGAACGCCGTGTGCCTTTTATCCCTTCTGATATAAAAGATCTGCGGGAAAAAGGGATTGACATGGTGGTGCAGTCTGCTCCGCATAGGGCATTCACGGATGCGGAATTTGCCGCAGATGGAATTCCTGTGCAGAATGACCTGAAAGACTGTGACATGATCATCGGCATTAAGGAAATCCCGCCAGCCCTGTTTGAAGACAACAAAATCTATGTGTTTTTTGCCCATGTCATCAAGGGACAGGCACATAACATGCCTATGCTCAGAAGTATGATCAATAAAAAAGTCACCCTTATTGACTATGAAAAGGTCATGGATAATCAGAACCGCAGACTGATTTTTTTCGGGCGCTACGCGGGGCTTGCCGGAATGATCAATTCTCTCTGGGCTTTGGGACAGCGGTATGCTGCGGAAGGCATAGCCACCCCCTTTGCCCGGATACAGCAGGCTCATCATTATCACGATTTGGAAGCAGCAAAAGCAGTTATCCGGGAAATTCGCTCTGACATAGAAAAAAACGGTATTCCCCCAGTGATTCATCCCCTGATTGTGGGACTGGCCGGTTACGGCAATGTGTCCAAAGGCGCGCAGGAAATTCTGGATTTGCTTCCCTTTGAAGAAATTTTGCCGGATAAGGTGTCAGAAGTGTCAGGAAATCCGGATGTTTCCGATAAACGGATTTACAAAGTGATATTCAGAAAAGAACACTGCGCAGGCCACAAAGACAAAAACACTGTTTTCAATGAGCAGGAATATTACCGGTATGGAAATGAAAAATATGAAAACGCTTTTGCTCAGTATGTGAACCACCTGAACCTGCTGGTCAACGGTGTTTACTGGGACAGCCGTTATCCCCGGCTCCTGACAAAGGAAATGTGCAAAGATTTGTGGGCGGAGGGAAAACAGCCCCGGCTCCGGGTCATTGGGGACATCAGTTGTGATGTGGAAGGGGCCATTGAATGCACAGTGAAAACCTGTGATCCGGGAAAACCGGTTTATGTTTATGATCCGGATACAGGCAAAATCTCTTACGGATTTGAGGGAAAAGGGCCGGTTATTATGGCGGTCGACATTCTGCCTGCGGAACTGCCCAGGGAATCGTCTGTATGGTTCAGCAGTGTGCTGAGGGAATTTGCCCCGAATCTGACCGAGGCTGATTTTTCCCGCAGTTTCGGGGATCTGAATCTCAGACCCGAACTGAAACGGGCTGTGATTCTGCATCACGGGGAATTCACACCGCAGTATGAATATATGCGGAAATTTCTTTAATGTAAGGGAAGTCTGCGGCTGGCTCAGATTGAAAATATCTATCATACTGTACCGGATCTATTGAAAATTGAAATTTGCTTTTGTTCCGGTTCATATGATAATATGAAATTTAATACCAAACCGTTTTCAGAAATCGGGGAATACCTGTGTTTTTTGAACCACGGAACACACGGAAAAACAGAATTTCAATACAAAAGCGGTATTCTAATGTTTTGAAAGCGGGCTGGTATTAAAAAGAATTCAGCATTAAACCCTGATGGTTTCCAAAACCCTCAGCTTTTGTCGGACATTATGCCAGTTTATTTTTCAGATTTCATATATACTATTACTCAGAAGATTTGATGGTACAGCCACGAATCACACGAATTATGTTTTGTGCATTCGTGCAGATTCGTGTTATTCGTGGCTGTTTAAACAATACCGATACTTAAAAAATTTTTATAACTGCTGAAACAAGCCTCCCGAATGCGGTATTTTACAACCGAAATGTTTCAAGTAATGGTATATCATGCCGCAGAACTGTCCTGCCCTTTTGGAAAGGAATCAGATTTATGACAGACAAGCCTGTCAGACTTACGGAAAATATCAGCGGTTCCGGCTGAGCGTCCAAACTGTCTCCAGGGGACCTGGACAAAGCATTATGCGGGCTTTCCTTTCCCACAGATGAAAATCTGCTGGTGGGACTGGACAAGGCCGATGACGCAGGCGTTTACCGGATTACCGATGAAATAGCGATGATTCAGACTGTGGATTTTTTCACACCGGTAACAGATGATCCTTTTCATTTCGGCCAGATCGCGGCAGCCAACGCGTTAAGTGATGTGTATGCAATGGGCGGAGTGCCGAAAACCGCAATGAATCTGGTGGCATTTCCATTGGGAAAGATGGATTTGTCCGTACTCCGCAGCATTCTGGAAGGCGGGCTGGATAAAATGCGCGAAGCCGGTGTTGTGCTCGTGGGCGGACACAGCATTGAGGACAAAGAACTCAAATACGGTCTTTCCGTTACCGGTTTCATCCATCCGGATCGAATTCTTACCAAAAAAAATCTTTGCCCCGGAGACCGCCTGATTCTTACCAAACCTTTGGGAACCGGTATTCTGATTACAGCCATGAAAGCCGGGCTGGTATCGGAAAATGTGCAGAATTCTGTTATCCGGCTCATGGCGGAACTGAACAAAAATGCGGCAGAAATCATGCAGAATTTTCCTGTTCATGCCTGCACCGACATTACCGGATTTGGTCTGCTGGGACATCTGGCAGAAATGGTTCAGGGATCAGGCTGCGGTGTCCGTATTTTTGCAGATCAGGTTCCCCTTATCCCGGAAGCAGTGGAATTTGCATCTATGGGGCTGATTCCGGCAGGCGCGTACCGGAATCTGGAATTTCGGGAAAAGATGATTGAATTTTCCGGAAAACAGAGCAGAATTATGCCTTATCTGCTTTTTGATCCCCAGACTTCAGGCGGGCTGCTTATCTGTGTGGCGCCGGAAAGAGCGGAAGAACTTCTGCAAACCATGCGGCAGAAAGGCATAGAAGCCGCTGAGATCGGTGAAGTGTGCAGAGAAAACAGAGAGATTATCAAAATAGAGTAGAACAAGCTTCCAGCTTGTTCTGATGGGTCACGTCACAAACTGGAAGTTTGTGCTACTTTCTGATGGGTCACGTCACAAGCTGGAAGCTTGTGCTACTTTTTTTCCGATAAGGAGAGTAGAACAAGCTTCCAGCTTGTTCTGATGGGTCACGTCACAAACTGGAAGTTTGTGTTACTTTCTGATGAGTCACGTCACAATCTGGAAGCTTGTGCTACTTTCCGACAAGGAGAACAACATGAAAGAAATTGATGCAAGGGGTCTGGCCTGTCCGGCCCCTGTGCTGATGACAAAGTCCGCAATTGAAAATGAAAAAGCAGATGTCCTGAAAATCATTGTGGACAACAAAGCATCCAAAGAAAATGTTTCCCTTTTTCTGGAATCAAGAAAGTTTGCTGTTTCTGTGGAAGAAAAGGACGGGAATTTTCACATTACCGGAAAGGGCATAAATATTGAAAACATGCCGGAAACTCAGGAGAAAAAGACCGGAACCGAGGGGAAAAAAATCCTGATTATGATTACCACTGACCGAATGGGATACGGTGATGATGATTTGGGAAAAAAACTGATCATCAATTTCATCAAAACCCTCAAAGAAATGGGGCCGGATCTCTGGCGGCTGGTGTTTGTGAACAATGGCGTCAAACTATGCGTGGGCGGTTCTCCGGCATTGGATGATCTGAAAGAATTGTCAAAGAAAGGCATCAGCATTCTCGTCTGCGGAACCTGCCTTACCCATTTTAACCTGCTGGATCAGAAGGCAGTGGGGGAAACTACCAATATGCTTGATATTGTAACTTCCATGCAGGTAGCGGATCAGGTGGTGAACATATAATCTGGTGCGTGTTCACCGGGGAATATGCACTGTGTTCTCCCTGAAAATGATTTTGTCATTCTCAGACGGATTGGAAGATATAAGCGGAACATTCACATGGCCGATGGGAGGAACCTTTCCATCTTCCCTGCTGTATATGGATTTGTAAAGACGGGGAATAAGGATTTTTTTCAGCACCCGCACAAGAAATGCCTTTATTCCCTTTTCCTTTTGCAATCCTCTGGGAACCGTTCTCACCACCTGATCCGGAGGCAGCGGGTTTCCCTTTGTCAGATGATCAAACATCAGATTCAGAGACTGTATCATGTAATAATGGATGGGAACAAACCTTGAACGGAAACCGGGCAGGGCATTGAACGCGTCCATATGATGGCAATTCGCGATTTCATAATAACGAAGTCCTGAATTATCGCGTTCTGTCATGCGGTTCAGACCCAAATAAGCCCGTGAAGTGTGATTCGGCGGCAGAATTGCATCACTGCGTCCGTGAAAAATAATCACAGGTTTGCCCCGCAGATTTCCCGAAGCCCGCACCTGTGCAATGCCTTCCTGAATCCGCTGATAATATTCCGCATACTTTCCTTTCAGGGGATTGCCGGATTCATCCTTTCCTGCTGCCAGCCGCCGCAGTTGCAGTGCACCGTCCAGATTCATATCAGCCACACCGGAGTCAGACACAGAATAACGGCTGATCGCAGGGCCATGTGCGGATTCATTGCGGATGATGTCAATCTGTCCGATGGGCAGAATGGGGCGTTTGAGTTTGGGGATAAGACGGGAAAGGATTTTTCCCTGTTTCTTTGTCAGATACGCTGGCGGCATGGGCGGAATACCTGCTGCTTTGGAAAACAAAACCGCAAGCTGCGCGGGTTTCAGGCGTGCGGGTTTCAAATCCTCCCCGATTCCGGCAAAACTGAAACCGCAGAGATTGTCTTCCAC
>CAZHPS010000426.1:0-6196 GCA_964534335.1 uncultured Desulfobacterales bacterium
ATCTGGCCAAAGGATTTCGCGGCGGTCACAGCAAACTGTTCCGCACAGCAGCCGACACTGTTGACAGGGCTCTGCGTTATGCCTTCCGTGACCGCAAAGTCCGGAAGCGTGATTTCAGAAAACTCTGGATTATCCGAATCAATGCTGCTGCCCGGATGAATGAGCTGACTTACAGCAAATTCATTCACGGCCTCAAAAGAGCGGATGTGGAACTGGATCGCAAGGTTCTTGCCGAACTCGCGATTTCCGATCCCGGGGCATTTTCACAGATTGCGGGACTGGCCGCAGCACAGCAGTAAGGTGATTTCGGGAAAAGTATCAAAAGCTTCCAGCTTTTGCCCTGTGCCTGTGAACGGAACCGGGATATTTATTTTCAGAAATCACCCAATCAGAAAACCGGGGCCGGAATCCTGCACGGATGCCGGAAACCGGACACTGTCTGCTGAAAACAGAAAAGCAGCACAGGCTTTCAGTCCGGGCTGATGCCCATGAACAAACTGGAAGCCTGTTCCATATTATTCTCCTGAACACTGGTAAGTGACGTGGAAAATATTGAACAGATAAAAGCAGAGGCCCTTGAGGAACTCCGGAGGATTTCAGATCCGGAGCAGATCAAAGCCCTTTCTGTGCGTTACCTGGGACGGAAAGGGATTCTTACGCAGTTTCTCAGGAACATATCTGAATTTCCCCCAGAACAGAGGCCGGCCGCGGGAAAGCGGGCCAATGAGGTGAAAAAGGAACTGGAATCAGCCTTTGGAGAGAAACTCAGATCAGCCGAATCCGCAGACCTGTCTGCGGAGGATCGCATTGATGTTTCCCTGCCGGGCAGAACTGCTGTCCAGGGATTTCTGCATCCCCTGACACAGGTAACCCGTGAAATCTGCGAAATATTTGTGCGCATGGGATTTGAGATTGCCGAAGGCCCGGAAGTGGAATCTGACTATTACAATTTTGAGGCCCTCAATGTTCCCAAGAACCACCCGGCCAGGGATATGCAGGACACGTTTTATGTTTCAGACAGTATTGTTCTGAGAACCCAGACCTCGCCCATGCAGGTGCGGGTGATGGAAAAACAGTCCCCTCCGGTGCGGATTATTTCACCGGGCAAGGTGTACCGGTGCGATTCTGATATTACCCATACGCCCATGTTCAGTCAGGTGGAAGGACTGCTGGTGGATGAAAAAGTCAGTTTCGGGGATCTCAAGGGAACATTGACGGCCTTTGTCCACCGGATGTTTGACGCCCAGACCTCCCTGAGATTCCGGCCCAGCTTTTTCCCTTTCACGGAACCCAGCGCGGAAGTGGATATCCGCTGCATCATGTGCAGGGGAAAGGGCTGCCGGGTCTGTTCCCAGACCGGTTGGCTGGAAATACTGGGCTCCGGCATGGTTCATCCCGCAGTGTTTGAAAATGTGAATTATGACACTGGCCGGTATTCAGGTTTTGCCTTTGGCATGGGAGTGGAGCGCATTGCCATGCTCAAATACGGCATTGATGACATCCGTAAATTTTTTGACAATGATCTGCGGTTTTTAAGGCAGTTTTAACTTCTCAGGTCATAACCTGACCTGTATTTGCAAGGCAGTTTTACATGAAAGTCAGTCTGAGCTGGTTAAAGCAATACATTCCTGTGGATATGCCGGTTTCTGAAATCTGTGACCGTCTTACCATGGCCGGGCTGGAAACAGATTCTGTCACAGATCGCTATGCCTGGCTCCATACAGTGGTGACAGGCAGAATCACTGCTGTGAATACGCATCCCAATGCCGGAAAACTGAGACTGTGCCAGGTGGATCTGGGAGATCGCAGAGTGCAGGTGGTATGCGGTGCGCCCAATGCGCGCCAGGGAATGCTCGCGCCGCTGGCACTGGCCGGCACGGAATTTCCCGGCGGCAGGATTCTGGAAAAAAGCGTTATTCGCGGTGAGACCTCCGAAGGAATGCTGTGCAGTGAAGCAGAACTGGAACTGGGAGCAGACAGCAGCGGACTTATGGAATTGTCTCCGGATCTCAAACCTGGCATTCCTCTGCCGGATGCCCTGCATCTGTCAGATGCCATGATTGAAGTGGATTTGACCCCAAACCGGCCTGACTGTCTGAGCCTCATTGGTGTGGCCCGTGAAATCGGGGCTTTTCAGGGAAAAAAAGTCAGACTGCCGGATATTACGCTTCCTTTGGGTGAAAAAGACATAAACGCTCTGACTTCTGTGACCATTGCAGCACCGGATCACTGCCCCCGTTACGCAGCCCGTCTCATAGAAGGCATTACGGTGAAACCTTCCCCCTGGTGGCTCCGGGAACGCCTGCAGTCTGTGGGACTGCGATCCATCAATAATATCGTGGATGTGACCAATTTCGTGATGATGGAAATGGGACAGCCCCTGCACGCGTTTGATTTTGACAATCTCGCGGGACAGCGGATTGTGGTGCGCACGGCATCAGAGTGCGAAAAATTCACCACTCTGGACGGAAAAGAGCGCACACTCACCTCAGAAATGCTCATGATCTGTGACGGGGAAAAACCTGTGGCTGTAGGCGGTGTCATGGGCGGACTCAATTCGGAAATTGAAAACAGCACCACAAGGGTGCTGATTGAAAGCGCGTATTTCAGTCCGGCCAGTATCCGGAAAACAGCCAAAAAACTGGGGCTTGGCACAGATGCCTCCCACCGTTTTGAGCGCGGTGCTGATCCGGAAGGAACCATCCGTGCTTTGGATCGGGCAGCGCAGCTCATGCTGGAAGTGGCAGGCGGAACCCTGATCAAAGGGTGTATTGATGAACATCCTGTGCAGATCCAAACCCCTGTCATTCGCCTGAGTGTCGCGGCTGCCAACCGTCATCTGGGGCTGGAACTGGGCAGGGATCAGATGGCAGATCTGCTCGAATCCGTTGAATTTGCTGCGGAAAAACAGGGAAATCTCTATCTCAGCGTCACTCCGCCCTCTTTCCGTGTGGATGTGTCCCGGCCCGAAGATCTGATGGAAGAGATTGCACGTTTATGGGGATATGACAATATTCCTGTCACCTTTCCCGCGATTCCCGCTCAGGGAATTGCCCCGGCCCCGCAGGTGGAACTGCGCAACAGGATCAGGGATATTCTGTCTGCTTCGGGTTTTGCAGAGGTCATCAATTACAGTTTCATTGATGCAGGTTCCTGTGACAGACTGGGACTGAAAACAGATGATCCCCGGCGGAGGATGCTGAAAATCCTCAATCCCATCAGCGAAGATATGTCGGTCATGCGCACTTCTCTGATTCCCGGTATGCTGGAAACCATGTTCCGCAATCTTTCCCGGCAGAACCGGAATCTGAAGATATTTGAGATCGGAAAGATATTTCTCAGCAAAGGCCAGGACAGTCTGCCGGATCATCCGGAAATGCTCAGCGGTCTTTGGACAGGCTCCAGAAATGACATTTCCTGGCATGAAAAAGAAACCCCCTGTGATTTCTATGATCTCAAGGGGATAACAGAAGGACTTTGCAGGCGGCTGGGGATCAGGGCTGAATTCACTGCTCTGCCTGATGCCCAATGCGATTATACACGGCCCGGATATACAGCCCGGATTTCCGCAGGGGATCAGAAACTTGGCATTATCGGTCAGATTCATCCCCGTGTCATGGAAGCCTATGATCTGAAACAGGCTGTCTGGGTGTTTGAACTGGATCTGGATGCGCTCCGGCCTCTGGTTTCAGACAGCAAAAAAGCTGTGCCTCTTCCCCGTTATCCCTCTGTTTCCAGAGACATCACCCTGATTGTGGAAAAGCGCACTGAGGCATGGGATTTGCTCAAAAGCGTCCGGAATGCAGGGGAGGAACTGGTGGAAGATGTTTTCCTTTTTGATGTGTACGAGGGAAAAAATATTCCGCAGGACAGGAAAAGCGTGTCTTTCCGCATTGTATACCGCTCCGCTGAAAGCACGCTGGAGGATGAAACCGTCAGCTTTGCACATGGGAAAATTTCCGACAGGCTGGTGCAGGAGTTTAAGGCAGCATTTCCGGCCTGAGGATTTCATAATAAAAAAGGGGCAGGGAGAACCTGCTCCTTTTCCCGTATAATAACGGGTTATACTCTTGATAATATAAGATATAACGATAAAGAGCTATTGGTTATCTCAAACTAAAAAAGGAGATAACTAAATGTCAGGAAAAATACTATGAGCAAAATAAATATAAACAGAGCCGTTGAGAACATAAAGTCAGGAACAAATATTTATACACCTATTGTTGAGGTACTTGTTAATTCTATTGAAGCTATTGAAAGTAAAAAAAAAATAAACGGTGAAGTAAAGATAATAATTATTCGTTCCAAACAACAAAAAATTGATGATTCGTCTATTCCTGAAGTTGAAGGCTTTGAAATAATAGATAACGGGATAGGTTTTACAGATGAAAACAGAAATTCATTTGACACACTGTATTCTGATTATAAGATAAAAGAAGGTGGTAAAGGTTTTGGTAGATTTATATGCTTGAAATACTTTAATGATTTATCTGTTGAAAGTATTTATTCTGATAATGGGACATTGAAAAAGCGAACATTCAAAATGGGAAAAAATAATGAAATAATTATAGATGAAAAATTACATAAATCTGAATCAGATACTACTTGGACAAAAGTAAGATTGTATCCTGTAAAAAATAAATTTGCAGATAAAAGTCTTTCAATTATAGCCAGAAGTATTGTTGAAAAAATTCTGCCTTATTTTATTACAAATGATTATATTTGTCCTAAAATTACAATATCTGATAGTTATAAATATGATTCAATTATTTTAAATGATTATATAAATAATGAGTTGTCAGATTGTATCAAAGAAATAAAACTGATTAATAACACCTTTTTTTTAAAAGGTATATTATCAGAATATAAATTCGTTGTCAGAGTATTTAAATTTTATTCTCCAAGAAATCAAAAAAGCAGAATTAGTCTAATAGCACACAAAAGAGAAGTTACTGATACAGCAATTTATAATTATATACCTGAGTTTATAGATGAATTCTATGAAAAAAATAGAGATGGAAGAGAGAGAAACTATATTATCAAATCTTATGTTTTTAGTGATTATCTTGATAAAAATGTAACTTTGGAACGAAGCAGTTTTAATTTCCATAAAGAAAATGATTATGTTTACGGAATTTCTCAAAAAGAAATCGAAAATAATGCTGCATTAATAGCCAAAGAAGCTGTAGGTGATGATATAATAGCTCGTCAGGAAAAGAAAAAAGAAACCGTAAGGAACTATGTGGAAGAAAATGCTCCCTGGCATCATGAAATATTGAAAGATATTGATCTGTCAGCATTGCCATTTAACCCTTCCAATGAAGAGATTGAGATCAGGTTGCAAAATGAAAAATATAAACGTGAAATTGCGATAAAAAATGATGTTAATCTATTATTATCAGACAGCATTGAAAATTTAAAAGACAATGTTACAGATATAGTTAGCAGGATTTCAGGAAACAGTAAAAATGACCTTATCCATTATATTGCTTTAAGACGCAATATACTTAATATATTCAGGAAAAGTCTTGAATTGGATACAGATGGCAAATACCACTCTGAAGGTATTGTTCATGATATTATATTCCCACGTAAAGGAGATACAGATATAACTCCGTTTGAGGAACATAATCTTTGGATTATTGACGAACGATTGAATTTTACGAATTATATTTCTTCAGATTTACCGCTTACTGGCAAAGCTGATCGCCCTGATTTATTGGTATATGATAAACGGGTTGTTTTCAGGGGCGACAACGAAGCGAGCAACCCTGTAACAATTTTTGAATTTAAAAAACCTCAGCGTGATGATTTTGTAAATCCGTCATCTGATGATGACCCGATAAGACAAATAATCAGATATGTAATCAGTATTCGGGAAGGAAAATATAAAACTCCGCAGGGAAGAAAAATTTTAGTATCAGATAATACTCCGTTTTATGGTTATGTTATTTGTGACCTTACTGAAAAAGTGGAAAAATGGCTTGATAAAGAAAAAGATTTTAAACCTATGCCTGATCGTCTCGGATGGTTTCGATGGAGAGAAAATATAAATTTGTATATAGAGGTATTAAGTTGGGATAAATTGTTACGTGACGCTGACATGAGAAATAAAATTTTCTTCTATAAACTCGGAATATGATAGTGTTCTGTCAAGGTTTGAATGACGGTTTATCTGCCGAAAACACTAATGTCT
>CAZHPS010000427.1:0-6184 GCA_964534335.1 uncultured Desulfobacterales bacterium
TCTGTTTTCAAATTACTTTTAAACTCAACTTAAAGCCACCTTGAAAGGGCTGGGTTTAATGCTGAAATCTTTTTCAGATTTCATATTATTATTAACTGCATCCAAAATATATGAAAAACCGGTAAGAGATGCTGTCATTTTGCTGGAACATTTATTCAGAAAACAGCAGACGGATGTTTTCGGGAATGATCAGTCTTTCCGCTTTGTTAATTCCCGCATTGTCAATCAGCATTATATTTATACTGTCCTGAAAACAATATGAAAATTTGTTGATAAAACATTGAAAACAGTCCGTGTTCATATTTGGAAATCCGGGAAAAAAATTTTCGCCGTCCGATACATCTGCAGCTCCGTAAATATAATAATTTTCAAATGTTCTCTGTATCAGTCCGGCCGGTCTGACTCCGCGAAGAGTGATTCTTTTTCCGGGTGATGTTATCAGCCCGAATCTTGTTTCATCATATGAAAAAAATTTAATTTTAGTGTCATTATTATAAATTATTTAAGATAGTTGTTCATGAAATGACTTTTTGAATTCGCGTACCTGCTCTTCATTTTTTTATATGCGAAGGACGCAGAGTTTTGGGGCCGGCTCCAGGATAATATTTGACTGTTTTATGGACAGTTTTATATGGTATATCAGGATGATAATTCTCTATAATCCATGTCCGTATTTCACCGTATGATCTGAATCCTTCCGGTTCGGAAAGACGTTCTTTCAGACATTCAGCGACCTCAGCAGGAACGGCGCTGCTCCGCCCCGGAACTGTATTCAGATCCAAAAGTTCTGTGATTCCGACGGCTTCATAACGGCGGAAACATTCCTCAGCCGTAAGGCGGGTCAGAATGCGGAATGACAGGCACGCTTTGAAAATATAACATCCTGATATATTTTAACTGTATGCTAATCTTCTCTTCAGCACCGCAAAAATAAAAAAGGAGTTGCCGTATATGGCAACTCCTTTTTTATTTGGCTGATTCCTGGTTCCGCTATTTCCCTGAAAAGGACTTTTTCCGGTTTTTCAAAAATCCGGGACATATTTTTCCGGTGAATTGTATCATAGACCTGTTATATCAACAGATTTTTTTGTGCAAAAAAAGGCCATCCGCAGTTTCCCCACCGGAATTTACTGAATAAAAAATAAAAACTGACAACGCAGCATATTCATTCACAGGATTGAAGCCGATGATCCATTCTGTCGGCCCAGATTTTCAGACGGCGTCCATCTTTTGACAGAACAGCCGCCCTTTCCCTGTCTCCGAAACACCGCTCCCTTTCAGCTCTTTCCAGATAAGCTGCCGCATATTCACTGATCTTCCGGATTTTTTCCTCAAATGTCATTTTCCGCCTCCGTGCTGCCGGGGATTTTCCCTATGCAAAAAAAATTGCAGAATCTTTTCTGTGCAAACATATGATGTTGAAAAGAAAAGTGCAATAGAGTTGGAAGAGTATTCACAGGTAGGAAAATCCGGAATAAGGATAATGCCCCAGTCACCGCCTTTATTTTTTGGCAGTGGGTCAAATCGGCTGAAAGACTGTATTTATAGTATTTTCATTAATTTTTGTCCTCTGTGCAAAAAACCGCTCCGCTTAATTTTTGCACTCCTCCGGATCAGTATCAGGTCAATGGCGAATTGGTATATAACCTGAAAAGAACACAGTCCCGCCCGATCCCTTTAAAGAATCAGCCGTTTTGATCCACTGCCATTTTTTTGTGCAGCAAAGTGGGGAATTTTTCCCCATCGGTTCAGATTTCCCCACCCAGTTTGGCATATCCATCTCCATTTTTTCAGGATATATATCATAAAAATCCTGTTTTCCCTTCTGTACAGTTGACCGGAAGAATTTTTTTGAGAATATAATATTCTGTAATCATATGTTTTAAACAGATGCGGCATTATTGTTTTTCCTCTTTTCCTGCTGCTTTGGCCTGATAATTGCACTGTACTGTGTCACGAAATGATGTCTGGCGAAAATGCAGATACATAAAAACAGGAAAACAGCGAACATATGAAAACAGAACGCAATACACCGGAACACAATTCAGCGGAACACCATGCTGCGGAACACAAACATTATTACCGGAATCTGTCTATCAATATGCTTCTGACAGTGGTGTTTGTCTCTTTTCTGCCCATGATTTTTGTCAGCGGGGCCATTCTGTATCAGTTTCAGAAATCCTACAGTGAAAAAGTCAAGGATCATCTTATGAGTGTGGTAAAGAAGCACACACAGAATATGGAGACTTTTCTGACAGAGCGGCGGAACAACATCCATTTTCTCAACAACAGCTTCACCTATGCACAGCTTTCGGATGAATTTTTTCTTCAGCGGCAACTGGCAAACCTGCAGCAGGAATACGGCAATGTTTTCTCTGATCTTGGGGTGGTGGATTATCAGGGAAAACAGGTGGCCTACGCAGGTCCCTACAAACTGGAACATGCGGATTATTCAGATTCGGAATGGTTCAAGACTGCCCTGAACTCCCAAATTTTTATCAGTGATGTTTTTCTGGGACTGCGCGGCTTTCCCCATTTTATCGTTACGGTACGCACTTTTCATGAGGAAAAACCCTGGGTGCTGCGGGCCACAGTGGATTTTCAGGCTTTCAACAATCTGGTGAAAAGCATCCACTTCGGAAAGACCGGCACAGCTTTTATCATGAACCGAAGAGGAGAATTTCAGACAGACACTTCCCTGAAAAAAGAAAATGTGATTCAGCTTTACCGCAATGTGGAAGCATCAGTGAAACCCGGAGAGGATGTGCAGACAGGAACCTATCAGAATCCGGAGAGCGGAAGGGAAATGATCTGGGTGGCCCGTTTTATCAAAGACGGTGAATGGGCTCTGATTTATCTGCAGGATTCGGATGACGCGTTTGCTGATCTGCGCAGGGCGCACTGGATTGCGCTTGCAGTGTTTATTGCAGGCGGTCTGCTGATTATCGGAATGGCTGTTTTTGTCACCCGGAGAATGATTGGCCGCATTGCCGAGGCTGATCGGGAAAAGGATCTGATGAACCAGCAGGTCATTGAAGCCGGACGGCTGGCCTCTTTGGGAGAAATGGCCGCAGGCATAGCCCATGAAATCAACAATCCGGTTGCCATTATGGTGGAAGAGGCCGGATGGGTGGGCGATCTGATGGATGAGGCTGAATTTAAGGAAAGTGAAAATCTTCAGGAGTTCAAAAGGGCTTTGGGTCAGATCAAAAAACAGGGACTGCGGTGCCGGGATATTACCCACAAACTGCTCAGTTTTGCCAGAGGCGGGGATGGATCTCAGAAACTGCTGAGAATAAATGATATGGTTGAAGAGATCATCGGACTGTTTTCCCATCAGGCAAAGTTCAAAAATGTGGTGATTGAACCCAAATACGGCCTTGATCTTCCCTATATTGAGGCTTCCCAGACGGAAATTCAGCAGGTGCTGTTCAATCTGATCGGCAATGCCATAGATGCCATGGAGGAAACCGGGGGAAAGATTCAGATTGCCACCGGTTATGACGGACATATGGTGACTCTGGAAGTAAAGGACAACGGGCCGGGAATTCCCCGCACAGTGCTGTCCCGGATATTTGATCCCTTTTACACCACCAAACCGGTGGGCAAGGGAACCGGGCTGGGGCTTTCCATCTGCTATGGTATTGTGAACAGAATGGGCGGCAAAATCACAGTCAGCAGTGCTGTGGGGGTGGGAACCACCTTTACGGTGCTGCTTCCGGATCAGGACGGACCTGTTCCGGAAGAGGATAAAGACGGAGAGAAACAACAGACGGAAGCAGAAAAAACGCAGTAGCGGATTCCGGGTAAACTGAATTCAGGCTGCAGGTTTCCACACGAAATCTGCAAGCCCATACAAGGAGGATATTATGCTGGAAGATATCAGTGTTATGCTGGTGGATGACGAAGTGCCCTTTGTGGAAACCATGACCAAGCGTCTGGTCAAAAGAAATCTGAAAGTCAAATCTGCTTTCAGCGGCATTGAGGCACTGGATAAACTGGGAGAGGACGGAGCCAATACAGAAGTGGTGGTGCTGGATGTGAAAATGCCGGGAATGGACGGCATTGAAACCCTGCAGGAGATCAAACGGCAGTATCCTCTGACAGAGGTGATTATGCTGACCGGTCATGCCACAGTATCTTCGGCCATCGCGGGCATGAAAAAAGGGGCATATGACTACCTGATGAAACCCTGCGACATTGATGATCTGGTCACCAAGGTAAATGATGCCGCGTCCAAAAAACGGGAGCATGAAAACAAAATCATTGAAGCCCGTATGAAGGAGTTCATGCGGACCAAGGTATAGGAAAAAGGCCATGAATGAAACCCCTGTCGAACTGTTGCTGGTGGATGACGAGGAAGGTTTTGTCTCCGTACTGTCCAAACGGCTGCGGAAACGCAGTGTCAATGCCACTCCCGCGCTGAGCGGGGCAGAGGCCATTGAAAAATTCCGGAACAAACGGTTCGATCTGGTACTTCTGGATCTGAAAATGGAATTCATGGACGGTCTGGAGGTGCTCAAGGTGCTGAAAGCCATGAATCCGGATATTCCGGTCATCATGATTACCGGCCACGGGGCATTGGAGGAGGTGCAGAAGGGGATTGATTTCGGAGCCCTTGTCTGTCTTCCCAAACCCTATGATTTTGATCAGCTTGTGGCGATGATCCGTGAAGTCGGCACTGAGAAGAGTAGAGCAGCCTGTCCTTTCACAAAGGTCGGTTTTGGATAAAAAAACCGAAAATGCTGTTCCGGACAGAGTCCCCGGCTGAGCAGAAAGCACGGAAACCGGAAAACAGGGAGAAGAAAGATGGATAAATTCAATGTCCTGCTTGTGGATGACGAGACAGAGTTTCTGTCTCCTCTGGTCAAACGGCTTGGAAGGCGCAATCTGAATGTACGGACCGCCAACAGCGGGGAAGAAGCACTTTCCGTACTGGAAAATTCCCAAACCGATGTGGTGGTCCTGGATGTGCGGATGCCGGGAATGGACGGACTGGAAGCCCTTCGGGAAATCAAAAAGCGTTACCCCCTTATTGAGGTCATCATGCTTACGGGCCATGCCAGCATTGAGGTGGCTATGGAGGGAATGGAACGGGGCGCGTTTGATTATCTCATGAAGCCCATGAACATTGATGAACTCTGCTACAAACTGCAGGATGCGTTTCAGAACAAGGCCATACAGGAGAAAAAGATTAAAGATCTGGAGGCGAAAGACGGGAAATAATTCCCGCGGGAATACATATTAACCTTTACAGGAAGGATGAAAGAAAAATGAATTTTTTCAGACAATGGGGTCGGTTTATGATGATGGGCGCACAGGCCCATGCCAAATGGGAAAAGGAAGTGTCAGACACTGTGTTTTCCAGCAGAAAACGCATGATGATGCTCTGCCTCTTTCTTGTGCCTGTGATTCTGGGAGGCATAGCCTTTGCAGATCAGATTGCTGATGTGATGCCGCATTTTCTGGGCGGGAAAAAGGCTTACAGTCCCGCGTTTTTCAGCACCGGAATCTTTATTGCATCCATTCTCATTGGTATCTGTGCCGGACTGATTACCGGGTGTATCGGCGCGGGCGGCGGTTTCATCATTGCACCGGCCCTGATGAGCGCGGGCATCAAAGGTATTCTGGCGGTTGGAACAGATTTGTTCCATATTTTTGCCAAGGCCATCATGGGAAGTGTGATTCACCGGAAAATGGGCAACGTGTCTGTGCCCCTGGCACTGGTTTTTCTCATCGGTGCAATTGTCGGAGCCACGGTCGGAGGCATCATCAACCGGGTCCTGTATGAAATCAATCCCATGCTCAGTGATGCGTTTATCACAACCATCTATTCTCTCATGCTGGGACTGCTGGGCGGATATTCCCTTATGGATTATATAAAGGCCAGCAAACGGGGAGATACGGGCGGCGCGCATGGCGGAAAAGATGAGGGAGCGGAACTGACTCCCCTGTCCCAGAAACTGCAGAACGTGAAGATTCCGCCCATGATTACCTTTGATCAGGATGTTGTACCGGGCGGACGCAGCATTTCCTGCGTGTTCCTGATTCTCAGCGGCGTGCTGGTTGGCATGGCCGGTTCCATTATGGGTGTGGGCGGCGGGTTCCTCACCTTTCCCATCTTTGTCTATGTGCTTGGCGTGTCTTCCATGACCACAGTGGGAACTGACATCCTCCAGATTGT
>CAZHPS010000428.1:0-6173 GCA_964534335.1 uncultured Desulfobacterales bacterium
ATTTGAACAGCGCGTCCGTGATGCAGAACAGCAGTCCCGGAAAATCATAGGTGTATACTTCTATAATTGTGAAAAAACCCGAACTGCTGTTGTCCACCACGATTTCATCGGGTTTCTGCCAGGTTTTGGGGCAGGAAATACCGTACACAGCCAGACGTTCGGCCAGCGCGGATTCCAAATCAAGCTGTCCCAGCAGCGCGGATTCCAGATCTGTTTCCGCATGTTCCCATTTCTGCTGCTCGAAAAATTCATCTTTGGGTGGCATCACCTCAAAAACATCCAAAGCAATATTGTTCCGCCATGTGTAAATCTGTGCAGACAGAATATTAATGCCGTTAAGCGTAAGGGTTCCGGCAATTTTGGAAAAAAGACCGGGGCAGTCTTTCGCACATACGGTCACTGTCCGTGTTTCTGATCCGGGTACTGCGCTGATCTTCCATACAAAATTCGCATTGCCAAGACTGCGGAAAAGTCCGATATGCTCTGTAATGTCCGGTGCAGAAGTGGCAAGCAGATAGCGCGGGGACATGATATTGAAAATCTTTTCCGTGCGTTCCCGTTCCTTTTCATCAGCAGCCGTATTCAGCACATCTGCTTTTTTCCTTTCTGCGGTATCCATTGCAGCTCCGCTTGCCAGTTCCCCTTTTTCCAGAATGTTCAGCACATTGAGAAAAAGATATTCCAGCAGGCTGGCAGTCCATTCATTCCATGCCTTGGGGCCGGTGGCTGCGGAATCCGCAATGGTGAGCAGATACAGCATTTTCAGCCGTTCTGTATCCTGAATTCTCCGGGCGCAGAAAATCGCGGTTTCCTCATCCTGCAAATCCCGCCGCGTGGCAATATTAATCAGAAAAAGATGTTCCCGGATCAGAAAGCATACAGTTTCAGTATCTTTATCCCCGTATCCCTTTTCTTTGAGAATGGCCCCGGCCATTACCGCTCCTTTTTCCGAATGGTTTCCTCCGGGTGTGCCTTTGCCGATGTCATGGAGCAGCGCAGCCCATAACAGCAGTTTTGGATCAGCAAGTTCTCTGTACAGTCTGCAGCACAGTTCTTTTTTGCAGGGATCCTCATCAGAGCAGAACTGTTTGATGGTCCGGACTGCGCGCAGCAGATGCCGATCCACAGGATAAAGATGATACTCATCATACTGAATCCGGTTGGAAATTTCATCAAACTGGGGAATATATTTCACCAGAAAACCGGTGGTCAGCATGGCTTCCAGCACATTGAAACGGGGAACCGGTGTAAGCAGAATTTCCTCAAAACACTGCCTGGCAAAGACAGATATTCTGAATTTATCATCCACCCTGTGCTGAAACTCTTTTACCAGACGGCTGGCCTCTGCATTCAGGGGAAGTTTCAGACGCGCACTCTCAAGAAATATCTGCATCAGAAGCTGCGGGCATTCATGCACTTTTTCCGAAGAGACAAAGGCCAGCATACTGTTCCGGTTTTCTATCCCCTGCACCCGCGGGGTTTCACTTTTTTTGCGTCTGCCCCTGCGGACAGTTTCGTTTTCCAGTTCATATACCCGTATCCGCTCCTGTTCTTTCAGAAAATCCATATGACTGTGCAGTTCGCCCAGAAAGCGTTCCACAGGCTGCTGCCCGTTTTTTTTCCGGAACCGCATTTCACCTGCCAGTTTTTCCTGATGACGGAAATACAACTGATCGCATTTTTTTCCGCTCAGATAATGAAGGCGGTTTCTCACTTCCCATATAAAGGACAGTGCATCGCTCAGCCTGCTGTATTCATTATGGGAGAAGCATCCCGAATATTCCAGATCCCTGGGCTGTCTCAGATCATTTTTGATCCGTGCAATCCACAGCAGGGTATGGTAGTCGCGCAGACCGCCCCTGCCTTCCTTGAGATTAGGCTCCAGCAGAAAAGAGGAATCCCCGAAGCGTTCATGACGTTCCATGTTCCGGCTGATGAGTTTCTGAATGACCGTATCTGACCGGTCTTTGTGAATTTCTGACCTAAGCCTGTCCATGAGATCGGAATACAGCACTGACATGCCGCAGATGAAGCGCGCATCCAGCAGGGCCGTAAGCACTTCAATGTCCTGCAGAGCAAGGGAAATGCAGTTTTCCACAGAACGGGTGGCATGACCCACCTCCATTCCGATGTCCCACAGGGGATAAACCATTTCCCTTACCAGATTTTCAGCTTCCGCAGGAACCTGTTCCTCAAACAGTATCAGAATATCCACATCAGAATGAAGGCACTGCTCCTCTCGTCCGTAACCGCCCAGAGCAACCAAAGCATAGGGTTTTCTGTCAAAAGCCATCTGCAGGCCGGTCTCACTCTGCCCATAGCATTCATGAAAATATTCATCCAGAATCTGCGTATGCTGCCGGTTAAAATCAGGAGTCTCTCCGGCCAGAAAATCAGCGGCCATCTGCTTCCGCTTCAGGCAGAGATTCTTCATGGGACTTTCAAATGCTTTTTTTTCCGCTTCTGACAAGGTGTGCCGCCTTTCCTGTAATGGACTGAAAAAACTGTCCGGCTTTCCTTCCGGACGGATTTGCATATGAAGACAAGCAATCTTTGTGCCAATACGTCCTTATTTATAAAACAGATTGAAATAAAATGATATATTTTTATAAAAGCCCTAAAGAAAAATAAAAACACAGTTACAAAAATGTAAAAAATTTTCCAAAAATATTACATTTCCGTACAGTGGCCTGTATTTGTTCAGAACATAATTCCGGCCATCCAAACCATTGCACAGAATACAGAGGAAGTCAGCACCATCAGATCACAGGCTTTTGGAATATGCCCGGTATTCAACTCTCCGAACCCGGTTCCGATAAAGGGTTTGACCACAGTTTTGCCATGATATATGTTCGGGCCGCCCAGTTTCACGGTCAGCGCACCGGCAAAGGCTGCCTCGGAGAAACCGGAATTGGGACTGGAATGCCTGCGTCCCTGTTTTCGGCCGGTTTCAAACGCCTGTCTGCCCTGCCTGTTCAGAATAAATGCGGACAGGGAGATGATGGGAACCGAGACACGGGCCGGAACAAAATTGGCAAGGTCATCAATGCGGGCAGAAACCATGCCGAAATCCTTATATTTTTCATTTTTGTACCCGACCATTGAATCCAAGGTGTTGACCATTTTGTAAGTCACCATCAGGGGCACTCCGCCGATCAGGAGAAAAAACAGGGGGGACACAACACCATCCACCAGATTTTCCGCCACTGTTTCCACAGCAGCACGTGCAATCCCGGTTTCTGTGAGATTTTGCACATCCCGGCCCACGATCATGGCAAGTTTTTCCTTTGCTTTTGGCAGATTGCCATGCCGGAGCATTGCGTATACCTCCATTGCAGAGGATGCCAGACCTGTGCATGAAATACAGAAATACACGAGCAGAATCTCGGCTGCTGTTCTGAGAAAAGGATGAATCCATCCGGCTGCTGTCAGCAGGAGAACAGATGCAGCCCATGTGCTGAAAATGAGTGACAGGGCAAACAGGCCCCCGGAGATTTTCAGACTGAAAGGAAGTTTCCGTAAACCGGGTTCGGCATATTCAATGGCTTTTCCCATATACCGCACCGGATGATGGGCAAACTGGGGGTCACCGATGATCAGATCCAGAAAAAAGGCCGCAGGCAGTACATACCAGGAAATTGTGAAATCCATAAATTGGCTCTCATATAAAATTATTTTGTCTGGATTATATAGAATGTTTTATATCTGATTGCAAGTGAAGAAGTAATTGTGTATATTCCCTGTGCATGATTTTTTGTTTGACTGTTTAAACCTGACAACGATATAAGTATTACATGACCACGTTGAATTTTATATATTCCCCTCTTGAGAGGGGATAAAGGGGTGTGTCCGGAATCGCACACCCAAAAACACACCCCCTGCCCCCTCTCAAGAGGGGATTGTATAAAAAGTAAATTGATTGTGTAGTAGATCAACGAAAATTTTCGGGTATAAAAGCAGCATAAGCTTCCAGCCTGTTCCTTCTGCATAAACACAGTCCTGAAAACTTTATGCCCCAAATTTTATGCCTGAAAATTTATGGAACCTTACTTAAAGACAAAGGTATTATACCTGTACCCGGCACCAGTCCGGTAAAATGTCATATCATAATGCTCCTGTAAAAAGTCACAATTTTCCTCAATCCGGCACATGCCGGAATGAAGAAGAATCGGAATTCGGATTTTTTTACGGGTTCATCATAGTGTAATCCTGTTTTATTTGTGGAATCAGACTTTCTGAGTTTTGGAAGTCATGTGTGTGAAAATCCGTCAAATCATACAGGATTACTGTATCGTCAACATCCGAAAAAACTTACAAGGAGGAAGCAATGGAACTCAAACAGAAAGGCTCAGAGGCAAATGTCGGGGGGTTCAGGCAACTGATGGTGTCCATGAAATGGACGACCGCAGCAGATTTTGATCTGGCAGCAGCCTATGAGGACAAACAGGGAAAACAGGGACTTGTCTATTTCGGGGAACTGGGTGACCTGAATGCCTTTCCCTTCATGCAGCTCAGCGGTGATGAGGGCGTAGGCGACAAAGGCGGCCAAAATGAAGAAACCATGCGGATCACCAAACTGGACGATATGAAATATGTCTGGATTCTCTGCTGGGATTACGGCAAGGTCCAGGACGGGGCTCCGGCCCGTTTCAAGGGGAGCGATGTCACTCTTTCCGTAATGGATGACAAGGGAAGCACCCACAATGTCACACTGGATACAGGCGATATGGGAAATATTGCCCTTATTGCCACTATTGACAATTCCAGTCCCATCGGCGCCAAACTGATCAACAGCAGCAAGGCCGGGACACTGAAAGGTTTGAAAACTCTGCAGCAGATCATAGATATTATAAACGGATAAGTGCAGGATTCAGAGGGACAGTATGGGAAAAAATATTTTTTCCCATACTGTCCCCTTTTCCCTTCCCACTTTTGGCCCATGAAAAAAAGGAGAGCATAATGGAACTGAAGAAAAAAGGTGCAAACGCGGCAATCGGCGGTTTTACCCGGATGCAGGTGTCTCTGATCTGGACTGCTCCGGTGGATCTGGATCTGATGGCATTTTACAAGGCAAAGGACGGACGGATCGGCGGTGTGTATTCTGCAAATTACGCGGGCGGTTCTCTGGGCAGTCTGAACAGTTTTCCCTTTGTTGAGCTTTCAGGCGATGCCGGGGTTGGCGCAAAAGCAGGTCAGAACCGGGAGGAACTTCGCATTGCCAGTCTGAAAGATATGGAAGAAATCTGGGTTGTGGCAGTGAACTTCACGGATGCGGTTTCAGGCGCGGCCAAAGTCTTTGCCGATTATGATGCACGTGTGGAAGTCATTACCGACAAAGGGGAAACACATACCATTGCTCTGGATTCCCGCCAGTCCGGATCTGTGGCCGTGCTGTGCCGGTTCAAAACAGATTTCATGGGTGCAAGCCTGGTCAACAACAGCGAGGTTATGCGTTTTGATGCGTTCCAGTCCGCAGTACCGGGCGCGTCCGCACTTAAACTTTCTTCCAAAGTGGTGCTGAAACAGAAAGGGCAAAAGGTAAACCTGGCCTGCAAGGGTTTTCATGCCACACTTACATGGAAAACCGCAGTGGATCTGGATCTTCACTGTTTTTACCGGCTGCAGGGAGCCTCAGGTGAAGCTCCGGCCAAAAAAGGGATTCTGGGAAAAATATTTTCCGGTGGAGGCTCCACAGGCACAGGTCAGGTCAGTTTCATGAAAAGAGGCAGCAAAACCGATTCCCCCTGGATATTTCTGGATAAAGATGCAGGTGTGGGGGATAGGGGCGGCAATAATCAGGAAAATATTTATTTTACAAAACTCGATGAGATTGAACATGCCCTGATTGCGGCCAATATTTTCAACAAACCCAATGCCAATTTTGCCACTTACAACGGTCTGGTCACTGTCCGGGGCGGCAGTCAGGAAATTGAAGTGCCCCTTACGGAAAGCGCGCCCGGAAGCTGGTGCATTATCGCACATCTTGACAACAGCAGCGGAACTCCGCAGTTAATCAATATTAACCGGACACAGCAGGACAAACCGGAACTTGTTCAGTTTATATGAATAAGGTGTCAGGTATCACAGCATTTTTATGTTTATGTCGATTTCCAGAAAAAATATACCACAAAAGCAGCATAAGCTTCCAGCTTGTGCCGTGAACTGAACAGGTA
>CAZHPS010000429.1:0-6156 GCA_964534335.1 uncultured Desulfobacterales bacterium
CTGTGGAAACCGTTTTTGTGCAGAACCGGTCTGCCTTCGGTGTCAAAAAAAGCATCTTCAATCCGGTTTCCCCGCTCATCATACTTGACAGACAACCTGTGATTCCCGTCTTTGTGCAGAGCCGGTCTGCCTTCGGTGTCAAAATATGCCAATTCAATCAGATTTCCCCATTTATCGTATTTGCCTTTGAATTTGTGCCAGCCATAATTAAGTAATGTATTATTGCCTGAATTGTCAATTGCAATAAATTCCAAGATATTGCCAAGTTTATCATAAGTATTCCGAGATATTGCACTCCCTGCACTGCTATTCATGGCTTTACCGTTTTTATCAAGAGATGTTATTTGAACTGCAAGCCCTCGTTCATCAAATTTCTGCAACCTGCCGAAAGCCTTATCCAGTCCTGTTTGCGGATTGCCACTGCGATCCGTATAACGTATTTCAATTTCATCACCCTTTTCAGAATATGTAAATTCAACAAATTCGGCAGCAGAATTTATCTGAGGTTTTGGAAAACCCTTCGGGCCGACAAAGTGTGCGCGGGTCGGATGCGTCTGTCCCGGCAATGCAGGTGAATAGACCAGCCCCCAAACCAACTTCCCTTCTTTGTTGTATGCTTTTTCATAAACAATGATACCCTGTGAATCCAGAACAAATTCCCACTGACATTCCTTATTCGGATCAGCCTGTTCGTCCACTGACTTAAAATACGTGCCTATCCTGTGATGCGAAGTCAGTTCACCCGCACTGTTCACTGCCTGAACCTTCCATACCGGATTTTTCCGTCCCTTTCGGATAAATTTATACGATACGGATCGTCCCCGTACCTGCTGAAGAGTCAGTTCTCCCACACCTTCCGAAATTCCGTAGCGTTTGGCAATGGTATTATAATATGCCGCATGTTCCCAAACATAGCCATCCAGATACCAAACAATCCCCCCGGCAATGAGGGCAATAATCACTGCGGCAACCGCACCGGCGCGGAACATACCCCGTCTGACCGCGGCCTTCTGACGCTGTTTTTCCGCATCCGGCATGTTGGCATCAATCCAGTCTTTGTCAAAGGCGCGGAAATAAATCCGGTTCCTTACCCAGAGATAGTTTTCAAGCACTCTGACCAGACCTGACAGTTTCAAGATACTGATAACTGTATTGGTATCATCATCCCGGATTTTTTTTCGTTCCCGAATCTGACGATATATATCCAGCAGAGTTGCGGAATCATATTCAGCCCGCAAAATCCGATCCCGGACAAATTGCAGATTGGTATCGCTTTCACGGGAGCGGGCAGATAAAAAAATTTCCTCGCATATCCGATCCACTCCGGCAGGTTTGACAGCAGACTTTTCTTTGGCAACAGATTTGCATAATTTCTGCGTCAGATACGGATGCCCGCCTGTCCAGTAAAGAATGCGCTTCATCAGAGCATTTGCTGTTTTTTGATTTTGTCCCAAGCCCTGAGCCAGCGGAGCGGCTTCATCTTCAGTAAAATCCTCCAACTCTATCCGCGTGCCGATATTGAAGGGTGTCAGGCGAACATCCCGAATCAAATCAGAGGGGGTTGCCACACCAATCAGACAAAAAGTCAGGCGATTCCATTCCGGATCCTGTGTTCTGGCATTATAGCACTGGCGGATTGCTGCAAAAAATTCATCTGCGGAAAACGGCAGACTGCGGGTTACGTCAATCTCATCAATGAAAATCACAACCGGCTGCTGATAACGGGGCAAAACCACATATAGAAGAGCTTCTGTCCAACGCTGCAAAGGCCCCAGATGACGGTGTGCATCCCAGAAATCATCCAGTTCATCTTCCAGATTCAAATCTCTGCCCAGTTTGACTGTCATACCGTCATACCACTGCTCGGCACTGACATTGATTCCGATACTGGTAAGTTCGATCACGGCAACAGCCGCTCCTTCCTGACGCAGTTGGCGTGCGGTTCGCACCATGAGAGAACTTTTTCCCATCTGACGGCTGGTCAGCACATAACAGAATTCACTTTTTTTCAAAGCCTGATACAGGTCCGAATCTGCCTGCCGCGAGACATAGCATTGGGCATTTTCGGGAATATTTCCACCGGTTACATAAAAATCGGATAATGGATTCATAACAAATGCTTTCTCAGATAAGTTGCGTAAATTTCACAACGCGGATACACATGATCTTTGGAATCCCCTTTGAGTATTCCCCCGCTGCGAAGGCGGTAGAAACTCTCATAATCCGGACATGGCTGACCCTGCAGAATGCCGCGCACAATTTCGGATAACTGAGGATCACGGATCAGTATGATAAGCATACGCCGCAGATGATCGCCAAAGGTTCCGTCATCATGATCTGCATTGACGGCAAATTCATCAAAACAGATATTCCGGCTCACCATATCATTCAATGCTCTGCGAACCAGATAGGGCTGACCGCCTGTCAGTTGATAAAACCGGCGCAGTTCCGCCTGGTTCATCGGCGATCCGTATCGTGTGTTCAAATCAGCAACCTGTTCAGTTGTAAAATCTTCCAGAACCAGCTTTGTTCCCACATTGAAGGGAGACTGATTCTGATCTTTGATAAACAGATAGGCTTCTGTGGCATAGGCAATGGCAAGGGTAAGTCTTGAACATGGCCCTCCGGGTGTCAGCGCACGTTCATTGTGCCATGTGCGGAACATTGAAAATACCTCGCTTCCGAATTTGCAATGAAACAGACGATCCGCTTCATCCATTGCCCATAGCAAAGGCTGTTGGACAGTTGCAAGTATTTCACGGCGGAAATACCGTTCAAAATTGGTATTGGGAGCGCGGTTTGTCCGCCATTTATCCTGAGGACATACATCTATATCCAACTGATCCGCAAGCATTTCTCCCACGGCAAAGAAAAATGATTCCAAACTCTGCAATTGGGAGTCAATCAGTTTCTGAAAATCGGTCAGCACCACCAGCACACCATTTTCACGGGCTTTCTGAAGTCCCCTTGCCAGTAATGAGGTTTTTCCTGCCTGCCGTGCGCCTTTGAGCAGTACAATGGTATCCCGGCGCAAAACAGCCGCATGAAAGGCATCATCTATGGGACGTACCACATAAAATTTGGAATCCAAAGGCATGGCTCCGCCAACCATCTCCAGCGGACTGCACATATCTGCTGCTGTCAGCGGAGGATTTTCCAGTCTTTCTGTCAGTTCTCTGACCAAAGGAATATCATCTTCAGTTCCGCGCCAAAGCGCATACTGGAGAGAAGCGAGTTTGTTGGAGAGTTCCTGCGGCAGAGGGTCCTCAAAATTGATCCGCACCGGAAACAATCTTGGTTTCCCTTTGTTTTCAAGAGCGGCATGACAGGCAACATCGATCTCATAAGCCAGCATCTCACTGTATATGGATATTGGAGAAAGCAGAATTACCACAGCATCTGAATTTCGGATTTCATGGGTAATGCGTTTTTCCCATTCATCGCCTATTTTCATGTTCCGGTCAATGAATACACTGTGTCCGGCTTTGATCAGATGGTTTTCCAGCACATTCAGCAGATATTCATCAGGCTGTGCGCGGCGTTTGTAAATCAGTGAAATTTTCATACTTCCAACCGTATTGTCTTCAACAGAAACATCGGCTCCGGCAGGAGCAAAAATCAGGTTTACCAGAGATTCGATTTCATTTCCGTGAATCACGAGAATTGTTTTTTTCCTGAAAATATCCTGAAAACAAAGACTCTGTTCCCGGATATGATTCAGCATCAGCACCTGAATGTCTTTTTTCGCAAACAGTATCTTATGTTTCTGTTCGACATTTCCCGCAGGGATAATAAACAATCGGTCATGATTTTCTTCAGACAGAAAT
The DNA here is from genome assembly GCA_964534335.1 of uncultured Desulfobacterales bacterium. GTDB lineage: Bacteria > Desulfobacterota > Desulfobacteria > Desulfobacterales > Desulfococcaceae > JAABRU01. The sequence continues at coordinate 3,828 of CAZHPS010000429.1, forward strand.
GCATCCAGTTTGATACTGAAACTGCCGAAATCCACAGTTTTTAAAAATGGAAGTCCGTCACCTTTAATATCAATACTTCCTGTACACCAGATATCACAATTCCCTTTATAAGGCAAATCCGCCTGACGTGAACAATGTATCATGGCAAGAAAATATGCCAGATCCAAAGAGTCCCCCTGATAGACTTCTGAAGGGCTGTCTTTTGTTTCATAGATCACTTTTCCCGCATGAGATAATCCCGGAGCGAATTTTAAGGCAGCCGCATGGATTTCCGCAATTCCGGGAGTATCGGGTGTAACAGGTTCAATGCCGGCTTTATCGTTTGGGAATGAAACTTCATATCTGCCGCATCCCAGAAATTTTTCTGCTGCTGCATTCGGATATACAAAGCGAAGCATTATTTCACCTCAGCCAGTATCAGCGAGATTGCCCATTTTTCTGCCAAAGGATCAAAACCCAGTTCGCTTTCTGTGAAAACTCTCTCACCGGTGAGTTTCTTGCCCAAAGAAACTTCATAACGTTTTTCCTGTGTCTCAGGGTTTGCAAACCGGATATACAGTTCACCGGGCAGAGTTATATAGGCTTTCCATGAAACCCATATATACGCAGGGTTACTGTTTTGAGGGCTTTTCCAATAACAGGCAATACTGATTTTCCCAAATTCACCCATTGAAAATGTGTTTTCCTGTTTCGGAACTGACGCGGCGGTAACAGGCTGCCCAGCCCATCGGGGTTCCCAGATCGGAGAGAATATGAAATCTCTCAGCTTTTTTGCTGTGTCCCTGATTGCGGAAGCAAGCGGGGATTCCTGCGTTTGGATAAGATATTCCTCTGCCAGTTCAGGATAAATCTTGAATATATCCTGAATATCATGCTGTATCCTGACCGGAAGCTGCGGCATAAGCGTATTGTATTCCTCCAAAACAGGTTTTAACAGAGTTTCAACTGTTTCCGAAGGCAGTATTCCCATAAACATCTGTTCTTTCAGAGAAGTGAAAAAAATATTGGGAAAAGCATCAAACAATTTTTCTGCATCCATATTATTATACATTATTACACCGTCCTTTCTGTGCAAAATACTGTTATTGTCCTCTGATACATGCAGGTTCTGTGTTTTTCCAGCAGTCTCCTGTTGGAATGCTCATTATTATTGTCAAAATTGAAGCGGTATATGAGCGTTTCGGCAAACCGTTTCCTGTCGTCCCCCTGCAGCAGGGCAAAAACCGTCTCATTCCATTTTCCTCCATCATAATCATATTCATCTGTTTCTTTTATTATTTCTTCCTTTAAAGCACAGTCCAGAAGTTCTTTCAACTTTTTTTTCAGATAAACGGTTCCTTCTTTGTCACACACTTCTTCTCTGTCCTTTTCTGTCAGTTGTATCAAAAGAGAAGCAAACCAGAGCATGGCTTTGAACCGTCCCGTTATATCTTCTTCCCAGCCTTCCATAAAAAATATGAAAAATTTGATAAACTGTTCATTGCTTTGTATGCAGGGAATCATGATTTGCGAAAATTCGTGGGTATGATTATCCAAAAGATGTTGATAAAACGAGTCTTCAACAATAATTTCGGAAGTCTCTCTGTCTTTTTCCTCCAGATGCCTCAGAGCGGGACGTATGGAATACTGCCCGGATACATGGTTTATGATAAAGGAACGTGCTTCATCATATTTTGTCCTGTCCCCCTTTTTTTTCTGTCTGAGAATTTCAGCAGCATGGGGAACAATCTTTTCTTTTTCCCTTTCCAAGACTTCTGAAAGACCTTTTAAATAAGGGCGATGTCTCCAAACTGAAATAATGCTTTCTATAAATTTCCGGGATTCTTCTTCCATATTTTCACCGCCTGTATAAGGTATCCTGTTTAATGAAGATTCAGTACTTATCAATGATTCGCAAGCTTGGGGATTTTTTTCTTCCTGAGAATCTGACATATACTGAAACAATTTTGGTTTTCTTTGGCACGGAAATTGCCTATGCGCCAAAACAGTTTTTTTCAGCCCATCTGCGGGGTTTTTCAGGCCAAAAACGGATGATTTTTCCCGGCCGGAGTGTCAGGCAAAAAACATGCCAAATAAAACCAAAATTGGATCAGTATATCAGATTATTTTCAAAAATTACAGCATTCCGGTATTTTTTTCAAGCAAAATTAAAAAAAATACCGGAACCGGAAAAACAGGGCGGAAGAAATGATAAAAGGGATTCCAGACATGCTTCACCATGATTCATTCGGTTTCGGCAGTATGAGAAAATTTTTTTTCAGGCAGGTCTGAAAAAATACCGGAACCGGAAAATGAGATGCGGATAACTGGTAAAAGGGATTCCAAACAT
>CAZHPS010000430.1:0-6096 GCA_964534335.1 uncultured Desulfobacterales bacterium
GTTCGCCTTTGGTGTTTTCATTGGCCGAGCAGTGAATGGGCAGAATGTTTTCCAGAGGCAGGTAATAGTTCATGACCGTGAAAATCAGTTTTTTCACGCTCCCGCAGTATGCGGAGCCATAAACCAGCCCGATCCGGTTGGCAAAATCCATGACAATAATCATGTCTGAGGTCTTACTGTTTTTCAGTTTCCGGAGCCGTCCCTCATAACGGGAAACATCTATTTTGTCATAGGGAAGAACCAGAAGAGTGAAGGGTTTGTCTGCAAAAATGCTGGAAGAAATATCTTTCGGAACAGGCCGGAACATGTTTACGGTGAACAGAGCAGTCAATGCCCGGTCAGTCACGGTTTTCACCGGCATGGCATAGGAGGAGTCAGCCCCAACCACGCGATCTGTGACAAAAATCGTTTTTTTGTTCTCCAGCACCTTCAGAGCATCCTGCCACAGCATGTCAAAGAGCTGGGCATCAATGGGAAGATTGTTGGGAGAATCCCAGTCTATATTGCTGTCTGATTCCGGCCGCCGGACAATCATGGTATCCAGCGGCGCTCTTCCTGTGGAAAGTGGAGGCGTCCAGGTTGCCAGAGCCCCGTTTGCCGAAACAAGGGCTTCTTTCCTTTCCACTGTATGCCTGATGGTTTCCTCCCGGTTCAGATTTGCCAGAACCTGCCCGTGCTTTACCAAAACTTTTTCCAATTCCTTTTTAAATTCCATTTATTGCCTCTGAATCTGTAAAATTAATATCTCTGTAAAAATGTTTTACCTGCATTCTCAAGATAAATCTCATAAACAGTCTGAAAACAGCCTTTCCCCAAATGAAAAATCAGATGTTTTCAGCCTTCCTGAATTTTATAAATTTTGACAGTTCCGGCTTTTTTGGCAGCTTCATATGCTTCTTTGATTTTGCGCATACCTTCCATTTTTCTGATTTTGGTCTTTGTAATTTGGTGTTTTGATCGCATAATCCAATCCCTCCTCTCCAATGTTTGATATTACTTCAAATTCTGAATGTTTTGACTCATTTCTGATAAGACGGTCATAATATTTCTTCATTTCAGAACTTTCAGCAGATGCAAAATAAAGTTCTGTATTTTTCAGTGAATAATGAAATTTGATTAATTTTCTTATTCCATTCCCCAATCTGTTCAGTTTTTTGTAATCTATTTTGGAAAAAATGTAAGAAGGTGGAGCATAGAAGTTACCTGACTCAAAATTTTCCAATCTGTCAAATTTTATGGTATAACTGTTATCCGGTATGTTAAGTCCGACAATTTCGGTCATCCATGTCAGATATTCTTCGCCGAACGATTTTATCGGAGTGAATACCATGAAAAAATTATGATCATCTATTGAAAAATCAATACGATCTGAAACAAAATTTCCAAAAGGGAAAACTTCAAGTTCCCATTTTTTTATGGTTGGCACTCTGCACTCTCTTCCTGTGATAAAATATATTTTCTTATTTCTCATATATATTCTGTACGAAAGATACATTTTTTTACGGCAATTGTCAACATCTGTCAGGAAATTTCGGAAAATTATTGTAAGAGCATTGTTCATGTTCTGCTGATATTTTTATAACATTATAAATTTGTTATAATCGATTTTCAATTCTTGGCCTGACAGGTTTTCATGCACTCTGCCGGAATGAGACACAGCACTGTGCCGGTTCAGTCCGGAAATTCTGAACCGGCAGATTAATCTGAAATGGCAACAAAAACCGACTGTAAATTGTGCAGGGAAAAAGACTGTATGGAATTTGAGGAAAAAAAATGCCACAGAGACACCCGGGAGGAGAGGATCACAATTAATCAGGAACGGGAGGCAACCGTTCAAAACCAGGGCGTCTCTGTGGCAGTCGGAATCTGTGACATGGTCACAGACACTGGATCTGCATTTATAAGATTTTAATAAAAACATTGGCATCATGAAACCCTAAGGGTTTTGAAAACCCTTAGGGTTTTTTGGACAAACATTTTCTTAAACACTATATAAGGTGCTGCTAACAAAAATTCAGTCGGCAAGTTCAAGGGAAACAATTTCCAGTTCCTGACCGGAAAGAATCTCCAAAGAACCGCTTTGGCATTTTTCACATCTGAAAACCGGGCCGGTGATGGTCCACTGCGACTGACAGTCTTTGCATCGGGCCACAACCGGTATTTCCTCAATTTCCAGTTTTGCACCGGACAGAACCGTATCACGCGTGATAATTTCAAAGCAGAAGCGCAGACTTTCCGGTATGACCGAAGATAATTTTCCTATCCTCAGATTCACCTGTTCCACGCGGATGTCTTTCCTTGGCTCAGGAACATTCTCTTTCAGTGTGGAGGTTGCGATCTCCACCACCTGCATGGCAATTCCCATTTCGTGCATTCCGGTTTCACCTGCTCAGAACCTGATCTGGATCATGGCTGTCTGAAAAATCCTTTGGATTATTGCTGCCAGTATCCTTCCCATACCTTATCTTTCCGTTAAGAGTCAAGAACTTTTATCAGAAAGGGAATATTATTTTGTTTTTTCTGCTGTGTTCGCAGGGAATATGTTCAGATTTTCTGTTTTTTTCAAATATACTGATCCAATTTTGTTTTTCTCCGGCATGTTTTTTGCCTGACAGTCCGGACGGGAAAAAGCATCCGTTTTTGGCCTGAAAAACCCAGAAGAAGGACTGAAAAAAACTGTTTTGGCGCATACGCAATTTCCGTGCCAAAGAAAACCAAAATTGGATCAGTATAACAACAGATTATTGGAAAAATGCAGAACAAAAATGGGGCAGAAAGGGGATTAGCCGGGATTCTTTGCCGGGCCGGAATCCGGATTGCTGAAGGGACGCATCTGGAAATCCCAGAAATCCTGTCCGGATTCATCCGATCCGCAGGTGTTTGCCCTTCCGGAATAACTGAAACTAATGGATACAGTCCCTTCCGGCAGTGTCATTTCCCTTTTGAAGGGCCAGGAAACAATATCATCATTTTTTCCCCCGGAAAGCAGCCCTTTTCCATCCAGCACCCGTCCTCCGGCATCCAGAAACCAGCCGCGAAGATGGAAGGATTCCACACTGTCATAATTTTGAAGATGTCCGCTGAGTTCCACTGTTCCGGTGAGTTGCAGACGGTCTTTTTCCCTCTGGTAACGGAAGCTCACCCCAATTTCATCCGTCTGCCAGAATGCTTCATGGGGGCCGCCCGGCAGCAGTACTGTGCGAAGGTTTTCAGGGACAAAAGATCCCTGAAAGCCTCTCATAAAAGGAGCCTGACATCCGATCACAATACAGACACACAGAAGAAAAACCGGTATTTTCCAAAGAAAACGGGATATTTTCAGAATCCTTCCTTTGTCAGGAGCAGGGCGGCAATCTGAACTCCTGACATTTTTACGCAGGTTCAGCATATCTGCAACATGCGGCTGTAATTGTTCATTATAATTGTTTGAAATAATTAAATCTGAAAAAATGACCAATATTTTGCTGATCTGACAAATTTTAATTTTATATCAAATAGTTAATCTATTTGATATGGCTGGGCAGTTATGAATTTTTTTTTATTAACTGATGTTACACAACATCGTCATACCGGCAAAGCCTGTATCCGGAACCAGTTGAAACAACTGGATTCCGTCTTAGTGTTTGTAACAAAATAACCTCTACAATTTTCTGCCCGAAAAACCCTAAGGGTTTTGAAAACCCTTACACCGGAATGACTGTGAAAAAGCATAGCTTCCTGATTTTTGAAAGGGCCGCGTAACATCAGATATTAATTGCTAACTGATTGAAAAACCTATGAGATGCCACTCAACAAGTGTATCCATGTCTGCAAGAACAATTTTGTCATTCATTGCCACATTTTCTTTGGCATCCTTTGTGAAATGGCTTGTGGTCACAAAATAAGCCCTCCAGACAGCTTCTTTGGTTTCCTCATCAAGAATCGCTCCTTTCCATTTTTGGATTTCCGGTCTTCCGACAGGATTATCAGAAGCCCATCGTTTGCACTGTACGATAATGTATCCATTGGGATGTCTGGCAGAACCATCCAAACCATAATCATTCGATTTTTTTGTTACCACTGTAGGTAAACCAATTTTCTGAAAAAAACTCATGACATGCCGTTCAAAATCAAACGGATCCATTTTTAGAAGTTTATCACGCAATTCTTTCTCCTCATCAGGCATATCAAACCATTTCGGCTCCACAGGCTCTGCGGTCATTGCTTCCCTGAATTTCTTTGCCTGTCGGAGCATTTCATCTTTTGCAATCAGAGACAGAATGACGCTTATATAGCTTTTTGCTTCCGAATCGGTAAGAAATGCTTCCAGTACAGCGGTTATCCCGGCAGTCCCAAGAAAAATCAGAACCAATACAGGCATTCCCACAGCACTTCCGAATGCGGCAATCCCTGCTCCCTGTCCACCTATAAATAAAGCGGCTCCAAGAGTTGTCGGGATAGCTATTTTTACTGAGAGCGGCAGATCACTTTTTTTATAGTTTTTGATGGCTTCTGCGACACTGTTGAACATAATCCTGACAGTTTTTTTTGAATCTGTCAGATGATAAATGTTTTTGGTTTTGGCAGTAAAAGATAATGATTCATCCGCAAGTATTTCCCGGATCAAAGCCAGCCATGCAATCACATCTGCCCTGTCCTGATAAGAAGAGCATGACTGAATAGCCTTTATGAACAGGCTTATGATCCAACTCCGGATTTTATTTTTTGTTTTTAAAAGGTTGGAATCTTTTAATATTTCGGGTTTGGGAATAGACACATCCGTATCTGATACTGTCTGTTGTATGCTATAATTGACATGAATATTCTCAGATTGCTCAGTTTGTTGCGGTGTATATTGGGTTCCACAGCAAATACAAAGAACAGCATCATCTGAAATTTCCATACCGCATTTTTTGCATAACATATTATTTTAATTCCAATTATAATGTTGATACAGAAAAAACATGACACTGATCTCACCTGCGCACAAGGTGGACATATTTTCCCTCAGAATCTGACAACGGTTAAAAACTTTCCACACTGCTGAATTTTACAGCATCTGCTCCAGTTCCGCAAGAATGGCATTCATGACTTCTCCTGCTTTTCCCTTGACAAGATAATCACTGACAGTGTTGGTCAGGGGTGTGGCTTCGGGATTGATTTCAATGATTTTGGCTCCGGACTGTCTGGCAATGACCGGCATGTACGCGGCAGGCTGCACCACAGCAGATGTTCCCACCACCAGCATCAGATCACATTCAGAGGCCACCTTCCGGGAACGGTGGAGAGCGTTTACAGGAATGGATTCCCCAAAGAACACCCAGTCCGGACGCAGCACACCTCCGCACAGACATCTGGGGGGCAGTACAGATATGTCTGTTTCTGATGTTCTGATTTTCGCGCCGCAGTCCATGCACCTCTGCCATGCACAGTTGCCATGAAATTCTATAACATCCGTATTTCCTGCCAGTTGATGCAGCCCGTCTACATTCTGGGTAATCACGGTTTTCAGAATTTTCAGTTCTTCGAGTCGGGCCAGTCCCTTATGCCCGTCATTGGGACGTGCCTGATCCATCAAAGCCTTCAGATCCCTGATCAGCACTTCCCAGACTTTGCCCGGATCACGTTCAAAGGTGTCAATATGGCCGAAAATCATGGGATCAACTTTTTCCCACAGTCCGCCTTTGCCCCGGAAGGGAGGAATTCCGCTTTCCACAGAAATCCCCGCGCCGGTCAGGGCCACAGCATATTTTGCCGCAGCCAAATCCTTTGCCGCTCTTTTGATAAGATTGTCCATGATATTTCCCTAATATTGAATGGTGAATGGTCAATGGTCAATGTGTATCAGCAGATCGAAAATTTTTCAGCAGAGCATTTCCGGTAGTGCAAAAATTCTTTTTTGCACGCTGTCTTCGGGTTCCGAAGGAGCAAAAAATAATTTTTGCACTCCTTCCGGAAAATTTTCGGACTGCTGCGTATTTGTTTTTATGGATTCATATTCTCTTTTTCTCACCAGTCACCTGAAACCGATACCGCCAAATCACCACAATTCACACTATCACTTACCATTCATCACTTACCATTCATCACTTACCATTCATCACTTACCATTCATCA
>CAZHPS010000431.1:0-6067 GCA_964534335.1 uncultured Desulfobacterales bacterium
ATATCAATCCTTACTGATTTTTTCCGCCCCGGTGTCAGATCTGATTTGTTTTTTTCAGATCTATACCATTACTTGAAACATTTGCAGAGGTTCAGATTCATATCTGAATTCCGCACAGAAAAACTCTGTGTCACTCTGCGGAAACTCTGTGTTACTCTGCGGTTAAAATCCGCCCGGCAGAATTACAAAAATGTTTTAAGTATCGGTATATAATAATATCAATCCGTGCGGATTTTTTTCCGCCCCGGTGTCAGCTCGGATTTGTTTTTTTCAGATCTATTTCTTTAATAATATCAATCCGTGCGGATTTTCTCCGCCCCGGTGTCAAATCCGGATCAACGGATTTGACCCACTCCCTATTTTTTTCTTCCCTGTATTTCCAATGCCTGCGCGTACACCTCTTTGCGGGAAATTCCAAAGGATTTGGCAAGGGATTTGGACAAATCAGAAATGCTGATCCCTGCATCCAGTCCTTTTTCAATCTCTTCGGCAAGATCTTCCGCAGAAAAAGATTCACATTCCTCTGCACCGCTTACCAGCAGAGTGCATTCGCCTTTCACAGCAGCCCGGTTTTCCAGACTTTCAAGAATACAGGACAGATTTCCCCGTATGAATTCCTCATACAGTTTGGTCATTTCCCTGCCCAGCACAGCATAACGGTCTCCCATAATATCAATAAGTTCTGAAACAAAAACGCTTATCCGCATGGGTGATTCATAAAAAATCAGTGTCCGTGCCTCTTTTTTCAGACTTTCCAGCAGATGCAGACGTTTTCCCTTTTTTTTCGGGGGGAACCCGATAAATGTGAAGGAATCCGTAGGCAGACCCGCAGCACAGAGCGCAGTAATAGCGGCAGAGACACCGGGAATGGGAACCACCTGAATCTCCTTTTCCAAAGCTGCACGCACAAGACGGTATCCGGGATCAGAAACAGAGGGCGTACCTGCATCTGATACCAGAGCCAGGGATTCTCCGGCCTCAATTCGTGCCGTCAGCAGAGCGATCCGCTGGGATTCATTGTATTCATGAAAAGAAATCAGGGGGGTGTCAATCTGATGATGTGATAAGAGACGGGCAGTAAGACGGGTATCCTCTGCGGCCACAATATCCGCTTCCCTGAGAGTTTTAATGGCACGCAGCGTAATGTCTTCCATATTGCCGATGGGCGTTGCCACAATATAAAGTTTTCCCTTTTGATTCATTCGTTTTCAGGAGCAGTCCTTTGGGGGAAGGCTTTGGGATCTGCGGATCACATTGCCTGTAAGAGTGAGTTCCAGCCGGTGCATATTGGGATCATTGGTATAAAAAGACACTGTTCTTCTCATGTTCGTGCCCCCGTATCCCCTGGTTTCAATCCATATGGTTATTTTTCCTTCACCCCCGGAAGGAATCTGTCCCGGAAAAGAGACACGGGGAGCGGCTCAGCCCGCGCTTATTCGGCTCAGGGTCAGGACTGCTGTGCCGGTGTTTTTTATGACAAAATCATAACTGACAATGGTTCCGTCCGGAACAGGACTGAATTCATGAATATTTTCAGACACAGATACCGATGGAAGGGAATCTTCTTTGAGAGATGAGTTTCCTGCCGTGTCTGATGCCGGATCAGATAACCGGGGAGCCTGGACACAGCCCATACAGATGTACATGATGAATAAAATTGCAAAACAGTATATTTTCATATTTTTCCTTTATTTGATTGCTTCCTGCAGTTCATCCCATTGTTTCTTCTCAGCAATTCTGGCTTCCCTTTCTTTCCGGAGCCATTCCTCCGGCCCTGTATGCAGGCAGTTTTTGTATTCATTCCGGTCAAATGACTCTGGATTGCTGCGGGATGCGCTGCGGTAATTATACCGGAAACAATCCTCATGCCGATCTTCAATCAGTCTGCGTTTCACATAATCGACTGCGGATTCCTGCAATGCTGCCTGTTTTTCCCTGCCGGATATTCTTTTTTCATGTATGCTCCTGACGATCATCATAACAGAGGCAATCACAACCATGAGAACAATACCCCACAGATGGAAACGGTTATATCTTTCCTCGTCCCGGTGAGTTCTGAATTTGGGTCTGGGGCTGAACATACGGTACTCCCAATTCATTCATGGAAGGAAAAACCCTCATGGTTTATTTTCACAGCTCATGCAGGAGAACAGTATCCTTCTGCTTTCCGGCTGAAATATGGTATTATACCAAATCGCTGCTGAAAACATACTTATCAAAAAAAGAACTTTCTGTAATCAGACAGAAAAAAATGTTCGGATTGTATAAAATCAATAGCGAACTGGTATTATACCAAATCGCCATTGATTCTATACAATAGAATCATATTTTTCTGTCTGATTACAATGTATTATTTTTTTCAAAAGCACATTTTCAATGGTGATTTGGTATTATGTTCTTCAGCATAACCCATCTTTGGATTTTAATCAAGGATTTCTCTTTTCAGACAGGGTTTCGGCAGCTTCCCGGATGATTATAGTTCTTTTACCAACTTCTGTCCTCTGCAAAACCCGGTGGAGGAGTTCAAAAATTAAGCGGAGCGGTTTTTTGCAAAGAGGACAAAAGTTGAGGAAAATACTATAATTGTGGATAGTGGGTCAAACCGGTTGATAATGTCATCCCTTCCGGGATTATGATTTGTTTTTTAATTTTTTTCCATAATAATTTCAATCCTTGCGGATTTTTCCGGCACTGGTTTCAGTCTCAGATCAGCGGATTTGATCCACTACCAAATTGTGCAGGAATGGGGAATAATCTGCCGGGATTTTGCCAATACCTTTCAGTTGACAGGGCCATAGGTGAACAGCACATTGGACTGCAGACCTTCAATCCCCTTTTCCGCATCATCCAGCCGCAGAATATTGAATTCAGGACTTATACAGTCTCCAAACTGATCACAGGCAAGCAGACCGGTCACACCCGGAAAATCCCTGGTTCCGTAAAGTTCGTCCCGCAGTGCCTGCCTGCCGATGTGCAGGGTTCCGTCATCCTCCCGGAAAGCGGTTTTTTCGATAGCGGCAAACAGCAGATTTGCAGCATCATAGGCATTGAGATAATAGGTGTTATACGGAGATTCCCCGTATTTTTCCCTGTATGCCGACTCCAGCCGCTGTACTTCGGGACTATCCGGAGGATGCGCAGGCCCGACAAAATACATTCCCTCGGTATCTTTACCCATATCCGCAAGAAAGGTTTTTTCGATGAGCGCACCATCACTCATCAGGAAAATTTTCTGCAATTCTGAATCTTTATGTTTTCTGAATTCTCTGACAACAAGGTTTCCCTCCGGCTGAAACAGGGGAAAGAACAGAATTTCTGCTCCTGCGTTTTTTACGGCTGCAATAAGCGGTTCCATATTGCTGTCTCCCTTGCTCACGCTTGATGCAAATACAATTTTTCCCCCCATTTCCTCAAATTTATGCCGGAATCCGTCTGTAAGTCCGCTGGTATAAATATCTCCGTCATTTACAGTTGCGGCTTTCCGCAGCCCCAGTTTTTCAAATGCAAAAAAAGCAGCAGCCTTTCCGGAATGCTCCTCATTCTGCGCTGTGCGGAAATATCCGGGCTGCCAGTTCAGGGCATATTTTCCGTTCATGGATGTCAGAAATGGCGCACTGTTGTTTCCCGAAATCATTACCAGCCCTGCTTCAGACATAACCTTTGCGGCTGCTGCCGCAGACGAGGAGCATGTCGTGCCGAAGATGGCAATATACTTGGGATCAGACACAATTTTCATTGCGGTCACGGTTCCTCCCTCAGCAGTGCATCCGGTATCTTCAGTGTGCAGTTCCACAGAATGCCCCAGAATCTGATGATTCCGATCTGCCAGGGCCAGTTCCATTCCCCTGACCTGCCCGATTCCCAAAGGCGCGACTTTGCCGCTCAGGGCCTGCAGCATTCCCATCCGGACAGGTTCTCCGGGTGCAATTATGACACATCCGATGGCATCTATGCATTCAAATGTTTTTGGCTTGACATTTCCGTATCTGTAAAGAATGAAAAGCATAAGGAAAAAACAGATTCCGGTCAGCCAGAACAGCATTGCTTTTTTACGCATACGACAATCTCCTGATGCTATAATGATCCAATTTTGTTTTTTTCGAAAACCGGAATATATTCCCATAACCCGGTTCCAAAGAGCCTTTGTCTGAAATATAAAGCAATTTCTGTGCCACAAAAAACCAAAGTTGAAACACTATAAAATATTTTTCCCAATGACAGGATATTACGCCATTTGCAATTTTTTTGGCAACTGAAATTATGCCCTGATCTTATGCAATCCTTGATACTGTCCGACATTTTTTGGCAGTGGGTCAAATCCGTTGATTCGGGTCTGACACACGGACGGGAAAAATCCGTAAGGATTGACATTATTATAGAAAAAAATCTGAAAAAACAAATCAGAATCCCGGAAGGGATGACATTATCAGCCGGTTGACCCACTATCCATTGTTTTATTTATAACCGGTATTTATGCCAGTTTACACAAAGTCAGACAGTTATAAATTTTTGTCAGGTAATATGCGCAGTCCTTTCAAAACAGTATCCGCTGTCATTCACGATAAAGCATTAATGAAATAATTTCAGTATTTTTCATATCTGAATTCTCCTGTATGAAAGGAAAAGTTTTGCACAAAATCAGGATTATGCCGCATATAAATGAAAAAAGCAAAAGAAAATTTCGGAGATCAGGTTATGCCTGATGCAGTTGCTTTCAACTGTTTTTCAGGATTGTTTCTGTTTTCTGAAAATTTTATACCAAATTGCTTTCAAAGTTCGGGGAATGCCTCTTTTTTTGCCACGAAAAACACGAAAAACACGAAAAAACAGCATTTGGCATGCTCATGTTTTGAAAGCGAATTGATATTATCTGTCAGGCAAAGATTCCGTTTACAGAGGAAGGGGGAAGGCTTTCGGGGATAAGTAGGCAAACGAAAATTTTCATGTATTCAAAAAACCGGATTTTTTGGAAAAAACCGGTTTTTCTGAAAATTTTATGACCGAAAATTTATGGAACCTTACTTAATTTTACTATTTCGGTTATAAAAGTATAACTGTCTGATATTGAAAAAAATATCCGAAAATCAGAATAATTTTTTGTCCTGTACGGATGGGGTATATTCATTTTTGGAAATCGCTTACTGATTTCAAATACTGGGGGCAGCATTTTTTTTGAACATTACCAGCACAGCATCTTTTGGACTTAATCCCAGTGCTTTTGCAAGTCTGTCTTCCCTTCCGTTTTTTTCCCAGGGATTGTCGGGCATTTCCTCCTGAAGATTTTTTCTTACCATCAGAACGGTCAGATTTCTGACAGCCTCATGGACTTTTTCCCAATCCCCGTCAACAAGCCCCAAATAGGTTTGCCTGAAAGCATTTATGGCAAAATCCAAATCTTTGTATGGAACCGTGACAAGAATTTCCCCCCCATTTTTTTTCACCAGTCTTGGATATACATCGTAACCGCTTACCAGTCCTTTTTCAACAAGTCTGACGCGGGAATGAAGGGCAGAGGACTGGGTGCTGGTGGTGAACAGGACATCCGGCTGCAATTCCAGTAATTTAACCCCGATGTATTTCCCAATTCCATAATTCTGGTATTCGGGTAAAACCGCACTGGAAATCAGATAAATTCCATTAATGATTCTGCCATCATGGGCAAATTCTCCGCAGTTGCATATATTGGCTGCTATCAGCCCTCCGGTTTCGTTTCTGAAAAATATTGCCTGTCTGCGGAAACTGCCGCAGCCTGGTACAAAATAATCGTCAATATATATTTTTCTTTTATGTTCAGGCAGTGCCGGAAAAGCCCGAAAGTACAGTTCTTCAATATCTGCCCTTGACTGTTTTTTCTCCGCTCCGGTTTGAAGAAGAATCTGATCTGTCATAAGCAGTTCTGTACGTATTGCACAGCCTTTTATTTCCATTATACCCTTTTCTGTGTTCCCATTCATGGCAGATGTTCTCCTTTGGATTTGTGAACCTATCCGAATATTATTTGGAAAAGAATTCATTAACTGATGTTACGCCTTCAATTCCTGTAATTTTTGAAAACTGGCTTTCAGCG
>CAZHPS010000432.1:0-6053 GCA_964534335.1 uncultured Desulfobacterales bacterium
TTTTGATTAAAAAATTGATTTGAATTTGCCAAAACTCACCTTGAAAGGGCTGGATTCTTTGTACCTGATGAGTTTATAGCGTTTTACACAGACAATAAAAAGCAGCCTTTTGTTGCCATGCATAAAAATGGTGGGGCGTTATCTTTAATTTCAGGAACAAATGTATCTGGAAAAACTTCAGGCATTACAGGGGCAATTATGCGATGGCCTAACGGTGAAAGCTTATCGGTTTTTCTCAACTCTGACGGCTTGCCTGAAAAAGCAGTTTTTAATGATTTGATATTACTTTTTTCCAATTACACCAGCAATGAAGTTGATGTTAAAATATGCAAATCTAATGGGTTAATAGCTTTTCAGGGAAAGATGCCAATTAAAAGTGAAACTATTGAAATTTTTAGGTCTTTTCATGAGAGTGAAGGCGATCCAACCAATTTGAATGGACGAACAGGTAGGACGCTCCGAAATTGGATTGATCCGATAGAGCCGATAGTGATTCCAAACGCTGAGGAGTTGGCCGTATACTGCCAGTTAGCGAGTGCGTTGATTTTATTTGGAATAGGTGCTTTAGCTCTAATTGGCGTAGGTAGTATACCTGCATTATTAGCTACTTTATACGCTTTCGCTGCAACTCAACAGTTAACGATATGGTCGGAAAAGTATTTGCCTGAAAGTCAAAGAGGACTTTTTCAAGATATATATGGAGCATTTGGTGCCAAACCAGATATAACCTCTATTCCAGGTTTTCTTAATTTAGTACTAAACTTATTCAATGAACCGATTAATGAAGCTCTTTCAAAAATCGAACATTTTATCAATCAAGGTATTGACTCAATCAATCAATATATTGACTCAATCAACCAATCTATTGACCAATATATTGCCTCAGTCATTCTGAATCTTTTTGCTAATTTTTGGAGTTCAGGCGATCCTCACCTTTGCACAATTGATGGGCTTCATTATGATTTTCAGGCAGTCGGAGAATTTGTCTATCTTGAATCAATAGCCGACCCGATTGAAATGACTGTCCAAGTGAGACAGGAACCTTATTACAATTCACAATACGTTGCGATGAACACAGCAGTTACTATGAGTGTTGCAGGTGATAGAGTTGAAATATATGCTGATTTATCAAAATATCAGGCTCCGCTTTATATTAACGGAGAACCGGCGGAGTCTTCCGAGACGAATATATGGAATCTGCCAAATAGCGGGCAGGTAAACTTTAAAAACAACAGCTATACCATAATTTGGCCTGATTATTCACAGATTCAGGTTATTAAAAGAGCCAGATATCTTGATATAAGTGGTTATCTTCCTGAAACAAGAAAAAATACCTTGCATGGTATTGCCGGTAATTTTGATGGCGATTTTGCCAACGATCTCATGTCACGGGACGGAAGCATAACTTTGTATACAGAAGCACGTATCACAAAAGAAAAACTGTACAATGAATTCGGTAATAGTTGGCGTATCACTCAGGGAGAATCTTTGTTTACCTATACTCCGGGAGAAGATACTTCAACTTACACAAATCTGAATTTTCCCTATGAAATTGTCACAACAGCGGATTTGTCAGAAGCCGATTATCTTGTTGCAGAACAGATTTGCCGTGATGCAGGTATCACCGACCCTGTTCTTCTGCAAGACTGTATTTTGGACGTAGGGTTTACTAATGATAGCTCTTTTGCGGAAGACAAAAAAAATCTCAAATCACCGGAGATGTCAGTTACAGTGAAAGACGATTGGATTCTGTACTGGGATGCTCACAAGGCAGAAAACGATAAAAAGATAACCATCACCACCAATGAAAGATGGAAAACCGGAATGGCTTTGCGTGAAGGCAAATTGAATCTGAATGCTGATTTTGAGAAGTCATTTGAAATATACATGGGAGATAATAACAACGGGGCTGACGGTATGGTTTTTCTGCTGCTTTCTGAAGCTCCCTCACCGGATGTATCAATTGACGGAGGCGGATATCTGGGATTTGAAACAGCATGTAACGGGAAACCGTGCATGGGAATTGAGATAGACACCTATCGCAATTCATCCGATCCGTCTGAAGATCATATTGCCCTTATCAAAAACGGAAGTGTTAACCATAGCAGTTCAGAAAATGAAAATTTGCCTTTAGTTCCTCTTTCTTCAGATGTTGAAGATGGTTCGACCCATTCAGTTACTATCGGATGGAAACAGAAAACAAAAACGTTATCAGTGGTATTTGATGGCAATACCATTATGACTCAGGAAAATTTCGACATCATAGATATATTGGGAACATCTGTTGCGACATACGGTTTCTCCGGAGCAACAGGCAGTGCAACCAACGAGCAGTATTTCATCCCTGCATTGGGCTTTTGAGTTAAAAACAGCCACATAACCCGTCGCTCCAGCGGATTCGGTGGGGTTCCGCTATCGCTACACCCCACCGAACCGCTGAGCTTGTCGTTAGGGTTTTTCACAAACGTAAAGGAGGAAAACAATGAAAAGAGTTAATGCAATGTGTCTGAGTTTTGTAGTGTTGTTCATGATGGCAGGGGCAAGTCTGACTGTATCCGCAGAAGAAATAAGTCTGGAGATAACTGATTGTCAGGGTAAAACGACACAAGTGAAGCCAACCGAAGATGTAGGTGTGGTATTTTCTTGGGGTGAAGGGATGATCACTGTTCTTTGGTCAGATATTCAAAAAGTGGTTTTTCCATGCCCAAAATCGGAGATTGTTGAAACTGTTGAAAAAATGGCGATATTCTTTTCCGAACAACCGGTTGAAATAACGTATAAGAACGGTGATGTAAAAAAATTGAACTATAAGTGGTTTGCGGAAGCCGCACTTATAATTTTAACGGCAAATCGGAGCTTGGACTGTTTAATATACACGCTACCCGTCTGAAACAACTCTTAGTAAAATAAGGGGAATATGCTATGAGATTCAAAAGAATTACTGTCAGTTCCGATCAAATGGGCGGCGTTCCGTGTCTGAGAAGCCTGCGTATTCCTGTAGCCACAGTGGTCGGCATGATTGCAGACGGCATGATGATTCATGAAATATTGGAGGCATATCCCGATCTTGAGGCTGATGATATAACGGAATCAATGAGATATGCGGCAGAAGCGGTCAGAGAGCGTGAACTGCCTCTGCTGAAAGCGGCGTAAAATGAGATTTCTTATAGACAATGCTCTCTCTCCATTTGTGGCTGAAGGTTTGCGTCAGGCAGGATATGACACCGTTCATGTCAGGGAAATCGGCATTCAGCATGCTTCCGATACAGAAATTTTTACAACTGCGAAAAACACGGATCGAATTGTTGTATCGGCTGATACCGATTTCGGAACATTACTGGCATTATGGAGAGAAACAAAACCTTCTGTCATCTTATTCCGCAGAGTATCTCAGAGTCATCCGAAATATCAGGTTGCCCTGTTGCTGGCAAATCTGCCGACGATTGAAAAGGCTCTGAATGACGGGAGTGTGATTGTTATTGAACAAAACCGTATGCGTATCAGATCGTTACCTATTGAGAAAGATTAATAAAAACCCTAACCAGTCAATCAAGCGGACACGGCTATCGCCGTGCCGCTTATTTCGTTGTTAGCCCCCTTAATCAATAATAAACGAAAAGGAGATACAAAATGAAAATCAGACAGTTTAATTGGGCTATTATTGTAGCGGTGTTTATAGTTTTGTCATACACGGTTGTTAACATCGTCAATGCTGAAAACGATGGTTATAAGCTGTTTTGGGATGGCAAGCGTGTAGGAAATGAACCGACTTGCAGTCTTGAAGAAGCAGTCATAAATCTTCAGTGGAACACCAAACAGTACCCTGACAAAGACGTTAAAGGCTATTTTAACGGTGTAAGAATTCAGGCATCGGGAACCGGTTATGAATTGTATTTTGACGGCAAGCGTGTAGGAAATGAACCGACTTGCAGTCTTGAAGAAGCAGTCAAAAATCTTCAGTGGAACACCAAACAGTATCCTGATAAAAAAGTTACAGGCTTTTATAACGGCAAAAAAATGTAGGCAGACAAAAAGGGGCTAACTTCAATCAGACTTCCTGCAAAACTGGAAAATCAGGACTTTAATCATTTGTTTTTATTGTATAAGCAAATGAAAAAAGGAGATTTGCAGGAGGTCTGTCAAACGCATACGAAAGGGATAATAAGGCAATGATTACAGCAGAAAAAATAAAAGAAGCCATAAATTTACTTCCTGAAAAAGAATATATAATTCTGAGAAAATGGTTTTCAGAAACCGATTGGATAAAATGGGACAGAAAAATTAAACAGGATGCGGAAGAAGGAAAATTGGATTTTCTGGTTAAGGAGGCTCTGAATGAAAAAAACAAAGGGTCTTTGAGGAATCTCTGATGCACAGAACAACAGACCGTTTCTGGAAATGCTTTGAAAAACTTCCTTCACATATACAGAAACTCGCTGAAGAAAATTTTGAACTGTTGAAGAAAGACCTGAAATATCCTTCACTGCACTTTAAAAAAGTGGGCAGGTTATTATGGTCTGCAAGAATCGGGCTGAATCACCGTGCATTGGCTTTTGAAGACGGAAATGATTTCATATGGGTATGGTTAGGTACTCACGATGAATATATGCGAATGATAAAATAGGTTCTTTGGGAGTTTGCGGGGTAGTAAAACACAACTGACCGTTTAACCGTTCTCAAATACTAAATTTTAAGAAAACCGGGGGCTTTTCCGGCATGTCCGGACTGTCGGAGCCTTTCTGACCATAAAAAACAGTTATTTGATTAACTTATCGAAACATAAGGGCTTTTGCTACCCCGCAAACTCCCAAAGAGCCATAAAATAAGGGGCTAACCCGTCGCTGCAGCGGATTCGGCGGGGTTCCGCTCCCTCCGGTCGCTCCACCCCGCCGAACCGCTGAGCTTGTCGTTATACTCGGTGAAATATGCAATGGAGCAAGCTAAGAAAACGAATTGAAGAAAGGATATGTGATTCCTTAAAAGGGCGTGTTGAAATACATAGCACCCGTTATCGAGGTACTCACGATGATGAAGGGCGAGGTTGGATCACAATAGATAAAAAGGACGTATTCAGCGCTTGTACAATGAAATGGATGGTTGAATATCATAGCATTGACAATCAGATTAAGAAAATAAATGAAGGTTTGGATCCCGAAGACACTGAAAGTAACCTCTATTTTTTTCCAGAGAATCAAGCGCACAGCATTCTAAAAAAACAAGGCATTTATTCACAGTATGAATTTTACGATGCAATAGAGACCTCATTAAACATGCCTGTAGATAAAGCATTAAAATCTGATAATGCTCTTATTCGTGCATTTGCGATTATTGATAAGCGTGTCGGAAAGAGGCGCTTGCCAAAATTGGGCGCTGAACTTGGAGAAGACGCACTTGTTAACACACTTTATAGATTACGGTGTGAGACTGAAGGAATTGAAAGAGTATAACATCACATTCAAGATTGACGTGCAGGGTCGGGCGGCCTTGGCTTTTTAAAAAGTTTCGTTTTCTCGAAGGTCTTGGGTATTTGGGCGTTCAGTTACCCTGCACGCAACTTAATTCGGTGTTATGTGTTTAAACATTATGAAACATCATCAAAAACCTGAAATTGATAAAAACAGATTTGATAAAGATTTAAAAGAAAAAGTACAAAAAATTTTTCAGACTGATTATTATACTTATGTAAATGAGTTGACAAAATATGTAAAAGGACAGATTGTTAAAGACTCATGTGCCGGTAATTCCGGATTTATTCTTTTTTTGGACAACGGAGATTGGATAGCATCTTTTTTGAAAAATGATAAGCTGTTATATGAGAACGGAAGCGGAAAACCTGAAAAAAGAGTATATAAAATGATAAAATCTGAAGAATACGGTAATGCTTCAGAATCATTGAATGTTGATTTGCCGTATGCTGATGAGGAATGTGATATTGTCTCAGAAATCCTGAATTCTCATGGTAAAAAAATAAAAGGTCTTGCTATCGGTGAGGATACTTTTAACACGTTTTTAGGATTTTGATATAACTATATTAAATTTATTATATAATTTTT
>CAZHPS010000433.1:0-6008 GCA_964534335.1 uncultured Desulfobacterales bacterium
TGTCATTATTATAGAAAATACGGCCAGTTGAACAATCCAAACCCCGGAAGGGGTGATATTATCAGCAATGATTCAAAATAATAATGTCATTCCTTCTGAATTTCATTATGCTGGATAAGCGATTATGACGACAAAAGAGGAAAAACTGGCAAAGCTGCAAGAACTGTATGCTGATGGCTTAATAAATGAAGAATCTCTTGCTGCCGGAATAAAAAAACTGGATATAAAAGACAGTCAGATCGGCATTATCGGGGATAACGCCACTGTGGAAGTCGATATTCAGCACGGAGATCAGATTGATATTGACAGCGGCGGTGATGCGGCTGTTGCAACTGGTCAGGCAACTTCTGTCATTGTCAAAAATATCATTCCTCTGCTCCAGACAACTCCAGCAGAAAAAATAGGCAATATTGCGTATGATGAAAAGACCGGATCAAATACGCTGTGGAATATTCTCAGCAGACGGAAGGCGGAATACGAGAAAAGCCTTGAAAAAATAAACAGGATTACTTACGGAAATCCTCTTGAAATTGCCCAGTATTATATTGAACCCGACTGTCAGGACGTAAACCCGGCTGATCATCATACCGAACAGGATTTTGCTTCCAAATCCCCGTTGCTGAAAACAGTCAATCAGTTTTTCCAGTCCCCAGTTTTTTACCGGGGGATAACCATTTGTTTATTCTTTCGGATGCAGGCATGGGCAAAACCGCGCTGCTGACCATGCTGAAACTCATGGATCTGACCGCTCTGTGGCCCAGGCAGAAAGCCTGTGTTTTTAAAAAACTGGGAAATGAAACCCTGCGTGAAATTGAAAAAATAGAAAGCAGAACAGGAACCATTCTCCTGCTGGATTCTTTGGATGAAGATCCCGAAGCCTATGGAAAAGTAAGGGAACGGCTGCTGGACATTCTGCGGGCCACAAAAGATTTTTTCAGGGTTGTCATCACCTGCCGCACCCAGTTTTTTCCCCGGGTCGAGGATGATCCGCTCAAACGGCCAGGTTTTTTCAAGATTGAGGAATTTACCTGCCATGCCAAATACCTTTCCCTTTTTTCCGATGAAAAAGTGGAGCAGTATCTGGACAAACGCTTTCCAAAAAAGTTTTTCTTTTTGAAAGACAAAAAAAAGATGCTGGACGCGCAGACCGTCATCAGCAAAATGGGATCGCTCCGATGCCGACCCATGCTTCTGTCTTATATAGAAAATCTGATGGCATCACCGCTTATATCTCCGCAGAGCAGCGAATATCATGTCTATGATGCTCTGGTGCGAAGCTGGCTGGCACGGGAAAAAGAGAAGATTCCGGGCATGTCAGAAGAAAACCTTCTCAAAGCCTGCATTATCCTTGCCACCATTATGCAAATCAGAGGATGGCGCAGTATCAAAGAAAAAAATTTGGATCAACTGATTAAACAGATAAATGAAGTTCTGCCCATTAAAAAAATTGAAATCAAAGGCCGATCTCTCATCAACCGCAATTCCGAAGGGGATTACCGCTTTTCCCATTACAGCATTCAGGAATTCTGTGTTGCCAGACTGCTGCTGGAAAAACCGGTGTTCAACCCAAAAGGAAATATCCCTGTGACAGATTTTATTTTTCGCCAGATTGCCAAATCAAAGAAAAAACCAAATTTTATTGAAAAACTTGATTTTACAGGACTGAATTTCAGCACGCCAGGGTTACGTGATTTGAAAGGACTGAAACTGCCGGGGGCGGATCTGAGAAAAAAAGATTTTTCCGGTGCGGATTTGAGTAATGCGGATTTAAGCAATGCAGATTTAAGCAATGCAGATTTGAATAATGCAAATTTCAGAAATTGTAAATTGACGGGAACTGTTTTCAGAAATGCAAATCTGAAAGGTGCAAATCTTGAAGGGTCAGATTTTTGGAATGCGGATTTTGAAGGCGCACAGATTGAATCCTTACCGCGAATCAAAAATGATTTGCATATGGAGTTTGTTTTCATTCTTCCGGGTACATTTATGATGGGAAGTCCGGAAGATGAACCGGGCAGGAGTTCGGATGAACATCTGCACAAAGTCACGCTGACCAAAGGCTTTTTTATGCAGACCACACAGGTGACACAGGGGCAGTGGAAGGCATTGATGGGCAATAATCCGTCTCATTTCAAAGAAGGCGGAGACAAGTGCCCGGTTGAGAATGTATCATGGGAGGATGTGGAGAAGTTTATTGACAGACTGAAGCAGAAGACAGGTCACACATACAGGCTTCCCACAGAGGCCGAATGGGAATATGCCTGCCGTGCAGGAACTTCAACGCCCTTTCATACCGGACACTGCCTTTTAACGGCACTAGCCAATTATGACGGCAATTATCCTTTGGAAGGCTTTCTCAAAGGGATATACCGGGAGAAAACTGTTCCTGTGGCAAGTTTTCCCCCTAATGCCTGGGGACTGTATGATATGCATGGCAATGTGTGGGAATGGTGTCAGGACTGGTACGGGGATTATCCTGCGGGTTCCGTGACAAATCCTGACGGCCCCATTACTGGCTCCGCCCGTGTCCGCCGGGGCGGCGGCTGGCGCTACGAAGATGTCTACTGCCGTTCTGCCTACCGGGTCAACAACTCGCCCGACTACCGGGACTTCGGCCTCGGTTTCCGGCTTGTCCTTTCTCCAGGTCAGCAGTTCGGCAGGGTGGCTGTAGGCAGGTAAAAGAGAAGGCACAGCCAGACTGCACAGGTAAATAACTACAAAGATTTCAGATAAGAAAGGATTGACAGTCTGCCTGGTAGTTGTCTGAACTGTGATTCGTCTGATTCGTCTGATTTGCATGAGTTATAATCAGGTTAATCAGATGAATCAGACAAATCAGAGTTCCAGACAGGGGATTGTCTGAACCGGGATTCACATGATTAAAGGATTTGCAGGATTGCTGTCTGCGCTTATTGTGATTTCTGTGATGAACATGATGGGACAACCACATGGATTTTGAAAGGATTGACAGAGTTAAAAATCCTTTCTTATCTGAAATACCTGCAGTTGTCTTGTGATTTCTCTGATTTGCATGAGTTATAATCAGGTTAATCAGATGAATCAGAGTTCCAGACAGGGGATTGTCTGAACCGGGATTCACATGATTAAAGGATTTGCAGGATTGCTGTCTGCGCTTATTGTGATTTCTGTGATGAACATGATGGGACAACCACATGGATTTTGAAAGGATTGACAGAGTTAAAAATCCTTTCTTATCTGAAATACCTGCAGTTGTCTTGTGATTTCTCTGATTTGCATGAGTTATAATCAGGTTAATCAGATGAATCAGAGTTCCAGACAGGGGATTGTCTGAACCGGGATTCACATGATTAAAGGATTTGCAGGATTGCTGTCTGCGCTTATTGTGATTTCTGTGATGAACATGATGGGACAACCACATGGATTTTGAAAGGATTGAAAGAGTTAAAAATCCTTTCTTATCTGAAATCCCTGCAGTTGTCTGAACTGTGATTTGTCTGATTCGTCTGATTTCTCTGATTTGCATGAGTTATAATCAGGTTAATCAGATGAATCAGACAAATCAGAGTTCCAGACAAGGGATTGTCTGAACCGGGATTCACATGATTAAAGGATTTACAGGATTGCTGTCTGCGATGAACAGGATACCAGAATCACGGCAATCACAGAAAACATATGAATCTGCCGAACCTGATCCTGCTGTACAGAAATATAACTATCAGGTATAAAAAGAAAACTTTCCGTTGAAATTATCGGAAATAAAAAAAGTGGCACAAGCTTCCGGCTTGTTCTACCTTATTTATAATGAGGCACTCCCATGACTTTACAGGAACTTATCGCAAAAATCGGACAGACTGACATCCGGATTCTGCTGGCAGTCTTTTTTTCCCCGCCCATTCTGCTGTGGCTTATCAGCCGCATTCATGCACGCGGGAGCGGAAATTATCCGCCCTGGAATTATGTTTATTCCTTTTTTGTTTACCTGGTCTGTGTGCCGGGAATGTGTTCCTGCGTGCTTACGGCCTATTCCCTGTTTTTCATCCACCAGAATCTGCTCACGGTCAATTTCACGGTTTATTTCCTTCCCATCATCTGCATGATCCTCACCCTTGTCATTGTTGGGAAAAATGCGCAATGGAACAATCTTCCCGGAGTGGATCGGCTTTACGCGCTGATGATTATTCTTGTGGTCAGTTTCGGCATTGCCCTTGGCATTCAGAAAACCCGGATATGGATTGTCTTTGGCGGAACTGTGGGAACCCTGCTTCTCATAGCCCTGTTCTGTTTCGCGCTTCTCAAATGGGGAAGTTATATGCTCTTCCGCTCCAAAGATGAACCTGACAGAGATATTCCTTCTTTTGATGATATTCGTGCAAACCGCCAAAGCAGCAGGAAAAAAGAACTGGAAAAACTGAAAAAGCGGATGGGAATTTGAATAACAGGGAGGAATTCCATGCACAATCAGATTGAAAAGCATGTGCTGAACACAGCGAAACACGCGGAAATCTCCATAAAAAATCTTGCAGAATACCTGACAAAGTCATCAAAAAATGACAGGGAAAAGGCAAAGGCCATTTACTGCTGGATTACCAGCAATATTTCCTATGATGTATCTGCTTATCCGGCAGGCGCGGTCAGCAGATACCTGTCTCCGGATGAGGTTCTGAAAAGAAAATCTGCGGTGTGTCAGGGATATGCGGAACTGTTTGCAGCACTGGGAACCGCAGCAGGTCTGGAAGTGAAGACCGTAGACGGTTATGCCAAAGGATTCAGTTATTCAGCAGGCGATGTTTTCAGGGGAGACTGCAATCATGCGTGGAATGCCTTGAAAATCAATGGAAAATGGCATCTGCTTGATGTCACTTGGGGAGCAGGTCATGTGGAAAATGGCAAATTCATACGCCATTATGAAGAATATTATTTTTGCCCCCCGTCAAATCATTTTATCTACAGTCATTTTCCCCGTGATCCCCAATTGCAGCTTCTTTCCGCACCGGTTTCCCTGCAGGATTTTGAAAAACTTGTTTATGTGAAACCTGCTTTTTTCAAAAACAGCATTTCCTTGCGCACGCACACAGCAGTGTCTGTAAAAACCGGAAATCAGATTGCAGTCACTCTGGGCGTTCCTGATCATATCCTTCTGGAAGCCAGTCTGGTGCATGAAACATATGCCGCAGAGCAGATGACATTTATACAGAAAGAACCGGAACAGTGCAAAATTTATGCAGTTTTTCCGCATAAGGGAACCTATATTCTCCGGGTGTTCAGCAGAGATGAAAATACTCCGGGCAATTTTGACTGGACACTGGATTATCTGATTGAAGCCGGGGAAGGGGTGAAAAAAAATACCGGATTTCCCGCAGTTTATTCGGATTTTTATGAAAAAAAGGTGTATCTGTACAGTCCGGTTACAGGATATCTGAAGCACGGCACCACACAGCATTTCAGGTTATGGATTCCCGGAGCCGGTGATGTGGCTGTGAATATGGATGGCAGAATGGTTCCTCTTATGAAAAGCGGCAGGTTTTTTGCCGGTGATGTCACCATAAGGCCGGATAACAGGGAACTCAAAGTGTTTGCCCGGTTTTCAAATGACACAAATTATAAAGGGCTGCTGAAATACAAGTGCATTTCCGCATAATTCCGCTGAATTTCGGAATACACAGATGGCAATATATCTAATTTGTTGACAGAAAAACAGATACAGTTTAATATGTCACACAAAATCTTTTCTGCCGGACAGAAAGCCGGTTTTTCCAAAAAAATCCGCTTTCATTGACGATCATGCCTTTATTGGATACATAATTCTGTCTCATAACTGAAAATCAGATTTCCAAAAAGGAGTCCGTATTTCTGCATATGCCAAATCCCCCAAAAACATTGACACAAATAAACATTTTTTTGTCCCTGCCAGCGGAAAGCAGAGGTAAAAAGATTCTCTGTTTTCCTGATTTTCATTGCATTTTTCAGTTAGTGTCTTGTCAAAATTAAACTGACGCATTATAATTTCCCGATCTGAAAAAAAATTG
>CAZHPS010000434.1:0-6004 GCA_964534335.1 uncultured Desulfobacterales bacterium
GAGACTTTACAGAAGTTGCTGGCACGTATACGTACACGGTTACGGATGCGAACGGCTGTGAGGATGACGTGACGATCACGATCACGGAGCCTACCGCGGTTGTAGCTGCTGCGAGCGCTACCGCGATCTTGTGCAACGGCGGAACTTCCACGGTTACAGTTAGTGCCACTGGCGGCACTGGACCCTACACGGGCACCGGAGACTTTACAGAAGTTGCTGGCACATATACGTACACGGTTACGGATGCGAACGGCTGTATGGATGATGTGACGATCACAATCACGGAGCCTACCGCGGTTGTAGCGTCAGAAACCCACACCAATGTTTTCTGCAACACAGGTTCCTCCGGAACCGCAACCATCTCCGCTACTGGAGGAACAGCCCCTTATTCTGGCACGGGCACATTTACAGGACTAGCACCTGGCACTTACACGTATACAGTAACAGATAACAATGGTTGTACAGATGATATCATGGTAACGATCGAGTATTTGCCAGTGTCCAATATTTCAGATGCACCTGTTTCTCACTATGCAACTATACAAGCTGCCATCAATGCTTCAACCACCACTGACGGTGAGATCATTGAAGTGTGTTCAGGGACCTACAACGAGCAAGTGTTGGTAAATAAATCGCTCACTATCTATGGCATCACTCCAAAACCAATGATTGACTTCACTGGAACGGTATCTGGGAAACCTACCTTGTTTGATGTTTCTGTCAATGGGGTTACGATTGACAATTTGAATTTCAAGGTGGATTTGACAAAACTTTCCAGTGCCATTATCGCGAGTGCGGCTACCCTGGAAAACATCTCGATCCTAAACAATGAAATCAATCCTTACCAGTCAAGTACCGATGTTTACCTAGCAGGTTATGGCAACAGAAACGCAATTAGTATTAACTATGGCGCATATCTTGCCAACGGTGGTGGGGTAGACAATATACTGGTGGATAACAATGTAGTGACCGCAACCGTCAACGGAACCTTCCTTGGAGATGGACTGGGGGATATAGGCTTCCGATCAGCGGTTTCAGTAGATTATGGTGCTGGCACTTACAAGAGAAACACCTTCCAGTCTATCAATCATGACATACTTGTTCGGTATAACAATACCAGTAGCCCGATTCTGATCGGAGGCTCAGTTGCCGACAAAAATTATTTCAACGGTGGAGGGGTACAAGTTTCCCCTAACAACGAACTGGGTAGTACGATAACCGTTTCATACAACCAATTCGACGGCTCGGTTGTGGGAAGCGCTACGATACCGGGAAGTGTGTTACGTCTGCAAAACAACCAGCAGCAAAATATCACGACGGTTTCAAACAACACATTCAACAACCTTCGTTGGGGGATGAGTATAGAAAACTACCCTGACATCACAGTACTAGACAATACCTTCAATCCACTCGCGGGATATACGGAATTCCGGCATGTTACCGTAAATACAAAGTGTCTGAGCAGCGATTCACCCTCCATTCCACAGGTTGAAATAAATGGAACTTTTACGGGCAATACGTTTAACTCTCTGACCCCAACGGTGGGTGGAACAGCTATGTCATTCTACAACCACGATAGTCAGGATGCTGATCTGGGAGATTTCCTTGTGGGTGGGGCCGGGCCATTGGCTAATATTTTCAAGAAGGACTATACCAACTTCATTTACCTGGGAGATCAAGTGGAGGCTTCATCCCTGGACTATGCTGGATTCCCTGAATATAGCACTGCAAATTTGGGGGGCAGCTCTGGTACTCCCATGGCTTGTTGGAATAAAGACATCAATATCGAACTGAATACTTTTGATGTTGGTCTACCGGGTACTCAAAACCTGCCCATTGATATGACCCATGCACAAAGGCTGATACTTGAAAGCCAACTGTATCATGAGCCCGACAGTGCTTGCCTTGGGCAGTTGATTTATTTCAAACCGATTGAAGTGACAGCAAGAATTTTCTTGCAGGGGCCATATGATGTCAGTACGAATACGATGTCTGACGCATTGCGTCAGATCACGATGGGGCCTTTATTTCCTTTGTCAACTCCGTATGATACCATGAGCGCGTTTGTGAAGGTGAATAATTTTGTTACAGAAACTATCACAACTTCTGTAAGAGATAACAGTGACCCAAACAATGCCATTGTGGACTGGGTATGGCTAGAACTTCGACAGGATACCAATACATTGGTGGCCACCCGCTCGGCTCTACTCCAGCGTGATGGTGATATCGTAGACATGGACGGCACTTCAGAAGTGCTATTCCCAGATACATACGAAGGTGAGTATTATCTCATGGTTCGGCATCGCAACCACTTAGGGGTCATGTCTGCTGTTAAAGTCAATTATATTGGGGGTTCGCCGTTATTTGATTTTACTTCCGATGATCCTCAGTATGATACTTACGGAAGTTCAGGTACCAGCGCACGAAAATTCCTCGAAACCGGGGTTTACGGACTTTGGGCGGGGAATACCAATAAAAAGGCAGGTGGTTTATGGCAGATTAAATATAATGGCAGCCAAAACGATCGGGTACTTATCCTCAATCGAGTAGGGATTTTGACCCCATTGGACACTGAGCCAGGCTATTACCACGAGGATGTCAATATGAATGGGGAGACTAAGTATAATGGTTCGGGGAACGACCGGGTCATAATTCTTAACAATTTGGGTATCACCAATCCACTCGGTACAATCAATCAACAACCTCAAAAGTAGGAATTTAAGGCAGCGTCGCTGTTCGGTGACGCTGCCTTATTTTATCCAGCAACAGCAAGTCTGGATACTCAATATAAATCTTTGAATTTAACCTGTCTGGAAAAAGGATCTCCGCTGATTACAAGGAGTTTATCTTACCAAACTTTTTAAAAACTTACCGAATTTACACTCAAAGGCTCCGAATTTACAAACCGCCCCTTAGGTCGGAAGGTCTGGGTGTACCTTTCGGAGTATTCTATTATTTTAATCCGTAATCGTTCGAGTGAAAAGTGAATTTTTGCCATTACTTCTGGTTTTTCAAGTGACTCTTTCCCGTATTATCATCTGCCTCAAGTAAGCTTCGGTACATTTTCAACACTCAGTTCTGCATCCCACTGACCAGTATCCATCGCAGGTTGCCTGTAATGGATGGTTTACTCATTGTATCCCAGACAGTCGTGTGTCAGGTGGGGTATAGTTATGATTAAATTCAAAAACAGATTTTGAGTTATTCGGCACTGTTCTTGCTTAACTAAACAAGTCTTCAATAGATGGATTTTTATAATGACCTGCAATGTTATATTGCAATCTATCGATAAAATTCCAGTCGTTGATAAGGGAATGGCTGTGTCGGAATTTAAGCGAATTGGCCATCCTATTTTGAATTAAAAAATCAAATTGCGCAGTATGAATAAGAAGTTTTACCCCTTGTTGATTCTATTATGTGGAATTTGTGTCCAAAGTTTGTCGGCACAAGCACTAATAGATATGACAATTAGAAACCAGCCAGTAAACAGTGACAAATTAGAGATACACCTTCGGACTACTGAGGGGGTTTCAAACGGGCTTTATTCTGCAGGTATACTCACTGTGCGATTTCCCATAGCTTTGCCGGGGACCTTGAGTGTGGTTCCTGGTTCGTCATCCTTTGGCTATACTTTTGCAGGGCCTGCTGGAGACGATGGGGTATTTAAATATTATCGTTTCCAGTTTGCCTCTAATTACACAGTCAATTGGAACGCTTGCGAGGAGTATCCAGTCTTAACATTGCAGTATAGCGATGGTGCTGCAAATGGCGCTTTTGAGTTGATCACAGGTGTTCCTTGGACTAACAATAACAATGGAAATTTTTACCAGGAACTGGATGGAGAAGAACGTGAAGGCGTATTTTATGATTATGAGACAAGTGTAACGGATGTTTCCTGTAACGGTGGAAGCGATGGCGCTGTTGATCTGATTATAATGGGTGGCCGATCTCCTTTTACTTATGTATGGTCGAATGGGCCCACAACACAAGATATCAGTAATCTTGCAGCAGGTACTTATACGGTGACTATTACTGATGATAATGCATGTACAACTACTCTGGAATCTACTATAACGGAGCCATCGATCTTGTCTCCAAGTATCGCCAGCGTAACGGATGCCTCTTGTGGTAATGCCAATGGAGCAATTGACCTGACAGTAACTGGGGGCACTCCGGCATATACCTACCTCTGGTCCAACAATGCCACGACCCAAGACTTAGCCGACCTTTCAGTCGGAATTTATACCGTTACTGTAACGGATGCTAATGATTGTAGTTCCACCATCTCTGCTACAGTGGAATCAACGAGTTCTCTGGTGTTAAGTTCCATAGTCACCAATGCATCCTGTAATGGTGGATCGAATGGAGAAGTTGATCTGACTGTAACCGGAGGTACTCCTATGTACACCTATTTATGGTCAAACAATGAAACAACGCAAGACATATCCGGACTAACAATGGGTAACTATACGGTAACCGTAACTGACGCTTCCAACTGTACGGCCAGTCTAGTTTCAATGGTTTCCGAATCATCGTTATCATTGAATATATCCGCAATGTCAAATGTTACTTGTAATGGAGGATCCGATGGTTCAGCGACCGTTAGTGTAACGGGTGGGACCGCCCCCTATACTTATGATTGGACAGGAACTCCAACAGGAGATGGCACTGCCACGGTCACAGGCCTTATGGCAGGAGTTTACACCGTTACCGTTACAGATGACGATGGCTGTAGTTCCACCATTTCTGTAAATATTACAGAACCTGCTGCCATATTACTTACGGAAATGCATGTGGATGTATCATGCAACGGTGATTCAGATGGTGAAATTGACCTTAGTGTATCTGGGGGCACTTCTCCTTACATGTACCTTTGGTCGAATAATGCTACAACTCAGGATATTTTTGACTTGGTAGCAGAAACGTACACAGTTACTGTAACAGACAATATTGGTTGTACTCAAACCACGGCTGTAACTGTAACTCAGCCAGCAGCTCTCGTTCTTACTACAGTTACAACAAAAACAACCTGTGCCGCACCCATTAGCGGCACTATTGATCTGACGGTTTCAGGTGGTACGTCGGGTTACACATACTTGTGGAGCACTGGAGCCACTACGATGGATGTTTCCGGTTTGTCAGTTGGTACATATACAGTGACGGTAACAGATGCTAATGGTTGTATTCAAACCACTTCTGCTGTTGTAACTGAATCATCAGGCATTGATCTGACTATGAATAACCTCCCTATGGGAAGTGACAAGTTAGAGGTACGACTTCGCGCAACTCAAACAGTCACAAACGGACTCTACTCATCCGGTGTTTTTACGGTTCGATATCCTGTTGCCTTGACAGGGACCTTAAGTGTAGTTGCATCTCCCTATGGCTATGCTTTTGTAGCGCCAGCAGGAGACGACGGTGTTTTCAAATATTATCGCTTTCAATTTGCCACTAATTTTACAGTAAACTGGAATGCTTGCGAGGAGTACCCCGCTGTCACGCTACAATACAGTGATGGCGCTGCAGATGGTGCATTTGAACTGATCACAGATGTTCCTTGGACCATTTCAAATAATGGTAATTATTACCAAGAGTTAGATGGCCAGGAACGCCAATGTCTGTTTTATAATTATAATACTTTGATAACCAATGTGTCCTGTAATGGCGCTTCGAATGGTTCAATTGATCTGGTCGTGACTGGAGGTAGACCTGCATTTAGTTATGCATGGTCGAATGGCGCAACTACGGAAGATATTAGCGGCTTGATGGCAGGCACCTATACAGTTTCCATCACTGATGCCATTGGTTGTGTAAACACACAAGAGGTCACCATTACGGAACAGTTAGCTCTTGACCTCAGCACCACCCAAGTAAACGTGTTATGCAACGGCGCAGCTACTGGTTCCATAGACCTGACGGTAGCAGGCGGCACACCTGGCTACACTTTCGAGTGGAGCAACGGCGCAACGACCGAAGACCTCAGCGGTCTCACAGCAGGCACCTA
>CAZHPS010000435.1:0-5998 GCA_964534335.1 uncultured Desulfobacterales bacterium
CCAAAAGTGCGTTTCTTGCCACCATGAGCCATGAAATCCGCACACCCATGAACGGTGTTATCGGCATGACCGGGCTGCTGCTGAACAGCAGCCTGACAAAAGAGCAGCGCATGTTTGCCGGAAACATCCGCAGCAGCGGGGAATCGCTTCTGACCATTATCAACGACATTCTTGATTTTTCCAAAATTGAGGCCGGTCAGCTTGAACTGGAAAATGTGCCGTTCAACCTGCGGGAGTGCATGGAATCCGCTTTGGATCTGGTGGCCGTGAAAGCCGGTGAAAAAGGGATTGATCTGGCCTGCATGACAGATTCCCATCTGCCTACTGCAATTGCGGGAGATGAAACCCGTGTGCGTCAGATTCTGCTCAATCTTCTGGGCAATGCAGTCAAATTCACACACAAAGGACAGATACTTGTTTCCGTAAGCGGATCTCCCATGCCTGCTGATACTGCCGGAGAAAACACTGATCAGACATGGGAACTGCATTTTGCAGTGAAAGATTCCGGCATCGGCATTCCTGCGGATCGCATGGATCGGCTGTTCAAATCCTTTTCCCAGGTGGATTCCTCCACAACCCGGAAATACGGAGGAACCGGTCTGGGACTGGTCATCAGCAGACGTCTGACAGAAATGATGGGCGGCACAATGCGGGTGGAAAGCACCGAAGGTGCTGGAACCACATTTCATTTTTCCATCCGTGCAAAGGCTGCTGCAATGGCAAAACCGGTTTACATGAATCCTGAGCAGCCCTGTCTGACCGGAAAACAGGTGCTGATTGTGGATGACAATGAAATCAACCGTGAGATTCTGCTGCGGCAGACCGCAGCATGGGGAATGAAACCGGAGGCGGTTTCATCCGGGGCAGAGGCTTTGGGTGCGATTCTTTCCGGAACCCGGTATGATCTTGCAATTCTGGATAGGAACATGCCGGAAATGGACGGGCTGGAACTGGCAAAGGCCATTCATCAGGAAAATATGAGCCCAAAACTGCCTCTGGTTATGATGTCCTCCGCTGGACAGATGGAAAAAGAGTCCGGACAGGGGGAATTTGTGACGTGGCTGCTCAAACCGGTCAAAGCTTCACAGTTGTACAATACTCTGATGGAATTGATGGGCGGAGAGGCTGACAATAGTAATATGACACAGGAAGATGATGATGCAGAACCGGAATTTGATTCAGAAATGGGAAAAATCCATCCGCTGCGGATTCTGGTGGCAGAGGACAATTCCATCAATCAGCAGTTGGCTCTGCTGACGTTGGAGCGTCTGGGCTATCTGGCCGATATTGCGGGAAACGGAGTCGAAGCACTGGAAGCTGTGCGCCGTCAGTTCTATGACACAGTGCTGATGGATGTTCAGATGCCGGAAATGGACGGGCTTGAAGCCACAAAGCAGATTCGGACAAAAATTCCGGCAGACCGCCAGCCACGCATCATAGCCATGACAGCCAATGCTTTGCAGGGCGACCGGGAAATGTGCCTGAACGCGGGTATGGATGATTATGTCAGCAAACCCTTCAGGGTAAAGGAACTGATCCGCGCTCTGAGTCAGTGTCCGTGCCGCAGCAAATCTGAAAAAAAGGAAGAATCTCTGCAAACCGCAGGCACTCCGGATACGGATGATACTTCTCTGTCTGCTGAAGTTTCAGTTCCGGAATGTCCGGCCGCAGACCTTGATCCAAAGGCTTTGAAAAACCTCAGTGCCATGCTTGGCAAAAAAGCTGCTGTGATGCTGCCGAAACTCATTGAGGATTTCTTTGGTGATGCTGTCAAAATGCAGGAGCAGGCCAGGCAGGCAATGGAAGAAGGCAGGCCCGAAGATCTGCGCCGTGCAGTGCATACACTCAAATCCAATGCCAGAAATTTTGGTGCAACCGCGCTTGCACAACTGTGTCAGGAAACAGAAAATATTGCCAAAACCGGAGCGTGTGAGGTATCTGCTCTGCTGCATCAGATAGAAACAGAATATCCCAAAGTGCGTGCGGCTTTGGAAATTGTCCGGCGCGATCTGCTGTAACTATGGAACGAGAAAAACTACAAGGATTTATTTAAGAAAAGATTTAAGAAGGCGGTTGCAGAAAAATCCTTTCTTAAATAAATCCATGTAGTTTGGTAAGCGGGGAAATATTGTATCAAATCAATGGGAAATTGGTATCAGACAGGAGAGGAGGAAAAAAATGAAAAACTTCAGATTCAGAAATCTTTCTTTGCGTTACAAGATCAATCTGGTGCATTCACTGGCATTTGCACTGATATTTGCTGTGGGCAGCATGATTATTTTTTATGTGCAGAAGCGCAGCATTGAAACCAATATTGAGGACAGTCTGAAAAATGCCACATCAGCACTGGTGAACATGGTCAATGTTTCCTCCACAATGTCCGTGAAAAACTACCTCCGTGCCATTGCCGAGAAAAACCGGGATATTGTGCAAAATTTTTATTCTCAGTATCAGCAGGGAAAAATCACGGAGGAAGAGGCAAAGGCAAAGGCCATTGAAGTTCTGTTCAGCCAGACCATAGGCAAAACCGGTTATATCTACTGCGCTAATTCGCAGGGAACAGCGGCTGCTCATCCCAAACCCGGAGTGAAAGGGGTCAGTTTTCTGCATTTTGCTTTCATAAAAGAGCAGATCAGAAGAAAAGAGGGCTATCTGGAATATGACTGGAAAAATCCTGATGAAACCCTTGAACGTCCCAAAGCCCTGTATATGACGTATTTTCAGCCCTGGGACTGGATTATTTCCGTATCCTCTTACCGGGAAGAATTCAAAGACATGGTCAATGTGAATGATTTCCGTGAAAATATCGTATCCCAGAAATTTGGAAAAACCGGATATGCTTTTGTACTTGCTTATAACGGTGTTTCATTGATTCATCCCTATGCACAGATGGAAGGAAAAAATTTTCTGGATATGAAAGATGCGGCTGGAAGAAGATTTATTGCAGAAATGTGTGAGAAGAAAAAAGGAAAAATTGTTTATCCCTGGAAAAATCCGGGGGAAACTCAGACACGGGAAAAACTGACTGTTTTTGAGGATATTCCGGAATTCGGCTGGATAGTGGGATCATCTGTTTATCTGGATGAACTGTATGCGCCGCTGTATACTTTCCGCAATCTTGTTTTTGCCATCGGATTTGTCGCCATGTTTTTTGTGTTTCCCCTTACTTCCATGCGCATCAGTTCCTATATCACCGGTTCTCTGCAAACACTGATGAACAAACTTGCCTCTATTTCAGACGGAGATTTTTCCGTGCGCATGGAGATTCATTCCAAAGATGAAATCGGGCAGTTGGCCTCTTATTTCAACACATTTATGGAAAAAATCGAATCTTCGGGCCGGGCAGTGGAAGAGTCTGAAAAAAAATACCGTTCCCTGTTTGAAAATGCGGTGGAGGGAATCTTTCAGAGTGTGCCGGGCAGCGGGTATCTGCGTGTGAATCCGGCTTATGCAAAAATCATGGGATATGATTCTCCGGAGGATTTGATGTCTTCTGTCACGGACATCGGAAAACAGATTTATGTGAATTCCGCAGATCGTGAGGAACTGGTTCGGATTCTCCTTGAAAAAGGGAGCGCGGAAGGATTTGAGGCACGGGTGTACCGCAAGGACAAAAGCATCATATGGGTATCAATTTATTCCCGCAAAGTTGTGGATAATCAGGGAAACATGCTGTATTACGAAGGCTCACTTATGGATGTGACACTTCGCAAACAGGCAGAAATGGAACTGAAAAAACATCATGAGCATCTTGAGGAAATGGTGGAAAAACGGACTGCGGATCTCAGGGAATCTGAACGGAAACTCTACAACATGATTGATTTCCTGCCTGATGCGGTTTTCGTGATTGACAAAGAAGGAAAAGTGATTGCCTGGAACCGGGCAATGGAGAAAATGACAGGCATAAAAGCCGAAGATATAATGGGCAAAGATGATTATGAATACGCTCTTCCCTTTTACGGAGAAAGAAGACCGATTCTCATTGATCTGGCAACACGGCCTGATGAGGAAATTGAAAAAAAATATCCCAAACTCAAACGGCAGGACGGGCTGCTTACCTCAGAATCCTTTACGCAGAATCTGCCAGGTGGCGAGGCATATCTTCTGGCAAGTGCATCCGCTCTGTATGATTCCAAAGGAAATATCACCGGAGCCGTTGAACTGATTCGGGATATTACTGACAGGAAAAAAGCTGAGGATGAACTCCTGCAGATCAAAGAGTATCTGGAAAATGTGATTGAAAATTCACCCAATGCCATCAGCATAAGGGACAGACAGGGAAAGTTCATCAAATGGAACAAAATGTCCGCACATCTTTCCGGCTACAGTTTTGAGGAAATTCAGAATGTGCCTTTGGCTGATTTGTATGCGGACAGAAGTGAATTCAGAAATCTCAGAGACACACTGAGCGAGCATGGTTTTGTCAGTCGGTATGAGATAAAACTGAAAAGAAAAGACACAACAGTGCTTCCGGTGGAAACCTCGGCTTCTCTTCTGAAAGACAAAGATCAGAATGTCGTGGGGGTTATTTCCATTGTCAGTGATCTGAGCGATATTAAAAAGGCTTTGACAGAAACCCTTGCAGCCCGTGAAGCAGCCGAATCAGCCAACCGCGCCAAAAGTGCGTTTCTTGCCACCATGAGCCATGAAATCCGCACACCCATGAACGGCGTCATCGGCATGACCGGACTGCTGCTGTCCAGTGATCTCACAAAAGAGCAGCGCATGTTTGCAGAAAACATCAGAAACAGCGGAGAATCGCTTCTCACTATTATCAATGACATTCTGGATTTTTCCAAAATCGAAGCCGGACAGATGGAACTGGAGAAAGTGCCGTTCAATCTGCGGGAATGTGCAGAATCTGCATTGGATCTGGTGGCTGTGAAAGCAGGGGAAAAAGGTCTTGATCTGGGATGTATGCCGGATTCGGATCTGCCAGGTGCAATTGTGGGAGATGAAACCCGGGTGCGCCAGATTCTGCTCAATCTTCTGGGCAATGCGGTCAAATTCACACATAAAGGACAGGTACTTGTTTCCCTAAGCGGATCTCCCATTCTGTCTGATTCGGGGGCAAAAATATGGGAACTGCATTTTGCAGTCAAAGATTCCGGCATCGGCATTCCTGCGGATCGCATGGATCGGCTGTTCAAATCCTTTTCCCAGGTGGATTCCTCCACAACCCGGAAATACGGAGGAACCGGTCTGGGACTGGTCATCAGCAGACGTCTGACAGAAATGATGGGCGGCACAATGTGGCTGGAAAGCACGGAAGGCATTGGCACCACATTCCATTTTTCCATCCGTGCGGAAGAAGGCAAAATTTCCCTGCCGGTGTATATGAATCCGGAGCAGCCCTCTCTGAGCGGCAGGCATGTGCTGATTGTGGATGACAATGAAGTCAACCGGGAGATTCTGCTGCGCCAGACCGGGGCATGGGGAATGAAGGCGGACGCGGTTTCCTCCGGTGCAGATGCTTTGCGATCAGTGGATTCCGGAACCCGGTATGATGTTGCGATTCTGGATATGCAGATGCCGGAAATGGATGGAATTGAACTGGCAAAAGCCCTTCATCAGGAAAAGTCTGGGGCAAATCTGCCTCTGATTATGATGTCCTCCGCAGGCCAGATGGAAAAAGAGGAAATACGGAAGGATTTTGCGGCATGGCTGATCAAACCGGTCAGATCCTCCCAGTTGTATAACACTCTGACGGAAGTGTTTGCCGTTGATACAGGCTCCACCCGCGATCAGGAAAAAAAAGAGGCAGAACCGGAATTTGATCCGCAGATGGGGAAAAATCATCCGCTGCGGATTCTGATAGCCGAGGACAATTCCATCAACCAGCAGCTTGCGCTGCTGACTTTGGAGCGGCTGGGCTATCTGGCTGATATTGCGGGAAACGGGCTTGAGGCAGTGGATGCTGTGCGCCGTCAGTTTTATGACACGGTGCTGATGGATGTGCAGATGCCGGAAATGGACGGGCTGGAGGCCACAAAACAGA
>CAZHPS010000436.1:0-5990 GCA_964534335.1 uncultured Desulfobacterales bacterium
GATCTGTTTTTTTGATACCGCTTTTCTATAATAATGTCATCCCTTCCGGGATTTGTAACCCCGGAAGGGGTGATATTATTGTAGATGTGATATTATTCCGTCACAGCAAAGATCAAACCCCGGAAGGGGTGATATTATTGTAGATGTGATATTATTCCGTCACAGCAAAGATCAAACCCCGGAAGGGTGATATTATTATAGAGGTGACTGTTTTTTTCATGTCATTTTTCTATAATAATGTCATCCCTTGCGGGATTTGATCTGTTTTTTTTATACCGTTTTTCTATAATAATGTCATCCCTTGCGGGATTTGACCTGTTTTTTTCATGCCATTTTTCTTAAAATGTCAGCGTCAGCGCAAGGGAAGTCAGAAAAACATCGTCATCATATCCGGAATCATTTTCAAATGCAACATATTCCTGAGCAATGTCAATTCCCAGATTGCCGATTTTCATGCCAAATCCATAAGTGATTCCTGATACTTCAGGCCAGTCCCAGCTTTGGCTGCCTCCGGACGGATCCCGGAGAAAATATCCTGCACGGAAAGCCATATTGCTGATACGGGCATTTTCATCTTTGAGAGCCAGTTCTGTTCCAAAGGAAAAACTGCCATATTCCAGATCGCTGTTTCCTTCCTGGGCATCCCCCCAGTCCGTGCTGCCGTACTGAATCCCGGTTGTGAATTCATATTTCTGGGAGCCTTTTCCCTTAAAGTCCATGATGAGGGAGGCGGCTATATCAAAACTGGCCGGTTTTTCATAAAAGAGTTCGGCAATTGCTGTGTCACTTTCCGAAACCATAGCGGATTTGCCAGCCTCAGTCTGGGATTTTAAACGATAGGTTCCGCCCAGGTTCAGCTTCAGATCTCCGGTATCCACGGCTGTAGCCAGTATGCCCAGGGACCCGGAAAGCCCGGAATCACTGTCATCGGCTGCCTTGTATCCATTGGCAAAACCGGACTGATCCCGGTACACGACTTTGGACTCGCCGATGTCAAGATTTACCCATTCCACAGTCCCCCCGAATTTGAGGCGGCCATCAAACACAGGCAGAGCAACAGCAATGGGAATGGCAAAAACCTGAACAGTTTCAATCACATCTCCCCATGCCATATTCCTTTGATTCCCGTCGTAGGCCCAGTAATTGATGGTATAGGGCCGATGGTAAAACAGACCGATGCCATATTCCTTTTCCTCGTAATACGCACCTGCGAACCAGTTGTTCTCACCGGAATCCAGTTCCCCGTTTTCTTCCTCAATGGACGGAGCCTGGGCCCATTCCAGTATTCCGCCAATCTCCTTTTTTCCGGCCAGCCCGGCAGGATTATACCATACAGCGGACGCGTCATCAGAAACTGCCGTGAATGCTCCGGCCATTGCCCTGGCACGGGTTCCTGGACTGCTGGAAAACGGGCCTCCTGCAAATGCTGCACCTGCAAATGCTGATACAATCGTCATCACTGTCAGCACACCTCTGACACCGAACACCGAACACCGAACACCTGACACCTGCCCCCCGATTTTCATACAATTCCATCCTTTCCCGATCATTTCCACAGAATATCCATAAAACAGCCACCGCCGCCTGACCCTATGTCTGAAACAGCTTCCACAACCTTTTCTCCGTCATTCCTCTCATCCCCGATGGTCGGATCTGTCTGGGATTCAAACAGCATAAAATCCGTAAGATGTCTGCTGGTAAAAACCACGATTTTATCACCGGCTGTCATAACAGCAATGCCGTCAGCAAGCCAGAACCCGGAAGATGTATTGAAATACATGGGCGCACGCCGGGAGGAATTTATAACCGGTATTGCGATTTCCGCAGGATTTGCCAGATTCCGCAGGGACAGAACCGACTTGCTGTCATTGGTCATTTCCGCGCATACCAGCACACCGTGACCGTCTGTAATGGCATTGACCAGAAAACACACTGTGAGATGTTTCACCCCGGTTTTCTGCCGGATTTCCGCGATCAGAGCCTCTGATACTGCAAACCGGGCATCTGTCTCAGAATTTCCTCCTAGACGCACAGGCGCGGGCGAAGAGGTGTCAACTGTCTGTGTGTATATTTTCACATACTCATAACCGTCTGCCGTGACAGATGATTTCAGATCAGCGGCTTTGCGGAAGGTTTTGCGTGCGATCTCATCAATAAGCCCGATCTCTTCGGCTGACAGACCGGACGTGCCCTGCTGGCGGAGCAGCTCGCCCAGAGTTTTCATCATCTTGAACACTTGGGGTTCCGTCATTTCAGGAATGTCTGCAATTCCGTTGAGAATATGGAGCATCCGGGTTCTCTGCTCCGCAGTGAGTCTGCTGCCTTCATCTGCGCTTTCAATAATCAGGTTGTCGGCAGCACCCATCATTTGGCTGGCCTCGTCCTGCGTGAGTTCCCCGGATTCCAGCACTTCCTCCATTCCTTTCAGCACCATGTTCTGCTGCTCCGCACTCAGGTTCAACTCTGAAAGTTCTGAGATGGCCTCAATGCTTTCCTTTTTGTCAAAATCAGGATCAGCCGAATCCGTGGCCGACAAATTTTCAAGCATTGATTCCTGTTCTGATGTGGGTGCGTCCCGCCGCTCATCACCGGCCTCTGCAAATCCTTCTGCAATCGCAAGCTGAACCCTGTCTGATCCCGGAAGACTGCCGAATTCATCCCTTACCCTGACGATTGCGGTATACATTCCGCCCTGTTCCGGTGTCCAACTGAAGGTCTGCCCCTCTCCGGATTTGACCATATTAGCGTTTTTATCCTGAATTGTCCATTCATAAATAATGGTATCGCTCCCCTGTCCCGAAGCAGTGAGAAAAAGGGGAGTGCCAGGTTCGCCGGTCTGATCTTCGCCCCCGTTTACAGAAAGTTCATTGGGAAAAATGACCGTAATTATGAAATCCTGCTGGGCAAATGCCCCCAGTGCATCTGTGACACGCAGATTGACATTCTGCATTCCCAAATCTTTTTGTGCAGGAATGCCGGAAAGAAGGCCGGTACCGTCTCCCTTATCTGTGAGGGCCTGCCAGGGGGCTGTTTTTTCCGCCCAGATTTTCAGAAACTCTCCTGTATGATCTGTATCCGGATCAGCAACTTCAATTTCATAACTGTATTCATTGCCGACTTTGGCCTCAATATCCTGGGTGCTGACAAAAAACGGGGCTTCATTTTCCGCCTTCACGCCAATGCTGATCCGGACTTCCCCAAAAGAATCCAGCGGCAGAAACAAAAGCTCCTCCTCGCTTATGTCCTCTCTTTTCTGCAAATCATCTTTGACCTTGTAGGAAAAACTGACCGTATAATCTGCACTGCGGTTTATGGGTTCATAATAAAGCAGGTTTTGGGGATCAGAGACAAAAATATCGGTTTTGTCGTCCACCAGTTGGATTTCATAATCTTTGTTTCCGTCTTTGACCTGGTACAGTTTTCCGTATTCCGGCAGGGACAGGATTTTGTAGCGCACATCATCCCCGTCCGGGTCGGTTCCGCTGACCAGATTATTGAGACTGAAAAGAATCCCGTTTTTTTCATCTGCGCCTTCCAGCACACGGGAATCCGCATCCAGCACAGGCGGATTGTTGCGGAATTCATGCGCGCCCATATCTGCGCGCACGCCATTGAAGGGTCTTGGAATTCCGGCAATATCCGCAGCGGGTACGCCGCCCATATCCGGGGCTCCGGTATTGATGCACGGGGATTC
The DNA here is from genome assembly GCA_964534335.1 of uncultured Desulfobacterales bacterium. Taxonomy (GTDB): domain Bacteria; phylum Desulfobacterota; class Desulfobacteria; order Desulfobacterales; family Desulfococcaceae; genus JAABRU01. The sequence continues at coordinate 3,695 of CAZHPS010000436.1, forward strand.
TGCTTTCACTGTCCAGGTTCCGCTGCCTTCTGCCCCTGCCGCTGCTGCCGGAGAGAAAAACAGGGGATCTGCCTCAGTGCAGTTTTTATATGTGCCGCCAAATGCAGATCCGCCTATACCTGCGGTTCCACCCTCCACATTGCTGTAAAGGAAAGAAGGCACGGAACCGCTGTCACCAAGCCATATCTGCTGGGAAATTCCCGTGTCCGCTCCTTTTTCATCCGCGATATGGTTTGTATACACAACTGTGTTTTTCACCACAGGCGAGGAGGTCAGGCAGAAGATTCCCGGCCCTTTGAGGGAAAGATTCGCGGCAATGGTGCAACTGGTCACCTTTGGACTGGCATTGATCAGAAACAGGCCTCCTCCATCCACTGTTCCGTTGTTGTTCGCGATAATCAGATTTGCCAGTTCAGGTGCTCCGCCGTCAATATACAGACCTCCTCCGTCATGTGCCATATTCTGCGTGATAAAATTGTCCTGCATTTTTGCATTGCAGTTTTCCAGATAAAGGCCGGCTCCCTTTTTGCAGTCTGTATTGCCGGAAATGGTGTTTCCGGTCAGGATCGGACTTCCGTCTTTGCAGTAAATTCCCCCGCCTTTTTCACAGAATTTGTTGCCGGTGATGGTATTTCCGGTCAGGGTCGGACTGGCATTGACCAGATAGATTCCTGCACCGTAAACCCCCTCATTTTTGCTGATGGTGCAGTTTTCCATAATCAGATCCGAATAATTCACCACACCGACCCCACCGGATACAATTCCTTTTACCCCTTCAATCTGACAGTATTTCATCACAGAGGGTTTCTGCGATCCGTTGAAAAGAATGCCGCCCCATTCGGTTCCCTTAAAGGTGATTTTTTTGTCACTCTTTCCCTCTGCCAGCATACCACCCCGGAGGATAAGTCTCATATTATCCTCAAATTCCAGCAAAGTTCCCGCGGGAATCACCAATGTGGCATTTTCCATGACTGTCAGGACATTCGGGCCTCCGCCGGATTTGATGACCACCTTGTCATAGTCCCAGGTGGTATCCACAATGATTTCATTGGGAGGAACGAGTTCATTTGCAATGATTTCCTTCACTTCCGGCGGAATGACAATAATGGTGAATTTCTGATCCTTTTCCGCATCAAAAAGCCCGCTGTCGTCTGTGACCCGCAGCACAATGTGATGCGTGCCGATATTGGCTGCTCCCGGAGTGCCGGAAAACAGGGTGGTTCCATCCTCATTTTTCTGCAAAGTGAGCCAGTCCGGTTTTTTCACTGCACTGACAGTCAGGGTTTCCCGCGGATCATTGGCATCCGGATCTTCTGCTGTAACAATATAATTATACTCTTTTTCAGAAGATACGGTTGAAGGAGGCGAACTGGTAATCTTTGGGCTCTGATTCGTACAGGATACCTGTATTGTGACAAATTCAGTGTTGGGAGAATCCTCTTCCCCGTCATTGACTTTCGCAGAAAACTCAACAGTGTAATTTGAGTCCCGGTTTACGGTTTCATAGATCAGCAGCCGATCCTTATTTGCCACAATGGGCTTTGTCTCTGTGATTTCATCCCCTTTTTTCCCTCCGGTTTCATACTGGTACAGTTTTCCCATTTCAGGATCAGGAAAAGTGATAAGCCGGTAGGTGAGAACATCCCCCTCATCCTCATCAGTTCCCAGTGTAAGCTGAACTGACAGCAGTGTCTGAGGCAGAATTGCGTACTCATCCTCTTTTTCGGCTGCGGTCACGGTTTTTGTCTGGAAAACATCCTTTGCCGGATCAGTTCCGATATAAGGGGGGTGATTCACTTTGTATATTACGGTAATGATGACAGTTTCAGTATCAGGCGAATCCTGAAAACCGTCATTGACTTTGGCTCCAAAACGATCCTCATGATTTGCGTCAAGCAGCCCCGGCTCATAGATCACGCGTCTTTGCGTGTCTGTCAGTTCTGTGCCGGTCATGGTGATTTCCGCCCCTTTGTTTTTGGGAAACGCAGGATCAAACTGGTAGATCCTGCCAAATGTGGGAAGGGAGGTGATTTTATAGACCAGCGGCCCGCCGCTGCTGACACCGACACTTAACTGCACAGTCAGGAGTTCAGTGATGGGTGTTTCCAGTTTCTGTTCTGTTTTTCCCACATGGGGCGCAGGCGGCAGAGCTTTCACCGTGATGGTCACGGTTTCGGCATCAGCAGAATCCTCAGTCCCGTCATTGACTTTTGCCGCAAAAATGTCCGCATAGTCTGTTTGAGACAGAACCGGTGCATACACCACGCGCCTGCCGGTGTCTGTCACTTTTGTATCA
>CAZHPS010000437.1:0-5972 GCA_964534335.1 uncultured Desulfobacterales bacterium
AAAACTGAGGTGAAAGAAATGATAAAAGGGATTCCAAACATGCTTCACCATGATTCATTCGGATCACTCTGCATGAAAATTTTTTTCAGACAAGTCTGAAAAAATACCGGAAGCAGACACAAATCAGGTGAAAAGTATAAATTATGGATCATGCTTTATTCAGATTGAAGAATAGAGACAGGTGAAGGAATTGTTCAAACAATAGACTTCTTTCAAAAGCAGATTTTTAAAGGCTTATGATTCCAGATAACAAAAGGGTTGCCAGCGACTTTTGAAAAAGGTCTGATTCAGGATCAATGTCATCAGGTTAAACAGTTACGGGAATCTCAAAATGAAAATTTTCCATTTATTCATGAATCATTTACCACAGGAGGTTTGCAATGAGCAAAGAAAAAGATTTGGGTGAGAAATTTGTTGCGGGAGCTGTTGATGGAACTGTTGGGGAAGCAGGAAAAGTAATCGGGGGTGTTGTAGTTGCTGCTGGTGTTCTTGGCCTTGCGTTTCTGATTGGGGGCCCGGCTGGAGTGGCAGCAGTTGCAAAATTCGGAGTGGCAGGTGCGTTGATAGGTGGGAATAATAATTAAAGTGGCAGTGGGTCAAATCCGTGGTTATGAACAAGGCGTTCAAAGACTGATGAGAACATGAGAATGCAGAGAATCCTTTGACTTATATCCGTCAGGGGATTCTCTTTTAAGCACATGTCTGAAGGGAGGCAGGGGTTCAGGTGTGAGTTTTTTTCCTGAAATTTGTAATTTCACTTTTTTTAACCATCTGATTTGGAGGATCAATATGAATATCATCACTTTGGGATACAGCAATATCGGCAAAACCTATTTTATGGGTTCACTTTTCAAGCTGTCTTTTGAACTTTGCCGGAAAGGTTTTTCTCTGCAGCACAGAAATTTCAAAGAGCTGGGGAATATAGAAGATGTCTTCACTGTTATAAGCGGAAATAAGCCAGGCATGATACCCACCAGTAAGAAATTAAAGACATCTGACATGCTGCTGTCAAAGGGTTTTACCACTGTAGTGGAAGATGTGAAACTGATTGATATAGAAGGTCAGGCTATAGTTGCGGGTCAAAATACCGATATGGCAAACAAAATAGAGGAAAGCATAAACGGCTGTGACGGATTGTTTCTTGTTCTGCAATCGCCGAAAAACATCCAGGAAACCGAGGAATCCCAGAGGCAACTGGCACAGATGATCAATTTCTCCAAAGAAGTGCTGAACCAGAATCGGGAGATACCCGTTGCATTGATTCTGAACAAGCTTGACGATCTTCCTGAAGCAAAGGTGATTGGGGAAAATGTCAGCAAGGAAGAGGAGAAAATGGAGAAGGAACTCAGACAGTCAAAGAATCTGCCTGAGTATGAGATTGACAAAATTATGGAAAGCAAGCGGGGTCAGATCCTTGGACGCCTTGTCAGACCTGCGGTTGAAACCAAATGGAATTACAGACTGATCCGGCAGTTTTTTACGTGGATCAGAGCATCCGGGGGACAGATTCCGAACCGGGTTTTTCCCTGCACCACGCTTGGTTTTGGAAACACGGCAGAAAATCTTCATGGAAGCGGTAAGCTTGTTGCAAATCAGATAGGGACACTGAAACCCTATGGGACTGCCGCATCATTTCTCTGGCTGGTTTATGCCAGACTGCAATCCCAAAATTCAGGAATAGAAAGTCTTCTCAAACCGGACAGGGTTTGCAGTGATTTGGCTGAAGACATTCAGGAGCTTCACACAAGCGGCCGGGCTTATTTTGACAATGAAAGCAAACTTTGGAATCTCAGGGATGTGATCGGCCTTTATCATCACAATCTGATGGATTAGGAGGAAAAACATGCCGCAGAAATCTGTTTTCACTGTTCCATTGACCTCTGACAGAAAAGACTATCGGCCGATACAATTCAATCATGATTTTTCTCCTGAAGACAGGAAGCGTATAGAGGATTCTGTATCGAATATACAGAACTCCACTGAGTGTGAGGGGACTTCTGAGATAGAAACAGAAATGGGAAAAATATCCGTCCGTTTTAAAAGGATTGATGAAAGGTTTAAGTCGATTGAAGGTTTTATGGAGGTTCAGGACAGAACCGGGCAGCAAACTGTTTCTGCATCTGCTGAGCATAAACAGGAATGCCGGACAGACCGGAATTCGGTGCATAATTATGAGGTATATCTGAGAAACGGACAGTATTTCACTGTGACAGCTTTGAACTGCAGAGAAGAATCCGGAAGATATATTTTTACCAACCCTGATTCACAGGAAACCATTGTCTTTGTTTCTGTAACCGCTGCAATCCATGTGATCTCATGAACTGGTTAAAAATGTCTGTCTGAAAACTCTTGGGGTTTTCAAAACCCTGAAAACCCCAAGAATTTTTGAAGATAATCTTTTTTTAAAAAACTGTAAAAAACGGAGAGGAGAATCGCCATGTCATCGGAAAATGTGAGACGCTTTAATGAAAAACTCAGAACAGATTCAGCTTTTTTGAATAGTGCAAAACAGTATCTGGAGGAAAGTTCCGATGGTTCGAGAAAACATAAAATCTCGGAATTTGCCAAAATTAACGGTTTAGACTTTTCGCCCGAAGACTTAATGAAATTTTCAGACACCGGCTCCGGCAATTCTGATGCAAACAAACCATCCGCTGTGAGACTGCCGGCTTTGAAACCAAGGTTCAATGGATCGCAGTCGCAAAACAGGAAATCGGAAAGTTTTTTTATATGGCTTTCAGGCGCAAGTCCGGAAATTCTTGCTGACTGTCCCGAATCAGAGACAAAGTGGCAGTCTGCATTGGGTGCCACTGTTCTGATTCCCACACTGTTTTCACTGATGGCCTGTGCATTTGTCCTGTATTCCATCAGTACCCCTGCGGAATTTATTGTTCCTGTTGCACTGGCATGGGCTTTCATTATTCTTACTATGGACAGAGCCATACTGGCAGGTTATCGGTCAAATCTTTCTTTTTTCAAAAAACTGACACAGTTTGTGTTAAGATTTCTGATTGCCGCTCTTATAGGACTGAGCATATCCCATCCTCTTGTTTTAATGGTTTTCAACGAATCCATTCAGAGTCTGTCCGGTGAAAACAGAGAAATAAAAATTGCTGAACTGAAGGAAAAGCATAAGCAGGAAAGTATAGTTTTGGAAACACAGATTGACAGAGAAAGAGAAAGATTAAACAGCATCCGCAATACTCCTATTCAGCCATATCCGGCAGAATCACCCGGAATTTCTGATGGTTACACGCATTTTCAGGAAGAAATTGGCAAACTGGAAAAGGACAAAGAGCGTTTCCAGAATCAGATCAAAAGCATTAAAGAAGAGGTAAAAATTCTGGAAAATAAATCTGTTGACGAGAAAAACGGAAAATCCGGGGGCGGACTCACAGGAAAAGCAGGTGAAGGCATTGTATATCAAAGGATTATGAATCAGATCTCTGAAAAAAATGCCGAAATAAAGCAGATTGAATCGAGAATCATTGCATTGGAAGCCCGGATTGCAAAAGAGAAAGACGCAAGACTTGTGACAATAAAGACGGAAGCGGAATCTCTGTTCAGGTCAAGGGAGGAATATAAAATAAAATGTCAGGAATGGACAAGCAGCCAGACTGCGGAGAGATACCGTCTGGTGGATCTGACAGAAAAGGCCCTTGCACAGTTGAATGAGCAAAAGCAGAATAATCTGGAAAGTCTTGAATCCCAGATTGCTGAAATCAGAAGCAAAGACAGGCTGGATATTTTAACCCAGACGCTTCTTCTGCATAAAATTTTCAAAGGGGAAGGCGGTCATGTGGCTTTGATTACCTTTGCTGTGATCACGCTGCTGCTCATGATGGTTGACACCATGCCGCTTATTCTGAAATTTTCCTCAAACGGCAGAATTTATGACCGGAAAATCAGCACATCTGAATTTGAGGCTGATGTAAGCGACAGACTTTACAGAGAAGTGTATGATAAACTTGCTCCGGAGATAAATGAATACAGACTTTCATACAAACAGCTTGCGGATTATACGGAAATAAGGCTGCAGTTCATGTCCGAATTTCTGCAAAGGATAAAACAGGAGACGGAAAACACCGGACAGATTCAGTCTGAATCTTATCGGAAGCGTCATGAAAATGACCTGAACAGGCTTGCAGATTCCGTATACGGTGAAATTCTGAGACAAACAGACAAATTTTTTGCAAACTGCAAAAACAGGCAGCCTGCGGGGGCGCAGGCGATCTGAGAAACGCGGCAGTACGCATTGATTCCACGATTCCGAAATTGTGAAAGATGAAACAAAAAAACAACCCGGCAGAAAACTGCCGGGTTGTTTATTGTTTGCAGAGTATTTTTATGCAATGGGAATGAATATTTCTATCTTCCGTAAATTACAGCCAGTATGGTGGCCTGTCCGCTTTTGGCTGCAATCCAGTGCGGAATGCTGGACAGATAATAGGCACTGTCGCCGGGTTCCAGTTCATAGCGATCCTCACCCACTTCCAGCAGCACTGTTCCGCTGAGAACATAGACAAATTCCTCTCCATCGTGCCTGGAGATTTCCTTTTCCGGAGTTTCCTGCAACTGCACGATCAGGGGTTCCATGTTCCGGCCTTTGACTTCAGGCGCAAGTCCCTTGTAGGAATAAATATGCTTATGCCCTTTGCCGGAAGTGGAACGGGCAACTGTCTTGCGGTCTTTGAGCCGGGTGATGGAATAGGGTTTGTCCCCCTCTCCGGACAGCAACTGGCCGAATGCGCCGTCCAGTGCTTTGGAGAGTCTGAGGATGGTTCCCAGTTGCGGATAGACTTCGGCTTTTTCAATATCTGAAAGCAGTTGTGCGTCAAAACCGGTTCTGGCGGCCAGATCTTTGAGGGAAATGCCTTTTTCCTCCCGCAGTTTCCGAATCCGCTCCCCGATATGAACAACGCTTTCCTGCTCCTGCCCGGACAGATCTCCGGTCAGGTCTTCAAAATAATCCACATTGATATGCGGTTTCTGATCTTTTTTTTCCATTCTTCTGCTCCGAATGATGACAATGGTTGATGATCAATGTTGAATGCTGAATGGTCAATGGTCAATGCCTAATGATAAATGCTTAATGTTTATCAACATTAAACATTTATCATTCAAAATTCAACATTTTTTTACGGACGGTATTTTTCCGGCAGCACGGCTTTTGCTCCCCATTCTTTGGGCAGCAACTGACCGGGTTCTTCTTTCAGTTTTGCTTTGGCTTTTGCCAGACCCGGACGTCCGAATTCAGGATGTCCTTCTTTCAAAGTACGTCCGTTGAGAATGGCCTCGGAACGCAGTCTGCGGCCAATGGTGCGCTCCATCTGTTTGCCCAGCCAGAGAACCCGATCCACATCCCATCCGTGTTCAATGCCCATTTCATCAATCTGCACCAGGGTGTCTTCCAATGTCACCAGTCCCACATAGCGCGGATCTTTGTAATAATATTCGCCTGTGCCTTTGACCGGGCAGTCATCCAGAAAATTGGCAGGCTGTCCGCCCAGACCGCCCAGAGTAGCTTCAAAATTGTTGATGCCTGCCTGCAATGCAGCGAGTACAGAAGCTGCTGCAACACGTTTGGTTTCATGGAAATGTGCAATATGCAGATTGGTATCCGGCATTTCATCCAGAATCATGGAGAAGTAACGGTAAACCTGTGCTGCGGATGCGCTGCCGTCATGGTCAGCATGTTCAATGTCATGCGCGCCGATTTCCAGCCAGCGTTTGCTGAATTCCACAGCGTCTTTCATATCAGTCGCGCCGCCAATGGGGCTGCCCCAGATCGTGCTGACCGTGCCGCACATTTTGATGCCCGCGTCCGTGCATTTTTTGATGCACCGTTCTGCTTCCCGCCAGTAATCCGGCAAAGTGGTTCCGGAATTGGCAAAATGATGCTGTTCCTCAGTGGAAACCATCATCAGCACTCTGTCCGGGCCAATGCCCTTTTCTTTCAGTTTGATAGCCCG
>CAZHPS010000438.1:0-5966 GCA_964534335.1 uncultured Desulfobacterales bacterium
ATTCTGGCGCAGCGCGGCACTCTGTCAAGTTTAATTTTGTGATTTCATCTTCACAGAAAAACTGGATTTTTTTGAAAAAATCCGGTTTTACAACGCACAGATTCAAAATTGACAAAACACTGGTCACAAAAAACACAAAACCATTTGACAAAGGATAACAGGAAAATGAACATTTCTCAGAAAAGCGATATGAAATCCTTTCTTGATCCAACAATTAAGGCCATCAGCATTGCACTGGAACTGCCCGCAGCTATATGGCTTTTTGATGAAGAAAAAAAAGAATTCCGAATCGTCTGCTCTTTTGGTTTGTCAGATGAGTTTATCCAAAATGCGGTTGTGAGCGAAGAACGGGCAGTTTCTGTTATAAAGGAGAAATTTGAAAACCAGAAAAGCCTCATTGTGCCGGATATTCAGGCTTCCCCTTTTTGGAGGCGTAAAGCTGAAGCAGAGAAGATGAATCTGAAATCTGCTGTTGCATCCACTCTGCGGGTCAAAACGCAGGTTGTGGGCGGACTGGTTGTTTATATTCCGAAAGACAAAAATATTAATCCGGAGGATATAAAGGTAAAATATGAAACAAAAGTTGAATCTTTTGCAGACCAGATTTCTGCAACTGTTCGGAACAGTCAGGGTTTGGAAAATTTGCATCAAGTTGGGCAGTTGCTCAACGCTGAAATTGGCTCTCCCGATTTTTTTAAACGGATTCTGGAATCTGTGCAGAAAATTTTGAATTGCAAACACGTAAACTTATTTATAGCGGATCAGGATAATAATCTTGTCCTTGAAGAAAGTTCTTCTTCCATAGAACCAAAAAGAAAATCTTTCAGATATGGTGAAGGTCTTGCTGGTTATGTTGCGAAAAATGGAACGGCACTTCTTGTTGCTGATGTTCGGGATTATCAGAATCATTTTGTTAAAGGTATTACCAATCCTGATATTATAGAACGTTCTATGCTTCTTTCTCCCATTAAAATAGATAATAGAATAATAGGTATTATTTCAGCAGACTCTAACGGATTAAAAGGTTTTGATGAACATGATCTAACATTCATTGAGGTATTTTCAAATCAGGCTTCCATCGCCATCTATAATAAAAAACTGTTAGAATCAGAGCGTGAACAACGACAGCGGGCCTATGCACTGGGAATATCTTCACAAATGATAAAAACAACACTTGATCCGAGTAAAGTATGTGATCAGATTTTCGATGCAATTTATGAGGTTATGGAAGAAAAATACACCAGTGCTTCAATTCAACTTATTCAGGGCGATATTAGGACGTTACTTGCTTATCGTGGACCGGAAACAGATATTTTTCAGCCAGGTCTGACTCGGAATATTTCTGATGATCCTTTGATATCGAGAATAGTCCAAAATAAAACCCCTATTGTTCTTAGCGATGTAAACGAATCTGATAATTGGAAACATGTTTCGGGCACAGAACATGTTAATTCGTGGATCGGATTGCCGTTGATAGTAAAAGACAATGTGATTGGTTTGCTGACAATAGATCATTCAAAATCTGGTTATTTTACGGAAGAAGATAAAGAAAATTTTTTTGAACTTGCAAAAACAATATCAATTGAAATAATTAGAAATGATTTATATCTAAGAGAAAAGAAAAAAATTGAAACATATTCTCAGTTATACGAAACGATTAAAAATTTAATAGATATCGAACATTTTTCAAATTCAAGAACCTTTTTAAAAAATATAGCCGAGAGTGCAACAAAGGTTTTACATCCTGATATTATTGAATTATATGAATATTATGAAAGTGAGGAGCGATATATACTGCCACAAATTTCCATAGGAAAAAAGATAGGGACTGATGTTCCTAAAAATCAGATATATGAAGACGATACTATTCTCCAAATTATAAAGAGAAGAGAACCATTATATGCTTCAAATGTAAAGGTTCATCCTATTTTTACTGCACTCTATAATAATCAGCACACAAATAAAAATTGTGAACGATTTATTTATCGTGAAAAAATTGAATCCTGTGCAGCGATACCTCTTAAATCCGGTAATGAGAAGGTCGGATTAATGTTTGTGAATTATCGAAAAAAGCAGGAATTTCCAGAAGAACAAAAACAGATTATAGAATTGTTTGCATCTCTTGCTGCAATAGCGATAAAAAATGTAAGACTGTATGAACGTATTACGAAAAATCAGAATCTGTTACGTACATTAGTAGATAATATTCCGGATCATGTTTATGCAAAAGATGTTGAAAGTAAATTTATTCTAGCCAATAAATCAGTAGCAAAATTTATGGGAGTAAAATCATGGGAATATCTTATTGGAAAAAATGATTTTAATTTTCATTCCCCGGAATTTGCAGAAAAGTATTATGCAGATGAACAGGAAATTATTAAATCAGGCAATGGTATTATTAATAAAGATGAGGAATCTAAAAATTTGGTGACTTTTGAGTTAATTAATCTTTTAACAACAAAAGTTCCACTTAAAGATACTAATGGCAAAGTATATGGGATCGTCGGGATTAACCGAGATGTCACAGAACGTAAAAAAGCTGAAAGAGTTCAGGAAGCATTTTACAAGATTTCAGATGCAGTTCATCATGCTAAAGATACTGAAGATGTTTGCGTTAAGATACATGATATTATCAAAGAATTGGTGTCTGCAAAAAATTTTCGTATTGTGACATTTACTCCTGATGGAAAAGCATCTAATTTTATTTACTATGCTGATGAAAAGGATAATGATCGTGATGAACAAAAGAAAATAATAAATGAAGGCAAGACTGCTTATGTGTTTAAGCATGGAAAAACTATAGTTATACCAAGAGATCGTGAAAAATTTAAAGACTCAATATCTAAAGGCGAAATAAAAGAAGTTGGCGCACCTTCCAAATCATGGATAGGCATTCCTTTAAGAATAAATGACAATATTATTGGTGTGCTGACACTTCACAATTATGATGAAGAAGGTATATATGGCGACTCAGAAATAAAAATTTTAGAATTTGTTTCTGAACAAATAGCTATGGCTATTGAACGGGTGCAGTCGCAGGAGGAATTAAAGATGCACCACAGAGATATTGAAAAACGGAATAAACAGCAAAAAGTATTGATTGATCTGGCACAGAAATTGACATCTTCTATCCAATTGAAAGAAGATGATATTTTGCAGTTAATCTATAAAAATGCTTCTCATATAATGGATACTGAGAACATGTACATCGCTCTATATGATGAGCCAAATGACTATGTCACTTTTCCACTTCAGTATGTGGATAGAAAAAATGGTATAGGCGGAAAGATTGGAAAAGACGGAAAACCGGAATTTGGAGAGGATGGAAAACAAAAGGATGCAATTCCTGCCCGCAAGGCTGGCAAAGGAAGGACAGAGGAAATCATTCGTACCCGTAAACCTATATTCATCCAGACAAAAGAGAAATCAACAGAATGGTATAATCAGCATGGACATGCAGAATACATGGATAATCCCTTAGCTTCATGGATTGGTGTACCCATGATTGCAGGCAACAAAGTGCTGGGGGTTGTTGCCACATATCACCCAACAAAAGATTATGTCTACAGTCATAATGATCTTGAAATCCTTCAGACTATGGCAAATATAGCGGCGATTGCTTTGAATAATTCAAGACTTGTCAATGATTTAAAATCTGCTCAAAATCAAATTGCTGACAGGGAACGTGATTTGGTAATAAGCATGATTTCAATGGATTTTACGCATAAAATAAACAATTTGGTTGGAACAATCCCTGCATGGGTGCAGTTGACTAAAAGAGTATTGAATAAAAGAAAAATTCAAAATCAAAAAATAGATAAATATCTCAATAATATTATAAGAGATGTAAACATTATACTTGAGGAATCAGATGAATTAAGGAAGCCTCAAAGCTCAGAGAATATTGACATTAAAGAAGAGATTGGTTCTATTGTCGGACAAATAGAGATGCAAACTTCTCCAGATATTCAGATTGAATTTAACGATGATCTCAGCATATTGCCTGTTAACGGTATTAAACGGCTATTTTCTGCAGCTATTCACAGTGTTATAAAGAATGGCATTAATGCCATATCAGGACAAGGAAAAATTTGTATCGGGATCAAAGAAGTTTCTGATAATCCGGAGAGTGATAAAAAATGTATTGAGATCAATGTTAGCGATACAGGCTGTGGGTTATCGCAAGACAGAACCGAATCAATTTTTGAACACGGCACAAGTTTTTGGCCTACTAAAAGTACAGGGTATGGTCTTTGGCGAGCCAGAAATATAATTCAAAGCATGGGGGGAACTATAAAAGTCAAGGAATGTATGATAGGCAAAGGTGCAACTTTCACCATTATATTACCTGCTGTGAAACAGTCTTCACAAAATTTTGGAGGATAATTATGAGCAAAAGACAAAAAGGGAAAATTCTTATTGTAGATGATCTGCAAAATTGGCGAGAGTTATTAGTGGAGATACTGCAAGAAGACGGTCATCAGACGACAACGGCAAAAAATTATAAGGAGGCATCCGCTTTACTGAAGGCCAGGGCTAATGAATTTGATATTGCCGTTATAGATATGAGGTTGATTGATGATTCTCCATACAACAATGATGGTATGAAAGTATTAAAAGATGCAAAAGAACTTAATCCTTTGATAAAGGCGATAATTTTGACCGGATATCCAGATAAAGATCAAGAATACAAATCATTAAAATATTATCAGGCAGACGATTATAAAAGAAAAGTGCCGAAGGGAACTTCTTTTGATATTGATGAATTCAGTGGATTTATATTCAACCTTCTTCAATCGCAAACTGCAAGTGTTTAGAATAGAAAAACTAAGCAAAAAAGAAATCTTTTTCAGTTATTGAAATTGGTTTGCAGTGTTGCGATATTAAGGATACTTAAAGATGGCATCAAATATTTTTCATATAAATCTCAGAATGATAGGATTTTTATCATTCATTTACCGTTTTTTATATCCTAAATTCAACGGGATTGGCAAAGCCGTGAGTGAGATATCTGATTCTTCTTCACCCCAACGGAAAGAATCTGGTATATCTATATTCTCAAGAGATAAACCTGTACTGAAAAAAAACAAATCTCCCAAAATTGATTTCCTCTTAATTGATGACAAGGAAACGTGGCATGAAATTATTATGGAAACATTGGGCAATATTTACAAATATGATGTTGCTTCAAATTATGAAGATGCTGTGAAAAAAATTCTTGGCAAAAATTACAAAGTTATCTGTTTAAGCCAGCCGTTTTATACGATTAACAAATGGCGTAACATATTGATGATGCTTAAATCTGAACATCCTGATGCGCCTGTAATCGTGATAAACAGTAATCCGATTGAGAATTTTGAAAATATCAAAACCAGATATCCCAACATAAAGAAGATAATTTCTAAGGATGATTCGGATTTTATTTCAGAAATATTTACTTTTTTGCCAAGTTTGCTTAAAACCCATTAGATAAGGATTCGTTTGATTATGAGTACCATAACATGGTTACATCTTTCTGATATTCATTACTGTGAACCGAAGACCGGTTGGGATGCAGATGAGATACTTGAGAGCCTTTTGGATGATCTCAAATTAATGGAAGAAAAACATAATCTTCAACCTGATTTAGTTTTTTTCACAGGTGATCTTGCGTATGGACATATAAAAAACGATGCGGGCTGGAATTTAAAGGATCAATATGAAGGTGTCAATAAATTTATAGATGCCATCAGAAAATCTTTTAAAAAAGAAATTCCAAAAACGAATATTTTTTTAGTACCGGGAAATCATGATGTTGACAGAACAAAATTAGCTAAGAAAGACACTTTCTGGTTAGACAATCAGAAAGATGAAAAAGAAATTATAAACATGATCGAACAAAAAGATACGTCATGGCAGGATTACATAAGACGATTAATCTGTTACCGAGAATTTCTTGAACAATATGAATTTAATCATCTTTTGAC
>CAZHPS010000439.1:0-5953 GCA_964534335.1 uncultured Desulfobacterales bacterium
TATATCTGTTTGTAAAGTATGAATATTATGACAGCATTACTTGTGTAGCACTACCCGTTTTTTACTGTTTCCTTTCCCGGAATTCCTGACAGATTAAGATTATGCAGAAGTTTTCCGTACCCACTTTTTTACTGTTTCATTTCCCGGAATTCCTGATACACCTCGGTCAGACGGATAAAAGCCGCAGAATCACCGCCCTGATCCGGATGCAGTTCACGCGCTTTTCTGCGGTAAAGTCTGGCAAGTTCCCGTCTGCCCATAGTCCGCAGTTCGCTTTCACTGACACCGAAAATAGTTACAGCCTCATGAATGTCTGTGCGTTTTTTCTGCACAGGTCTGTAATCCCTGCGGCTGTTCATCCAGTTCTGGATAATTTCCTCCAGATAGGTGCTGCGGCCATAATCATTGTCAAAAAACATGGTGACATAACGGATCAGATATTCGTTCAGACCTTCGGGTGAGTCCATTCCTGCCCAGAATCCGGAATCATCGTTTATCCGGCAGATTTCCTCCATAAAAAATTCATCCACCTGATCCTGATTGAGTCCCTGTGGCATGGTTTTGGCAATGCCTTCGGAAAAATGTTTCTGCATGTCAAAGATCACAAACACATAGTTTTTGAACTCATGCTCTTTGAGAATTCTCTCCTCATTTATAAAATACTGCTCAATTTCATCTCTGGATTTCTGGCAGAGAACCTGAAAAAGTCTGGGGGAAACCTGACCGATTCTGCCCTGATCCATCTGTCCGTATTTCAGAAAGTGGATTCTGCGCCGGTCAAAGAGATGAAAATCAGCATCGAGTCTGATGTCCCTTTCTGTTTTGGAAACATGGTTTGCGCCCCGTGTGCGGAAATGCTCCAATGCTCTGCGGATGTCATGCCGGACAAAGGGCCAGAATATATCATCAATTTCATCCCCGCAGGGTTTGGCTCCCCGTGAATGCAGATTTTCTTCCACTGTATCATCTATGTAATAGGCATTTCCGCCCGGATAGATGATATATTGGGCAGGATTGCCCCCCAGATCAAAGAGATCCCGGCAACGCATCTGATCTCCGTCTGAATATGATTCCCTGATACAGTAATGAACCTGTTTCCCTGTTTTTTTTCGGGCAAGATACATAATTTCCCCTTTCAGTGAAATGACGTGTCAGTATAAAATGGATTTGCAAAAAAGTATACCATTACTCAGAAGATTTGACAGTATAGCCACGAATGACACGAATCTGCACGAATTGCACAAAACATAATTCGTGCAATTCGTGGCTGCACCATCAAATGTTCTAAGTAATGGTATAAATGCTGTTGCATTTTCCTTTTTCCGGGTTATGCGGTTTTTTCGGTTCTCCCGGTACAAAACCTCGGACAGGCAGTTCCGCAGATACTTCTGTCGCATGAGTTAAGCGGTTTTTTCGGATCTCCCGGTACAAAACCATTGACAAACGGAAGATATTCCTTTCCATTGTCAGTCTCCTTTGTCCCCTTTGCCTGGGTTCCGGTACAAAACCATTGACAAACGGAAGATATTCTGAGAAAGCCGCGCAGGGACAGGGCAGCCGTGCAGAAATTTGGGACTTATACGGCTCCGCTTTCAGACAATTTTTTTATTCGTGTATTTTCGTGTGTTTCGTGGCTGAAAAAACACAGGCATTCCTCAATCTCTGAAAGCGATTTGGTTTTATACCGGTTCGCCATTTGTTTTATACCGATTCTCCATTGAAAGTATGATTAAGATTCGGTTTCCCGCAGAGGATACAGAGAGAAAAAACCACAGAGAACACAGAGGAAACAACTCATCTTATTGTATAAATTCAATGGAGAATTATTATACAATCCGGCGGAGTGCAAAAATTGAGCGGAGCGGTTTTTTGCAATCCGGAGGAGTGCAGAAATTAAACGGAGCGGTTTTTTGCACACGCAATCCGGAGGAGTGCAAAAATTAAGCACAGCGGTTTTTTGCATAAAATTTTCAGAAAAACCGGATTTTTCGGAAAAATCCGGTTTTTTTCAATACACGAAAATTTTTGTTTGCCTACTTATTTTATCCCTATCCGGCAATTCCTTGCCGGGCTGTGCTGAACATTTTTTGGAAATTCTATCAAATTCGGAGTCCGGCATGACATTTTCAGAACCCCGCTTTGTGGGTGAATATTACGGAAGATTCAAGGTCTTCCACGAACTTATGCAGATCAAAATCAGGGAGATTCTGCTGGTTTCCAGTCCTTATGATGCCTTTATTCTGGAAGAGGACGGCAGCCTTGCCTCCCGGCTGATCAGTGAATACAAAGGACTTAATCTGAGCATTCCGCCCAGGGTCACCCGTGCTGCTTCCGGGTGTGAGGCACTGGATCTTTTGAAAAAAAAGAAATTTGACATGGTTATTACCATGCCCAATCTGGAGGATATGGATGCATATTCCCTGGGAACAGAGATAAAAAAAAATCATTCCGGACTTCCCGTAATTCTGCTTTCCCACAGTATGCGAAGCCTTATGCAGGCCACAGAAAACAGAAAGCAGGAGGGCATTGACAGAACCTATGTCTGGACAGGCAATTCTGATCTTCTTCTGGCTCTGGTCAAAAACACAGAGGATGCCTTAAATGTCGATCAGGATACCTGCAAAGCCGGTGTCCGGGTTATTCTGCTTGTGGAAGATTCCCCTGCTTACCGTTCCTGTTTTCTGCCCCTGATTTACAGAGAAATCGTCAAACAGACCCAGGCCGTGCTGGAGAACGGTCTCAATGAGGAGCATCGTCTGCTGCTTATGCGCGCGCGGCCAAAAATTCTGCAGGCCGAAAATTATGAGCAGGCTATGGAACTGTTTCGGAAATATCATGATTTTCTTTTCGGCATTATTTCCGATGCCCGTTTTCCCCGCGGGGGAAAAGAGGATACTCTGGCAGGACATGATTTTCTTTCCACTGTGCACAGTGAGATTCCGGATCTGCCACTGCTTATGCTCAGTTCAGAACCGGGAAACCGGGAAAAAGCACAAAGCATACCTGCCGTGTTTCTGGACAAGAATTCCCAGAATCTCATGGGAGAACTGCGGGAATGCTTTCTGTCCTGTCTGGGATTCGGGGATTTTGTCTTCCGTATGCCGGACGGACGGGAAATCGCACGCGCGCCCAGCCTGCGGATTCTGGCAGAAAAACTGCCGGAAATCCCGGATGAATCGCTGCGGTATCACGCAGATCGCAACCATTTTTCCAACTGGATCATGAGCCGTTCCGAAATCGCGCTGGCCTCGCGTTTCCGCAAGGTGAAAACCGAAGATTTCAGGGATATGGAGGAACTGCGCCAGTATATCATTTCCAATATCCGCAAACTCCGGATCTGGCAGCAGAAAGGGGTGGTGGCCCAGTTCCGGCCCGACAATTTTGCCCCGGATATCACAGAATTTGTCAAAATCGGCAAAGGTTCCATGGGCGGCAAGGCCCGGAGCCTGGCCTTTATGTCTGTGCTGCTGCAGGATCATCCTGAAATACAGGAAAAATATCCGGATGTCCGTATCCGCATTCCCAAAACGCTGGTTATCAGCACCGAGGGATTTGAAGATTTCATCAGCATAAACCGGCTGGAGCATCTGGCTGAAAAATCCATTCCTGACGCGGTGATCACAAAAATTTTTCTCCAGGCCCGTATGCCGGACTGGCTGATCAGAAATCTGGAAATTTTTCTCCGCCAGACCTGCTGTCCCCTTTCTGTCCGCTCTTCCAGCCGCATGGAAGACGCGTATTTTCAGCCCTATGCCGGTGTTTACGAAACCTGCATGATCCCCAACAACCGGCCTGATATTTTCCGGAGACTGGAGCATCTGACACATGCTGTCAAACTGGTTTATGCCTCCACCTATTATGAGGGGCCAAAGGCATTTTCACGCAATACAGGCAACAGACACCGGGAGGAGGCCATGTCTGTGATTATTCAGCATATGACCGGATCTGCCTGGGGGGATTATTTTTATCCTTCCCTCTCAGGTGTGGCCCAGTCCCATAATTTTTATCCTTTTTCCCATATAAAACCGGAACACGGCATAGCCCATATTGCACTGGGACTGGGCAAGATTGTGGTGGAAGGAGGGAGGGCTCTGCGGTTCTGTCCCAAATATCCCCATATTCTGCCACAGTTTTCCACTGTGGATGATATGCTGAAAAATTCCCAGCGTTATTTTTATGCCCTGAGAATCCGAAACTGTCCCGAAGAAATCACTTTCAGGAATTCCAATCTGGAAAAACTCGAAATTGAGGAGGCAGAAGATGATCTTCCTGTGAAAATGCTGTCCAGCACCTATGTGCCTGAGGAACACCGTATCCGGGATTCAGGATATATGAACGGGCCAAAGGTTATGACCTTTGCGCCGGTGCTGAAACACGGCATATTTCCGCTGCCGGAACTGCTTTCAGATCTGCTGGAACTGGGCAGAAAGGCAATGGGATGTCCGGTGGAAATCGAGTTTTCCGTGAACCTGAATCCGGACAGAAAGCAGAAAAGCGAATTCTTTTTTCTGCAGATGAGACCTATGGTCGCGGATCAGGATCGGCTGGAGGTTGTCATCAGTGAAGCAGATCTCAGCATGGCATTCTGCCGTTCCACCCAGTCTTTGGGACACGGAAAAAGCATTGAAATTTCTGATATTGTATATGTGAAACCTGAAACCTTCAAGCCCGGCGCAACCCAGGAAACCGCAGAGGAGATCGGTGCTGTGAATGCCCTGATGTCAGAGGAAAAAAGGCCATGGCTGCTCGTTGGGCCGGGCAGATGGGGCAGTTCTGATCCCTGGCTGGGAATTCCCGTGCAGTGGCGTCATATTTCCGGGGTAAAGGCCATTGTGGAACTGAGAAATGATCAGCTCAAGGCAGATCCTTCCCAGGGTTCGCATTTTTTTCAGAATATCACATCATTGGGGATTTTTTACCTGACTGTGACCGAAGACGGGGAGGGAAATGATTTTCTGGATCACAAATGGCTGGAATCTCTTCCTGTGGTAAGGGAAACTGCCTATCTGCGCCATTTCCGTACAGATTCCCCTCTTATCCTCAAGGCGGACGGGCATTCGTCCCGGTGTGTGATACTCAGAAACGGGGAATAAAAAAGGCAGTCTGCACTTTTGCGCAGACTGCCTTTCAGATTTTATGGAAACTGATATGCAAATCCTAAGCAGGGTTCCATAAATTTTCATAAAAACCGGATTTTTCCGGAAAAATCCGGTTTTTTGAATACACGAAAATTTTTGTTTGCCTGCTTATTGCTGGTTCTGATCAGAATTTTCTTCTCCGGGTGCCTGTTCCATTTGCACAGGCTGATCCTCCTGAAAAACCTGTTCTTCCGTAACAGTTTCCCCGACCAAAGTTTCAGCCCCGGTATTTTCCTGGGCAATATTTGGGTCAGGCACATATTCTTCGGCAATATTGGGATCAGGCACATTCTCCTGGGCGATATTGGGATCAGGCATATTCTCCTGGGCAATATTTGGGTCAGGCATATTCTCCTGGGCAATATTTGGGTCAGGCACATTTTCTTCGCTGACAAATTCTTCCGGAGGCAATTCCTCAACGCTCACCTCAGCCTGTGGCATCTCTTCACTGACGGCTTCTCCGTTCTGTACCTGTTCCGAATGATCTGCGACATTTGCAAAGGCCATACCGCCCCATCCTGCCGCCATAAAATTCAGAATGACAAAAAAAATCAAAAAATTCTGTTTCATGCCTTTTATCTCCTTTTACAGTTTGCTTTAAAATGCCTGCCTTTGAAATTAAGAGTAATTTATCCCGCGCATTCCAAAAGAATTGTTTCAGATTTATAATTCATATAAGCGGAAAATGCAATAGCAGAATTTTCTTAAAAACACAGTCTCAGCTTTATCCATAAGGTGGGTTAAACCGGTTTTTCGTTATTTGCCTTGTGTCCTAATCCCGTTGAACAACCGGGTATGTAATCCATTCCCAAAGC
>CAZHPS010000440.1:0-5899 GCA_964534335.1 uncultured Desulfobacterales bacterium
AGATCAAAATCTTCTGATGATTCTTTTCCGTCTTCCATTTCCAGATCAAGGGAAAGTTCATCGGATTCTTTGGCAGGAGTTTCAGATTCGGGTTCCTCAAGACTCATATCCAGATCAAGGTCTCCGGATTCTTTTCCGCCTTCCATCTCCAAATCAAGAGAAAGTTCAGCAGGTTCTTCAAGACCCAGATCCAGATCAAGGTCAAGGTCTCCGGATTCTTTTCCGCCTTCCATTTCCAGATCAAGGGAAAGTTCATCGGATTCCTCCTCTGCCGGAGTTTCAGATTCAGGTTCATCAAGATTCATATCCAGATCAAGGTCACCTGATTCTTTTCCGTCTTCCATTTCCAGATCAAGGGAAAATTCAGCAGGTTCTTCAGATGGAGTTTCCGCTTCGGGTTCCTCAAGACTCATATCCAGTCCGAGATCAAGATCTTCTGATTCTTTTCCGTCTTCCATTTCCAGATCAAGGGAAAGTTCAGAAACTTCTTCTGCATCCGGTTTTGCTGATTTCCCCTTGCTGATTTCAGATTCCAAATCAAACGACAATTCTTCATCGTCTTTTTCTCCCAGGACATCTGACAACGCATCTTCAAAATCCAGACTTGCCTCTGACAGATTCAGACTGTCATCATCCCCTTCCTCAGGTTCCAGCCTCAAATCCGGAGGAAGTTCGTCCGCCTCATCTTTTGCGGATTCATCCGAATCAAGTTCCAGCTCAAGAAGTTCCATGTCATCATCGGCATTTTTGCCGGCCCCGGATTTATCCGCACTGATTTTTCCGGGCTTCAAATCCAGATTGTTTATGTCTTCAATATTGAATATTTCTGTCTTTGCATTCGCTGTATCATCATCTTCCTCAAAATTCATATCCGTATCAAGCTTCAGTTCATCTTTGGCGGGAGGGGATTTTTCCTCTTCCACCAGCATATCGTCAAGATCGGAAAGATCAATATCCATATCGGCTGCTTTGGCAGGAGCAGCGGCTTTGCCGGTGAAAGCAAGTTCCTCCTCACCCACTTCGAGCATATCATCTATGCCTGAAAGGTCAAGTTCACCGGGACCTTCTGCACTGATAACCGGGTCAAGTTCTGACAGATCTTTGTCATCAACTTTGGATTCCACCTCGATTCCCAGTGTTTTGTACATATCGGAAACATTGAACTCAAGGGTTCCGTATTTGGAAAATTCATCGGTTTCATCAAACTCGACTTTCGGTTCATAGTCATTTTCATCCGCATCAGCCATATCCGGAGACAGTTTCATTTCACTGGAAATATCTTCCAGATCTTTGACCCTGACCTTTTCTTTGACTTTTCCTGAACCGCGTGCTTCTGCTTTATCTCCGAACAGATCGTCAATATCGGACAAATCAAGATCATCGCTTACACCGGAATTTTTCCCTTCACCCGGACCGGGACCGAACAGATCGCTTTCTTCTGACCGGCCGCCTTCCCCAAGGAGATCATCAATTTCGGAAAAGTCTGTTTTCTGTAAATTTTCAGACTGTTTCTGCTTTTCCGGGGACAGGGGAGGATATGCGGTGAAAACCTGTTTGCACTTTTTGCATCGGACTTTGGAACCTTCCGGTTTCAAAAGTTTCTCATCCATCTTAAAACGTGCATTGCATTTTTCGCAGGCAATAATCATAATACATCCTCACTGGTTATAATTGCAGCTGGTAAATTTCCGGTAAAGATCTGTAGTCCTCAGCATAATCAAGTCCGTAACCGACAAGAAATCCCTCTTCCATCACCCTGCAGACATAATCCACAGCAACCTCTTTTTCCCTCCGTTCCCGTTTATCCAGAAAAGCGCATACCCTGACGCTTTTCGGATGGAAGGATTTGAGGTATTCAATCAGATATGTCAGTGTCAGTCCGGTATCCACGATATCTTCAACAAGAAGGACATCCCGGTCCCGTATATCGGTTTCCAGCTCCTTTGTCAGCCGGATTTCTCCCGATGAGGAAGTTCCTGCACCGTAACTGGAAGCCCGTATAAAATCAATTTTTACCGGTATGCTCAGTTGACGGGCAAGATCAGAAAGGAAAATGAAGGCCCCTTTTAAAATTCCCACAAGCACCAGTTCGCTGTCTTTGTAGTCAGCAGAAATCCGGCGTGCTGTATCGGCCACCAGTTCGTCTATTTCTCTTTTTTTGATGACAGGGATAAGTTCAGGCATAATACCGATCTCAGTAAGTTACAGTTTTTTCAGCACTCAAACCGAAACACAGACAAATGATACATTGAACCTATGAGTCCTGTCAATGAATTTGATTCCTTACAACCCTGCTTCTGACATTTTTCTGACCAGTTCTCTCTGGGCATCTGTAAGATGATCCGGCATATTTACGTGAATTGTGACATAAAGATCACCTTTGCCGCTGCCCTGCATATGCGGAAGCCCCCTGCCCGCAAGCCGCATTTTTGTTCTGTGCTTTGTGCCCGGAGGGATGCTCAGACTCAGTTCCGGACCTTCAATGGTCTGAATGGATACATTTGTTCCGAGAATAGCCTCGGTCAGTCTGATTTCCTTTACAATGTGGAGATCATATTCCTCATTTGTGAAAACCGGGTCAGGCAACAGTTTTGATTTGATGTAAAGATCGCCCGGAGGTCCGCCCATGGTGCTGCTTTCACCTTTGCCGGAAATCCGCAGCTTTTTTCCCGTAATCATTCCTTTGGGAATCCGCACAGTAAGGTTTTCAGACTGCCCTTTGTGCTGGAAACTCAAAGTTTTGCCTGTTCCGGTGGCTATTTCCCGCAGGGTAAGCGGAATTTCATATACCAGATCCGAACCTTTTGCCTGCTGCGGTCTTTTCTGGGAACCAAAGGGGGAACCGCCCCCGAAGGAAAAACGCATCCCGCCCCGGTTGCCGAAAGGAAATCCGTCTCCGAGCCCCAGATCACTGAATATGTTTGAAAAATCAAAATTTTTGAAAATATCCTCCTGGGAGTACCGCTGGCGGAAGTCCGAGGAACCAAAGGTATCATACTGTTTCCGTTTCTCTTTGTCACTCAGAACAGCATATGCCTCGCTGATCTGTTTGAATTTTTCTTCCGCGGCCTTATCCCCTTTGGCATGGTCAGGATGATATTTCATGGCCAGTTTCCGGTAGGCCTTTTTGATTTCATCGTCAGAAGCACTTTTGCTTACGCCCAGCATTTTGTAATAATCTGTTTCAGCCATTTTCATCTCCGTATTTCAAAGTCTGTATTTTCGTATATCTGTTTTCTTTGAACGGCTCAGTTATCCGGAAAAATACATCTGACTGTTATATCTTCATTAACAGAAGAAGATCATTTCAGGGATGTTCCAAAAAAATAAAGTACCCGTTTTTTCAGCATGGTGCCGGGTTAGGCTTCGCTAACCCGACCTGCTACTACTTTGGGTAGATTATTTTTTTTGAATTCCCTCAGATGCGGGACATAGGCCGCTCAACAGGTTTACGGATTCCGGAAAACAGTCCGTACCGTATCCGTTTCATATCTAATTATATGAGTAACCTGTAAAAATAAGTTTTTCAGGCTGCTCTGTCAAGACAAAGGAAAATCTGTCAATTTTTTTACGGATCAAAAAAACAGGGTTTTGTAAAAAAAATGTAAAACCGGAAAATAACAGTCAGAATCAGACCTTAATTTATGATATGATATAAAAACTGTTGCCGAGAAGATGTCAGTGTTCAGATGTCAGGAAAATACTGAAACCTGAACACTGAAAACCTGAAACCCGAACTTCATAAAAAAGAGGTCATCCATGAAAAACGATCTTCATGCCTTTCATATCCCTGTCATGGGACTCGGTCATTCCGCAGACACCCCCATCCGGGTGGCTCCTTTTGGCATATCCTCAGTGATTTCCATTGTGGAAGATTTCCTTCTTGAAAAAATACGTCTGCATTACTGCGGACTTTTTGCTCTTCCCTGCATTCCCATCGGAAAGGATGAGACAGACGGCAGGGCCAGACGGATTACAGCCTGGCTGAATACGGTAAAAGAGATCGTAGACATAAAAATGGAAAAAATAAAGTCGCTTCCCTTTTTTGCGGAAAACGACAAAAAAAAATATTTTGACATGCTGCCTGAAGAATCTCCGCTTAAATCTGAATACAGACAGATTATGAGCATGAGGGAAGGGCCTGAAAGAGATGCAGCCGCTGCCGGACTCACGCAGAAAATGAAACCCGGATCCATTGACGTAAATATCATGGTCAAGCTGGATAACCTCCGGTATGACAGAAACGGCAATTCCCTGGGTGAGGAATTCAGCGATGCCAAAGCCGCGCTCAGGGGATATGCTCAAAGCTGTCTGGAATCCTCCATTGTGTTTTCCGCGGGTCTTAACAAAAGCCTGTTTTCCTATATGTCCCGTTTCCGGGATTTCTACCGGGATGAAAGCGGCCGGATCAGGAAGAAAATCATCATCAAGGTAAGTGATTTCCGTTCCGCACTCATTCAGGGCCGGTTTCTCGCGAAAAAAGGGCTGGAAGTGTATGAATACCGCATTGAATCCGGCCTTAACTGCGGAGGCCATGCCTTTGCCACCAACGGCATCATTCTTCCCTGCGTGGCAGAGGAATTCCGGAAAAACCGGGATCAGCTTCGCACCGAATTCCGGGAGAGCATTGCCCAGTATTATGCGGAAAAAGGCTGGAAATACAAGGCACTGGATGATGGCTATCCTCTTATCACCATACAGGGCGGCATTGGCACGCATGGGGAAGTCCGGCGTCTGAGGGAGGATTTCGCTATGGATATGACCGGATGGGCCACTCCCTTCCTGCTGGTTCCCGAAGCAACTCCGGTGGACACGCCCACCCGCATGATTCTGGCAAAAGCCGGTGCAAAAGACCTGTATTTAAGCAATGCCTCGCCTTTTGGAATCCCCTTCAGCAATGTCCGGGGAACCGGTTCTGAGATTTGGACACGGCAGACTGCCGCAGACGGAAAACCGGGATCTCCCTGTCCCAGACGCCTGCTGGCCTCCAATACGGAATTTTCTGAAAAACCCATATGCACAGGTTCCCGGCAGTACCAGAGCCGGAAACTTGAACAGATCAGTCATTCGGATATGTCGCAGGGTGAAAAAGAGCAGCGCACAAGGGAGATCACACAAAGGGTATGTCTCTGCGATCACCTGGGAAACAGTGCGCTGATCTCTTTGGGAATTGCCGAAGTTAAAGACTCGCCCCAGTGCGTATGTCCCGGCCCAAATATTGAATGGTTTGACAGAACCTATACCCTCAAGGAAATGGTGGATCATATTTACGGCCGCGGCCCCTCCCTGGTTTCTGCCGAACGTCCCCATATGTTTGCCAAAGAGATTATGCTTTATGTGGATTATTTTGAAACTTTGGCAAAAAAATGCACGGGAAGCCACAAAGAAATGAAGGCTCTGGAAGAATTCAAAAACAATCTCACGGACGGAATTTCCTTCTGTCTGGAAATTGCAAAGAGAAAGCCTTATCCCGGAGAAAACCTCGCGTCCCTTGGGGGCATTGCGGAACGGGAAAATATCCGCCTGAAATCCCTTTATCTTTTTTGCAGAACAAAGGCAAAAATAAAAGAGATGATGGAAAACGGCATGACGCCCACAGCGGAACTCATGGATTTATCCGCAGCGTCTGCTGTATAGGGACTTAAGAAGCTGTTTTAAAAATATTCCACACTGCTTTTTTCGGGAAAAAATCAGCATGGCAAAAGAGATAATGCCCGTTTGAACACGGCAAAATCAGGCTTTGGCATTTGGCAAAATCCCAAAACTTTCTGCCCCCGGATATTTTTAAAACAGCTTCTAAGGCTATTTATTAAAAAAAATATACCAAATCAGACAACCTCATACGGACTGATCAAAATATCCCATTTGGGCAAAACCGGATTTCTTACCAAAAATTTTT
>CAZHPS010000441.1:0-5889 GCA_964534335.1 uncultured Desulfobacterales bacterium
GCTGCTGTATAACCAAATGAACTCAAAAGATAACCGCTGTATAATTCCGGCAGTTTTTTTTCATGGAAACATTAATATCATTGAAAGAAAAAAACAGCAATAAAAAAATCAACGGCGTAACATCAGACAGTAAATACAGATTTCAACTGCACTGATTCTGAACAGAAAGGAAACATCATGAGTATTGCGGAAAATTACCGGAAAATCAGGCAGCAAGTGCCGGATTCTGTGAGCATTGTTCTGGCCTGCAAAAAAAGAACCCCGCAGGAAGTCGCGGAAGTTATTGACGCGGGAGCCACAGATCTGGGGGAAAATTATGTGCAGGAAGGGGAAAGCATTTTTGATGCTCTGGGAGATAAGGCAAACAAAGTCAGATGGCATATGATTGGCCCCCTACAGAAGAACAAAATCAACAAAGCCCTGCGGATATTTGATATGGTGCAGACGGTGCATTCCGCAGATCAGGCTGAGGCCATTGACAAACGCGCGGGAAGTATCAGCAAAAGGGTTTCAGTTCTCATTGAGGTCAATATCGGCGAAGAATCTGCCAAATCCGGGGTTCCACCTGAATACAATGCTGTGGAATCTTTGGCCCGGCATATTTCTGCTTTGCCGCATATCCGTCTGGAGGGACTGATGACTATGGGACCTGCTGAATGCAGTGCAGAAGAACTGCGTCTCTGTTTCCGGAAAACAAAGGAAATTTATGATCGTCTCCGGGATTTGAACCTGCCGGATACGGAAATAAAATATCTGTCTATGGGCATGTCTGATTCTTATCAGGTGGCAATAGAAGAAGGCAGCACCATGATTCGGCTGGGAACCATTGTATTTGGTCAAAGACCGGTATGACTGATTCATAAAAGGCAGTGCAGATATATTCCCGCACTGCCTCAGAAGGAAGCCCCGTATGCCCGGCAAAGAATCATAACTGCAATGATCGCGCCTGTTATCATAAGCATCAGCATTTGTCCGGGGCTGAATTTTTTCACAGGATTATTCTTTGTCCAAACCAAAGGCCGTATGCAGCGCGCGCACCGCAAGTTCCGCGTATTTTTCCGTAATCACGCAGGAAATATGAATCTCTGAAGTGCTGATCATACGGATATTGATATTTTCCGCTGCCAGAGTGGAAAACATCTTTACAGCCACGCCAGCATGATTTTTCATGCCAACGCCCACGACCGAAACCTTGGCAATGTTTCTGTCTCCATGCACTTCTTTGGCCCCAAGTTCTTTGACCACTTTCTCTTCAATTTCCATTGCCCGGTCAAGATCGGTTTTGGGAACAGTGAAGGCAATGTCATTGGTTCCGTTTTTCGGGGCAGACTGGATAATCATATCCACCACAATCCCGGCATCTGCAATGGGTGTCAGGATTTTGGCCGCGACACCGGGCTGATCCGGCACGCCTTTGATCACAATGCGCGCGTCATTTTTGCTGCAGGTGATGCCGGACACCACCAGTCTTTCCATATCTGTATATTCATTTACAACCATTGTTCCCTCCTCTTCGGAAAATGATGAACGCACATGCACAGGCACGTTGAATTTTTTGGCAAACTCCACCGAGCGGATTTGCAGCACTTTTGCCCCCAGACTGGCCATTTCCAGCATTTCATCATAGGTGATCCGGCTCATCTTCCGGGCCTTGTCACAGATATTGGGATCTGTGGTATAAACACCGTCAACATCTGTGTAGATTTCACATACATTTGCATTGATGGCTGCGGCAATGGCCACAGCAGAGGTATCTGATCCGCCCCGGCCCAGAGTGGTGATATTGCCTTCAGGATCCATGCCCTGGAATCCTGCTATAACAACGATTTTCCGGTCTTCCACCAGTTGCTTGATCCATCTGGCCCCAACCTCGTTAATGCGGGCATTGCCATAAGCGCAGTCTGTGCGCACCTCAGCCTGAAAGCCCATGAGGGACTGCGCGGGATAATTCATGGAAATCAGGGTCATGGCAAGCAGGGCAGATGTGGTCTGCTCGCCTGTGGCCAGAAGAACATCCAGTTCCCGCGTGTCAGGCCGCTTTGAAATCTCCTTTGCCATTCCGATCAGTTTGTCTGTAACTCCGGACATGGCAGACAGAATGACCACCACATCATTTCCCTGATCAAAGGTGCGGGCCACCCGTTTTGCCACATTCTGTATCCGCTCGATATTTGCGACAGATGTGCCGCCGTATTTTTGCACAATTAAAGCCATTGCTGCTCCTTGAGTTTTTTTTCCGCCTTATTCAGCAGATTCTCTTCCGAATGTCCGTTCGGATGCAGAGTGATTCTGCGTGTTCCATCATCCAATATTTCAAGATGAATGGCAAGATAATCTTTCAGTTCCCCTCTGTAAAGTCTGTCCGCCCACTCAATGACCGCAACCGCATCCTCCCTGAAACTGTCATACAGGCCAATATCTTCAAAATCTGCATTGTTTTCAAGACGGTACAGATCAATATGAAAAAGTGTGCATCGTCCCGGATATTCATGAATCAGGGTATAGGTGGGGCTGGTGACAGCATATTCCGGAGGAATATCCAGCCCCCGCGCCAGTCCCCGGACAAACGCGGTTTTGCCGCTGCCCAGTTCCCCGGTCATGGCGATCACTGTGCCGGGCTTCACGAGGGAGCCGATGATTTCCCCCAAAGCAGAGGTCTGCTCCGGAGATCGGGTAATGATATTTATCATATTCAAATTCAGTCGGTTATATGTAAAAAACAAAAAATTCCCTGTCTCTGTTTACTGTTTTTATGACATTGTGCTGAAAAAAACAAGAATTTCCTGTACAGTCTCTGCACTCCACAGAAACCTTATGCAAATCACAGACACATAATATTGTACAATATTGTATTTGAATATATAATAAATTACATAAATGAAATATTTTTACAGGCTGGATAAGTGTATTTTTTGGAAAAAAAATTAATTATAGCCGCATAATTTATTGAATTATAAAAGATTATATAAATCATAGCACCCATTTTTTCTGCATTGGCACGGAAATTGTATATTTTTTCACAGATTCCCGCTTTACGGGATAAGTTGCTTATGGTATGATCAAAAGGATTAATTGTCATTATACTATTTTTTCAGAATACAAAATTACCGGATATTACCGGAAAGAACTGTAAATCCGTATATTCGGAAGGGATAAACAGCAGTATCAGGAGAAAACATGTTTCCCGCGCACCTGAATCTTGCACCTTTATGGCTGACCCTGAAAGTGGCCTCATTTGCCACGGCAGCGGCTCTTTTGGCCGGTGTCTGTCTGGGGTTTATGATTGCCAAAAAACAGATATGGGGACGGGACTGGCTGGATGCAATTCTGGCACTGCCTCTGGTGCTTCCGCCCACAGTGCTGGGCTATTACCTGATTGTTCTGCTCGGACGCAGGGGATGGATCGGTTCCTGGCTGCGGGAAACATTTGGCATATCCCTGATTTTCACATGGCAGGGGGCCGTGATTGCTTCTGCCGTGGTTTCACTGCCTTTGGTGTTCAAATCAGCGCGTTCCGCTTTTGAAGCAGTGGATGCAAATCTTGAAAATGCGGCACGCACCCTGGGATCATCTGAAATGGGCGTATTTTTCAGGGTTTCCATGCCTCTGGCATTTCCCGGTATACTGGCAGGAACCATGCTGGCCTTTGCCCGTGCTATGGGGGAATTCGGCGCAACCCTGATGGTGGCCGGAAATCTGCCCGGAAAAACCCAGACCCTTTCCATGGCTGTCTATGATGCTGTGCAGTCCGGAAATGATCAGCTTGCCACCACCCTTGTAATCCTCACCTCATCGGTGTGCGTGCTGATTCTTTTTGTTTCGGGAAAACTGCTGAAAAAAGAAGGAATCTGAATTTCCATATTGGAAGAATGAAACAAAGACAAAACCCGGAATTTAAGACTTCCGGAACTGAAAGGAGAAGACAAATGAAAAAAACAAAATATTTTCCGCTGATTCCCCTCTTGAGAGGGGATAAAGGGGTGTGTTCAGGGAGACAGGTAAAATACTTCCTGCTGGCTGTGCTCACTGTTTTTTTGATTCCCTGCATTGCGTGCGGGGCAGAGGAAATCACCGTATCAGCCGCGGCCAGTCTGACCAATGCCATGACAAAAGCAGGGCAGTCTTTTGAAAATGCCAATCCGGGCATAAAGGTGATATTCAATTTTGCAGCTTCCGATGCGCTTCTGCAGCAGATAAAACAGGGCGCGCCTGTGGATGTGTTCGCATCAGCCGACCAAAAATCTATGGATATGGCAGAAACCGAAAAACTGGTGCTGCCTGAAACCCGGAAGAATTTTGTTAAAAACACACTGGTGCTGGCCGTTCCAGCGGATTCTGCCCTGACAGTAAAATCGCCGGAGGATCTGAAGCAGATCGGAATAAAAAAGATTGCTCTGGGAAATCCGGAAACCGTGCCTGCGGGAAGATATACCCGTGAATCCCTTACTGCCTATGGCCTGTGGGAGACATTATCCGACAAATTCATTTATGCCAATTCCGTGCGTCAGGTTTTGGATTATCTTATCCGGGGCGAGGTGGATACAGGATTTGTCTATGCCACAGATGCGGCTGTCGCAGGTGAAAAGGTCAAAGTGATTCTGGAAATTGGAAAGCACAAACCTGTCATCTATCCCATTGCGCTTTTGTCTGCAAGCGGCAAAAAGGAAACTGCTCTGCGTTTCAGGGATTTTATCCTCAGCGATGCGGGACAGGCCGTATTTGCGGAATTTGGTTTCAGTAAGCCGGAAAAATAGGCTGTTTATGGAAATTCAGATCAAAATCAGAAAAAAACTGGTCTCACGGGGGCGGCATTTTACGCTGGAATCCGCTTTTGTTTCCGAAGAAAAATTCGTTGTGCTTTTCGGCCCGTCCGGTTCCGGAAAAACCATGACCCTGAAAGCGGTTGCCGGACTGCTTCGGCCTGACCTAGGCAGGATAGCGGTCGGCCCCCGTGTGCTGTTTGATTCAGAAAAAAGGATTGACATACCGGCCCGTGACCGGGGAATCGGTTATCTGTTTCAGGATTATGCCCTGTTTCCCCATCTCAATGTAGCGGAAAACGTGGGATTCGGTCTGAAAAAAGCCTGGCACTGGCGTCTTTGTGCGCAGGATCAGAAACGGGTGGAGGAATTTATGGACATTTTTGAAATCCTTCCCCTGGCCAAAGCCCATCCCCGTGATCTTTCCGGAGGACAGCGGCAGAGAGTGGCTCTGGCACGGGCATTGATCTGCAAACCGGATCTGCTGCTTCTGGACGAACCTTTTTCCGCGCTGGACCCTCTGCTCCGGGCAAGACTGAGAAACGGGCTGCGGGAAATCCAGTCCCGGTTTCAGGTTCCTGTGATTATGATCACCCATGATCCCGAAGACATTGACGCATTTGCCGAAACTCTGGTTGTGTATGAAACCGGTCAGGTGCGCCATATTTCCCCTTTTTACAAACAGACAAAAAATGATGTTCCTGCGGAATGCTTTCTGCGGAACCTGCACAACTGCCCTGCCTGCTGATTTTTTCCAATCCGGATTTTTCCCTATCCTCCCAAAATAATATGCAAAAAACCGCTTTGCTTAATTTTACTGTGCATTTGTTTCCCGCAGATGAGATTTGACAACTTTCAGAAAGTTGTCAAATCCTGCATTTGTTTCCCACAGAGAGCACAGAGGAATGCACAGAGAACACAGAGATTTTCTGTGTGAATTAAAAGTTGGATTCCGGTAAGATTTGACAACTTTCAGAAAGTTGTCAAATCCTGTATCTCTGTGTCCTCTGTGGGAAACCCATGTGTATTTGTTTCCCACAGAGAGCACAGAGGAATGCACAGAGAACACAGAGAATTTGTTTCCCACAGAGAGCACAGAGGAATGCACAGAGAACACAGAGATTTTCTG
>CAZHPS010000442.1:0-2605 GCA_964534335.1 uncultured Desulfobacterales bacterium
ATATTTCATTGAATTCAGTTAATATACACGAAAATATATGGAAGGTTACTTATGATATGACAACAGGGAGAATTATGATGAATGTTCTTCCCAAAGAAAAAATTACACCGGAAGAATATCTGGCAATGGAAAGAGAAGCTCCGTACAAAAGCGAATATTTCAACGGAAAAATGTTTGCTATGGCCGGAGCCAGCCGGAGGCACAATCTCATTGCCCTGAACACGGCATCCGAACTTCGGGGGCAGTTAAAAAAAACTCCCTGTGAAGTTTATGTCAGTGATATGCGGATCAAGGTAAGTCATACAGAACTTTACACATACCCGGATGTGACAGTGGTGTGCGGAAAACCGCAGTTTGATGACCGGTACTCTGACACCCTGCTCAATCCTCTGCTCATTGTGGAAGTGCTGTCAAAATCCACTGCGTCCTATGACCGGGGGGCGAAGTTTGAGCAGTACCGCACCCTTGCTTCTTTGCATGACTATCTGCTGATTTCCCAGGATCGCTGTCATGCGGAACACTATGTCCGTCAGTCCGGCAATACATGGCTCCTTTCCGAATACAGGGATTTGGAAGATGTGATTCTGCTGGAATCCATCGGATGCGAAATCAAACTCAGAGAAATCTATGACCGGGTGTCTCTTCTGCATCTGGAGGCAGATTAGCGGGTCGGATTCGCTGAGCATAATCTGCCACAGTTAATCAGGCAGGCATAATTTTGATGTATTAAAAAAATGGAAAACCAAACAGTTATCAATTAGACGAAAGGACAGTGTATGACAGCACTTGAAAAAATCAAACGCTTGGAAGAATATATTTCCATCAGCAATTCTGCTGTCGATTCTGCCATAGAGATAACCATAGACAAACTCCTGGCCCGTGAGCAAAATCGCATATTGGAAATAAAGATGCGTCTGACTGATGATATAAACTGCTTTGAAAAGCGGTACAGATTAAAATCAGAAGATTTTTATCGCCAATACGAAAGGGGTGAGGCAGGAGATTTGACGGATTTTGTCGAATGGGCAGCTACTATAGAAATGCTTGCCAGTGTCAATCCAATTGGAACTGTGGATGAATCATTTTCCAAATCATATGAAAATTTTTTAAACGGATTATAATCATATGCTGACAGACATTTCCAAATTTGATCAGTGCCGCATACTGGTTGCAGGCGATCTGATGATTGATGAATATGTATGGGGAAAAGTGGACAGAATTTCCCCCGAAGCTCCGGTGCAGATTGTGGAAGTGGAGAAAGAGGATTACACTCTGGGCGGCGCGGGCAATGTGGTGAACAATCTTGCTGTGATGGGCGCGCAGGTTTCTGTTGCCGGTGTGATTGGCACAAAAACAGACGGGGATCGGGTGCTGGAGATGTTCACCCGCCTGAATGCAGACACCGGAGGCGTGATACGGGAAGCGGAACGTCCCACAACCCGGAAAACCCGTGTGATTGCAGCCAGTCAGCATGTTCTGCGCATTGACCGGGAAACCCGGAGGGAGATTTCCGATGCCACATTTGAACAACTCAACCGTTTCGCGGAAACAAAAATACCGGAATCTGACGCTGTGCTGATTTCTGATTACGGAAAAGGTTTAATGACCCGGCTTTTTCTGAAAAATCTGATTTCCCTTGCCCGGAAACACGGGAAAATCTCCATTGCTGATCCCAAAGGGCTTGATTTTACCAAATACGCGGGTGTTTCCCTGCTTACCCCGAACAAAAAAGAGGCTGCTTTGGCTGCGGGAATGGAAATCAGGAATCAGGCTGATCTGTTTTGTGCAGGCCGGAAACTGCTGGAAACCACAGGCATTGGGAATCTGCTCATCACCTGCGGCAAAGATGGCATGGTGCTGTTTGAACCGGGACTGGAACCCCATGTTATCAAAGCAGAGGCACGGCAGGTTTTTGATGTTTCCGGAGCCGGGGATACAGTAGTATCGGTTTTCGGACTTGCAGCAGCATCCGGTTTTTCTTTCCGGGATGCGGCTTCGATTGCCAATACAGCCGCAGGCATTGTTGTCGGCAAGGTGGGAACTGCAACGGTTACGCGTGAGGAACTGCTGACTGCATTGGGAAAATCTTCTGATGATATGCTGAAAAAGCATAAAAATCTCAATGAACTGTCTGCCATTGCAAAAGATCTGAAACGGAGGAACCGGAAAATTGTGCTGAGCAACGGATGCTTTGATCTCCTGCATGCTGGGCATATCCGGCTTTTTTCAGCTTCAAAACAGATGGGTGATGTGCTGATTGTCGCGATTGATGATGATGCATCTGTCCGAAAGTTAAAAGGGGAAGGTCGTCCGGTCATCAGTGCAAGGGAAAGAGTGAAGATTCTCAGCGCGCTCGACAGCGTGGATTATGTCACCGTGTTTCCTTACGGACAACTGAACACTGTGATTGAAACCATCCGGCCTGATATTCTCACCAAAGGAAGCAATTACGCTCCCAATGAGGTCATTGGCAATGAACTGGTGGAAAAACTCGGCGGCAGAGTGGTGCTGATTCCTGTAAAGGAAAATATTTCCTCTTCGGATATTATCAACGGCATTAAGACAATGTTGAATGGTTAATTGTGAATGATTAATGATAGTAACA
>CAZHPS010000442.1:2705-5887 GCA_964534335.1 uncultured Desulfobacterales bacterium
TTTAACATCAACCATTCAGCATTTAACATCAACCATTCAGCATTTAACATCAACCATTCAGCATTTAACATCAACCGTTCAGCATTTAATATTAATGAAAAACAGTTATATAAATAACTTTATTCCTGACAGGTTCCGGGACAATCCTGATTTGCACAGACGATGCCGTTATTTTCTCATTTACGTATTGATATCCCCCCTGTTCTTTATACCCAATGCTGTCAAATGGTATCATATAGGCAGCATGGAACTGAGCCTCAGCATGTTCGCTGTGATGCTCATCGTACTGATTTCACCTGTTATTATGCGTGTGACCGGTTCTCTTGTTTTTTCCGCGAATCTGAGTTTTGCAGCCCTGGCCTGGCATTTCATTCTTCTGCCCTGTCTGACAGGGGGAATTACCTCCACTTCGCTGGCATGGAATATGGTGGTTCCTGTATTTGCTGTCACTTTTGTGGGGATCCGGAGTTCTCTTTTCTGGACTGCCTTTATGCTTGCAGAAATTTTTGTCCTGTACCGGCTGAAAATCATTGGATATGAATTTCCCATGATTCATCTTACACCCGCGCAACTGCTGCAGACACAGGTGGCAAATATCATCGGCCCGCTGCTGTCCATGAGTCTTGTTCTGTATTTTGTTGAAAAAGGACATAAAACCATGACAGACACCCTGCACAGGACATTGAAAGACAGGGATCATGCAATGGGGGATTTGGAGAAAAGCAAAACCGATTTGGAGAAGATGGCTGCCCAACTGGAAAAGGTGGTTTCCTGTGTGCAAACACATACCGAATATCTGATTCATGACGCGCTGAAAGAAATGACTGCACACACCCGGCAGAATGTTATTCATGCGCAAAATTCGAAAATTGTGATTGGGGAATCAGAGCAGGTGATTGTGCAGGCAGGTGCAGTCATGAAAGAACTTGCCGAATCCATGCGCGATATTTCCGCATCCGGCAAAAAAACCGTGCAGATTGTGCAGACGGTCAATGCCATTGCCTTTCAGACCAGTCTGCTGGCCCTGAATGCGGCCATTGAGGCTGCAAAGGCCGGGAACGCGGGCGCGGGTTTTTCTGTTGTGGCATCCGAAGTGAAGAATCTGGCGCGGCAGGCGGCTGAAGCTGCCATGAATACGGAAAAAATGATTGAAGACACCATAATGAAAGTTCAGAAGGGAGCGGAACTGACAGAGAGTGCGGACAAATCTTTTTCACAGCTTGCAGATCATATCCGCAAAGTGGCAAAACAGGTTTCCGGCATTGCGGAATCATCAGAAAAACAGTCTGAAATCATTGAAAAAATAAACAGCACCATTGGAGAAACAGATCGCATTCTGCAAAACAGATGAGGAAAGGAGGAGATTATGCACATCAGAACATCGGATCAGCCAAAACTGCATATGGGATTTGGCGGTTAAGCAGGCAAACGAAATTTTTCGTGTATTCAGAAAATCTGTTTTTTCTGAAAAACCGGATTTTTCTGAATACTTTATACTCGATGTTCAAGTTTTTTCTTCTTGATTTTTTATATTAAATGAAATTTGTGGCTGTCAAGCTAAAAAAACTTGAACATCGAGTTTATACCCCAAAATTTATGCGGACTTACTTATCCGCAGCAGTCTGCTGCTGGCATGTCAACATGCTGATATTTCACCAAAGGCGTTTTCGGGGTCTGTCCCTTCCGGGCTGGGGATTGAGGAATTTTGTCTGCACAGCGCATCCCAGAATCACCAGCACCAGAAAGGCAATGGCGGGTGTATGTGGATTCGCGGGAATGGGCAGATATGACAGCACACCGGACTGGACAATCAGGGAGGCCCCTGTCATGGCCGAGAGCAGAACCAAAGTCCAGTCAAAAACAAATACCAGAAAAACAGCCCCGATGATTCCGCCCCCAATGCCGATGAGCCAGACAAACTGGGAACTGCCAAACCCGGCAGCGGCAATCAGATACAGGGTGAGATACACTCCAGCCATGAATCCGGAAATTCCCACAGCGATTTCCTGAAAAAAAACAGCAATAAGCGCGCCTGCCACCCCGCAAATCACGGCTATCGTCATAATCACATATTCCGGCTGTCCGGTCAGAAATCTTCCTGCATGGGTATAGGCCACCGCAAAACCGAGACAGCTCACAAAAAGCCAGAAAAGTCTGCGTCCCATGACCAGAAGTATGGTTCCGGCCAGAATATTGGGTATATTCATCTGTCAGTCTCCCTTTCATTTCCGTCCTGTGCAAAGTTTTAATTGCCAATTGCTTCTGAGTATTATAAATAAAGACCCCAGAAGCATGGCTGCGTACTTTTGATAGCGGATATTTCATGAAAAATCAACAGACAAACAACATGTTGGCGCAAAGTATGGGAGGCGGCAAAGATATGAAACTCAGATTTTCCGTATTCAAAATCGTTTTACTTTCCCTTCTGACAGTGGCAGATGCATGGAGTGCAAAGGATACTTCCGGGCCGGTTATTCTGAAAGGAAACCGTCTGACACTGGAGGCCGTAGGCATGCCTCTTGGCAAAATTCTGGATGAAATCAGTCTGCAGGGCGGCGTGAAGTTTGTGGGGCTGGAAGACAGAATGCAGGAAGCCGTGAATTTTTCCGCGAATGCTGAACCTCTGGAAAAAGCACTGAAAAGACTCCTCCGTTCTCTGGATGTGAGCAGTTATGCCTTTGAATATACACGGACAAAACTGAAACGGGTTTCTGTGGTGCCAAACGCCAAAAGCGGCACATCGGCAAGGCCCCCGGTTCCTCCTGAAAACCCTCAGCCTCCCATGCCCGGTGAAAGTGTTGTACGAATCATCCGGGTCAATGAGGGAACCCAGGCTGAACATCTGGATCTGAAGGAAAACGATCTGATCCTTGAATATGACGGCATCAGAATCCGGAGCGCACAGCAGCTTGTGGCTGCGGTAAAAAAGAAACAGCCTGCAGAGACAGTTGAAATGCTTGTGGTTCGTGAGCGGGAACCCCGAAGAATCGTTCTTAACGGCGGTCTGATCGGCGTGAATGTCATTACCGTTACGGTTCCCGGAGCTGAACTGGGACAGTAACAGTTATCAGTTATCAGTGAACAGTTACCAGTTGTCAGTGAACAGTTATCAGTTATCAGTGAACAGTTATACCATTACCTGAAACATTTGCAGAGGTTCAGATTCAGATCTGAATTCCGCA
>CAZHPS010000443.1:0-5880 GCA_964534335.1 uncultured Desulfobacterales bacterium
TCATGGAAGATGAACGTGGCAGTTATGTGTTCAATTCCAAAGATCTGTGCATGATCAGCCATATTCCGGAAATGGCTGAGGCCGGTATTCATTCCCTGAAAATCGAAGGGCGGATGAAGGGCATTCATTATGTGGCAACTGTGGTCAAAGCCTGCCGTGAGGCCATTGACGCGTATGTGCAGAATCCGGAATCACGAACAGTAAAAGAGGAATGGATCGCGGAACTGTCCAAAATCAGCTACCGGGGATACTGCACAGGTTTTTATTTTAATGATCCGGATCAGGTAATTCCCAATTATGCAGAATGCGTGTATGACACTGATTATGTTTTTGCTGGCAAAGTCCTTGAAAATATGGGGAATGACCGTATAAAAGTGGATGTCCGCAATAAAATCTTAACCGGTGACAGAATTGAAATCCTTTCTCCGGGTGAGG
Organism: uncultured Desulfobacterales bacterium; assembly: GCA_964534335.1. Taxonomy (GTDB): domain Bacteria; phylum Desulfobacterota; class Desulfobacteria; order Desulfobacterales; family Desulfococcaceae; genus JAABRU01. The sequence continues at coordinate 436 of CAZHPS010000443.1, forward strand.
CACTGAAACAGGACAGAATTATGAATATGGCAGATGAAAAGGGTGATTCCATTCCTTTTGCACAGCCCGGAAGTACAGTTGTGCTTTCCCTGAATGCACCATGCACAGTCAATGATCTGATTCGCAAATCTCCGCAGGAAAGCAGGCAGTCTAAGTAGAGAGAAAAGTTTCCGGAGGAGTGCAGAAATTGTATTCAGAAATCAATTCCTCAGCGGATTTGATCCGCTCTGCCTGTTTTTCTTAGGTGATTTATTAAAATAAATATACCTGCTCAGTTCACGACACAATCTGGAAGTTTATGCTACTTTTGCGGTATATTCTTTTCTGGAAATAGCCTTACTGAAGAGACAATATTCTGCATGGCCTTTTCAGAAAATGTCACTTTGTCATAAACTTCAGACAGTTTCATACTGCATCCCACCGAAGGCAGTTCCACTGTGTCTTCCGGATGGGAAAATTCTGAAAGAATCCACCGGCTCCCGCTCTGCCGCATATAATGTTCGATTTGGAAACTGTTCTGGGAAATCAGAATGTATTCTTTCAGAGAGGAAAGGGTGCGGTAATGGGCAAATTTCTCTCCCCGGTCATAGGATTCTGTGGATTTTGACAGGACTTCAATAATCAGAGAAGGGTTTAGCAGGGTGTCTTTTTCCTCATCATCAAACAGGGGCGGTTCACACAGAGCCAGTACATCAGGATAGGTATACAAACCGGTTTCAGACACCCTGACGCGCATATCACCGGTATATGCCTCACAGGAACGGTTTTTGAACTGTGCATGGAGTGCGGCAAATACATTTCCGCAAATCAGATTATGCTTCCGGCTGGCTCCGGCCATTGCAAAGATTTCGCCATTGTAATATTCACTTTTGAAATCCGCGTCCCTTTCCATTGCAAGATATTCATCCGGAGTGATTTTTCTCTGAACCTGTGCAGTCATGTTTTTTTCCTTTTTTAAAAACTACAGGGATTTCACATAAGCAGGGATTTTCTTCGGTTTTTCAGTATATGGAAATCCCTGCTTAAAAAAATCCCTGTAGTTATATAATCAGAATCTGGCTATTCCTTCATCAGCTTGCGCAGAACATAAGGCAGTATTCCCCCGTTTGCCACATATTCGGCTTCAATATCCGTATTCAGTTTGGAAATGACTTCAAACCTTTTTTCTGTTCCATCGGTTTTTTTCGCAGTCACATGCAGGATTTTTCCGGGTTTTATATCCCTTATGCCCTGAATGTCAAAGGTTTCTGATCCATCTAGTCCCAAAGTCTGAGCGTTTTCCCCTTCTTTGAATACCAAAGGCAGTACGCCCATTCCCACCAGATTGCTGCGGTGGATGCGTTCAAAGGATTGTGTTATAACGGCTTTGATTCCCAGCAGAATGGTTCCTTTGGCAGCCCAGTCGCGGGAAGAGCCTGTGCCGTATTCCCTGCCGCCAAGCACAATAAGCGGTGTTCCCTGTTTTTTGTATTCCATAGAAGCATCATAAACATACATTTCCCTGTTTTCCGGGAATTTGCGGGTGAAACTGCCTTCTTTGGGACTGACCATGCGGTTTTTGATCCGGATATTGCCAAAGGTTCCGCGCATCATGATTTCGTGATTTCCTCTTCTGGAACCATAGGAATTGAAATCTTTTTTCTCTATTCCTTTGGCAATGAGATACTGTCCGGCCGGATAAGCAGCAGGAATGCCGCCTGCGGGAGAAATATGATCTGTTGTAACAGAATCACCCATAAGCAGCAGCGGTCTTGCGGCATAGATGTCCTCCGTTGTTCCGGATTCCGGGCTGAAATCTTCAAAATAGGGAGGATTGCGGATATAGGTTGAAGATTCATCCCATTCAAATGTGGTGCTTTCCTCCACTTTCAGACTTTTCCAGAATTCATCCCCATCAAATATTTTTGCGTATACATTCCGGTAATATTCCGGTTTCACATGCTTTTTGACCAGTGCCTCAATTTCCTCATTTTTAGGCCAAATATCAGAAAGATAAACGGCCTGTCCATTGGGATCCGAACCCAGCGGCGTTTTCAGAAGATTGATGTCAACTCTGCCTGCAATGGCAAAAGCCACCACCAGCATGGGAGAGGCCAGATAATTGCCTTTGACCAGTTGATGAATCCGGGCCTCAAAATTCCGGTTCCCGGACAGAACAGAGGCCACTGTCAGATTCTGCTCTTTGATGAGTTTTTCAATTTTCGGATGCAGCGGGCCGCTGTTGCCAATGCAGGTGGTGCAGCCAAATCCGGACAGATGGAATCCCAGAGCCTCCAGCCAGGGCATCATGCCCGCACCTTCCAGATAATCCTGCACCACACGGGAACCCGGAACCAGCGAGGTTTTCACATGCGCAGGCACTTTCAGACCTTTTTTCACAGCGTTTTTTGCAAGCAGTCCTGCTCCTATCAGCACAGAGGGATTGGAGGTATTGGTGCAGGAAGTGATGGCTGCAATCACAATGCTGCCGTCACTGATGCGCACATCCCTGCCATTGATGCGGACATTGAATGCCCGGCGTGCACCGGGATCGCAGTATTCTTCGCGGGATGTGGCCGAGCCGGATTCATCCAGAAACTGGGAAATATCACCTATATCTGCATCCCGCTCATGTTCGCATCCCATCAGGGCATTGAAATTTTTTTCCATTTCATTGAGAACAATTCTGTCCTGGGGACGTGAGGGGCCTGCCAGAGACGGCTGCACATTGTCCAGATCAATTTCCAGAACATCGGTATAGTCAGCATCTTCTTTGCCGTTATAAAAAAGCCCCATAGCCTTTGCGCAGGCATCCACAATTTCTGCCCGATCTGCGCGATCTGTCATTTTCAGGTATTCCACTGTTTTTTCATCCACCGGGAAAAATCCCATAGTCGCGCCGTATTCCGGAGCCATGTTCGCGACTGTGGCACGATCCGGAATGCTCAAATCCTTCATGCCGGGGCCGAAAAATTCCACAAATTTTTCAACCACTTTCCGCGCCCGGAGTTGCTGCGTAACCGTCAGCACCAAATCTGTGGCCGTTACACCGGGGCGCAGTCTGCCGACCATTTTTACGCCAATGACTTCAGGAATGGACATGAAATAAGGCTGGCCCAGCATCACGGCCTCTGCCTCAATGCCGCCTACGCCCCAGCCCATGACTCCGACACCGTTAATCATTGTGGTATGGGAATCGGTTCCCACTACGGTATCCGGATACGCAAATGTTTTTCCGTCCTGTTCTTCTGTGATGATGACCCGTCCCAGATATTCCAGATTGACCTGATGGCAAATGCCGGAATTAGGCGGAACCACTTTGAAATTGTCAAAACTTTTCTGCGCCCATTTGAGCAAAGCGTAACGCTCGGTATTGCGTTCATATTCCAATGCCACGTTTTTGGACAAAGAATCAGCAGTGCCGAAATAATCCACCTGCACAGAATGATCCACCACCAGTTCCACCGGAATCAGGGGATTGATTTTCCGGGGATCTCCGCCCATTTTTTTCACTGCATCCCGCATGGCAGCCAAATCCACCACAGCCGGAACACCGGTAAAATCCTGCATCAGCACCCGTGCAGGATGATAGGGTATTTCTGCGGGTGTGTCATATTTTCCTGCCCATTTTGCAACAGAAAGCAAATCCTCTTCTTTCACAATATGGCCGTCGAGTTTCCGCATCAGATTTTCCACCAGAATGCGGATGGAAAAAGGCAGCCGGTTAATACTGGCCAGCCCTTTTTCCTGCAACAGTTGAATATCATAAAAACTGAATTTCCGGTTTCCCACACGAATTTCACGCACAAAATCCTGTCTTTTCATTCTTTCCTCCCTGTATATTCATGGTCTGATGTCAGCATACCAAATTCACAAATAAATTTGTCACTTTGTTTTTCCGGTTCACCGGGAATTCAAATCAATCCCTGACACTTTCAGAACAAATCTTCTGAATGATTCTTATACTGAAACAATTTTGGTTTTGTTTGGCACGGAAATTGCGTATGTGCCGGAATATGCTTTTTCAGTCTGTCCGAAGGGTTTTTCAGGCCGGAAACGGATGATTTTTCCCCGTCAGACTGTCAGGCAAAAAACATGCCAAAGTAAACCAAAATTGTTTCAGTATAATTTTTTATTTTATCAAAATGTGTTATTTTTTTGGCAATCTTTACGGCATCCTGATAATCAATATAACGGCGGTTTGAACCAAATTCCTGATTGAATATTCTGGTCAGTTTTGTCTTTGGATTCGGAATACGATCCGGATCTTTGAATTTCTGAATTCTTTTTACCGGATGCGGATGTTTCAGTTCTGCAATCATATCTCTTACAGCATTGTTATCAGCCAGTAACCATGCCTCCAGTTCCTCACAGATGCACACAAGAGATACACAATTTAAATCAATATCTTCTGCTTGCAGTGCATGGAAAATATTCTGCCTGTCTTCATATCGGCAGGGTTGCCTGTCCCTCCACGGCGGATACAAATCCCATACAATAATTACTTTTTCACATCCGCTTGATTCCAATAAAGATTTAGCAGCTTTTCCGCAATTTTCAATCAGCTTCAGCTTGTTATCCAATCCTATGGGAACAAACTCAATATTCGCATTGATCAGCTTGATCAAATGACGGCAAATTTTTATATCCGGGCCTTATCTTCCGCATTCAAAAATAAACCCGATTTTCATGACAGGCTCCGTGTCAGTTTTCCCATTGTGTATAATTTTCCGGGCGAAAATTTTTTTGCACATTCTTTCATTTCTTCTTCAGAACCCGGACGGGTAAACTGAGGAGAACCGGAATCATCTCTTTCTGTTACAATAACATGATCCAGAGAAAGAAGGTCAAGCAGAAAGGGGGAATGGGTGGTAAGAATAATCTGGCCTTTTCCGGATTCCGCAAAATAACGGAGTTCTTCAATAATCAGATGGACAGTCTGCGGATCAAGCCCGTTTTCAATTTCTTCTATAACAACAACAGAAGGCGGGTCTGGATGGCGCGGAACAGCAAGCAGACAGATGAGTCTCAGTGTCCCGGTAGAAAGCAGCCATCCGGGAAGTTTGACAGAAATATTTTTTTCAGACAGATTCAGATAAACTTTTCTTTCCAACTCCGAGGTTATGGCAGGCTCCAGATTGGCAGCATAGGGCAAAATAACTTTAAGGGTTTCAATAATTCCTTTAAATACCTGAATATCTTTATCACGGACAGACTGAAGATATTCTGCAATGTTCATTCCGGTTTTATCCAGTCTGATTTTGCCGTAAGTCCGTTTCTGAAAAATGGGTTCTGTCATAAAATGCGGAACAAGTGTCAGAAATTGCCAGTTTTCCACAAATGATTTTAATGAGGAATGTTTGATTTCACCATCTTTGACAAAATCATTCCTGCCGTCTGTAAATTTGCCACCTGTGCAGTAGGAATATTCTGAAAATTCAGATTTGCCGAAATCAGCAGATGCCG
>CAZHPS010000444.1:0-5856 GCA_964534335.1 uncultured Desulfobacterales bacterium
CCACAGAGGACACAGAGAGAAAAAAACCACAGAGAACACAGAGGAAACAACTCATACCAATTCGCTTTCAAAACATGGGCATGCCAAATGCTGTTTTTTCGTGCTGTTCGTGTTTTTCGTGGCTTAAAAAAAGAGGCATTCCCCGAACTTTGAAAGCGATTTGTTATAAGCAACTGATCCGGAGGAGTGCAGAAATTAAGCGGAGCGGTTTTTTGCACAGGCGGAACTGCGGAAAAACTGACGGTATTGTATCAAATCAATGGGGAATTGGTATTATGCTGCTTTGGGGCACAAGCTGGAAGCTTATGCTGCTTTGGTGGGATATTCTTTTCCGGAAATCACCTTAATACCCGGCGAATTGTCTGAGCCAAATCTTTTTTGATCACCGGTTTTATGATATATTCCCGTATTCCCAGTGCTTTTGCCTTTTCTGTGTTCATTTTTTCACTGAATCCCGAACACATGATGACAGGAATATCCGCACGTATGGACAGGATTTCTTTGGCAAGTCCCAGCCCGGTCATGTTTGGCATGGTCAGGTCAGTGAGAATCAGATCAAATCTGTCCGGATTTGCCTTAAATGCCTCCAATGCCTCCATGCTGCCTGTGTGTGCAGTAACCTGATACCCCAGATGTTCCAGGATTTGCCGCAGTATATTCAGGATCGGCAGTTCATCATCAACAATCAGAATATGTTCGCTTCCGCGGGGCAGAGGTTTGACCGGATCCGGCTGCATTGTGATTTCCCCTGTTTTTGCCTGCGGAAGATAAATTCTGAATTCACTTCCTTTGCCCGGTTCGCTGAAAACCCGGATTCCGCCGCCGCAGCTTTTCACAATTCCGTGAACTACGGCAAGTCCCAGTCCTGTGCCTTTTCCCTGCTCTTTGGTGGTGAAATAGGGATCAAAGATATGCTCCATGACTGTAGGGTTCATGCCGATGCCGTTGTCTGCCACTGTCAGACAGATATAATCACCGGGAAACATATCCGGCTCTGCCATATCTTCAGGTTTGAGATGAACCTCATTCAGTTTGATTGACAGGAGCCCCCCTTTTTCCTCCATTGCATGAAAGGCATTGGTGATAAGATTCATCATGACCTGATGAATCTGTGTGGGATCTGCCATTACCATTCCGCATTCTTTGATATTCTGTTGTATATCAATGGTGGAGGGCAGCGAAGCCCGAATCAGTTTCAGCACTTCTTTGACAAGCAGATGAATCTGAAGGGGTTCAAGTTTTTTTTCAGCCTGACGGCAGAAGATCAGAATCTGCTTCACCAGTTCCCTGGCCCGATGACCTGCTTTCAGAACCTGATCCAGGCCCTGCCGGAGTTCACTTCCCTCAGGCGCATCAAAGAGCAGCATTTCTGTATATCCGAGTATCGGGGAAAGAATATTGTTGAAGTCATGGGCAATTCCTCCGGCCAGGGTTCCAAGTGCCTCCATTTTCTGGATTTTCTGAACCTGTTTTTTGAGATTTTCCTGCTCCTGATGCCAGTGATGCCTCTGCATTGCCAAAGCATAGAGTCCCGACAGCCGCTGCACTGCATACAGATCAGCATTTGTATAATTTTTCAGCGGATTTGCCAAAGCAATCTGTCCGGTCAGTTTTCCTTCTGCAAATACCGGAACAGACAGGAACCTCTCAATGGGAATATGGCCTTCGGGAGCACCTTTTGAAGCCGGATGATTTTTGGGATCATTGGTGTAAAAAGATTCTCCTGTATTCAGACAATGTCCCCAGAGACCGCTGTATCTGCCATCCTGCTCAATGGGAAAAACAGCCTGTCTGTTTTTTGCAATGCAGTGGTCAGGCGTGATGACAAACACGGCAAGTTCCTTTGTCAGCGGATTGATTTCAGCAATATAACCAAGAGAACTGCCGCTTACTTCCTGTGCTGTGCTGAGAATAAGACCGGCTGTTTTTGCAATGTCACATTCCGCAGCCAGCAGCCGGCCTGATATGGCTGCCAGTTGCGCATTCAGACTGTTTTCCCGCATCAGTTCTGCTGAGCGTTCCATGACCAGTTTTTCAAGCTGATCACTGTGTTTTTTCAGATCCTCCTCTGCATGTATGCGCGCCGTGATTTCCGTTTGCAGCAGGGCGTTCTGCTCTTCCATTTGTTTCTGAAATTTCCGCAGTTTCATATGCAGGTCAATGCGTGCGGTCACTTCTTCCGATTGAAAGGGTTTTGTGATAAAATCCACTCCACCGGACGCAAAGGCTTTCACCTTGTTTGCGGCATCCTCCAATGCACTGAGAAAAATAACCGGTACGTGCGAAGTGTTTTGCCCGGTTTTGAGCCGCGTGCATACTTCATAACCGTCCATTTCCGGCATCAGAATATCCAGAAGAATCAAATCCGGGGGATCGTTTCCGGCAATCATCAGCGCAGTGGGTCCGTCAGGCGCACAGGTAACACGATAACCGTTTTGGGTCAGTATCTCTACCAGCAGTTCAAGATTCTCAAGGGTGTCATCCACGATCAGAATATTGGGTTTAATTGCCTGGGTTTCAGATTTCTCCATTTCCATTCTCCCCGATCTGAACCAGATCAGCAATTTTTTTGAACTGATAGGTCTGAACCAGTTGAATCAGGCCATCAGCAGTGGCACAATGATCTGCCCGAATCTGCTCCGTGAGTTCCAGCAGACGTTCCGATTTTCCCCGCAGCGCGGCATGGCGCAGTTCTGCAAGCAGTTCTGCAGGCAAATCCGCCAGATCTCCGGGTTTGAGTTCTGTCCGGACAGGTTTTTTCTCAGCAGGCATTTCCCCGTATATATAACCGACTTTCAGATACAAAGCAATCTTTTCGAAAAGCTCGGATTCGTCAAAGGGTTTGCGGATAAAATCATTGCACCCTGCCGCGAGAACCGCTTTCCGGTCTTCCTCAAACGCATAGGCCGTAACCGCAATAATGGGAATCAGGGGATCAGGGAATTTCCCTATGCCGGGTTTGTGATTCCTGATAATTTTCACAGCTTCGTATCCGTCCATTTCCGGCATCCGCATATCCATCAGAATCAAATCCGGGGCAAGGGTTTTCCACATCTCAACCGCTTCTCTGCCGTTGACTGCCTCAATGGTTTCAAACCCGGTTTTCTGCAGCAGACTGCGCATAAGCATGCGGCTGTCCGGATTGTCTTCGGCCACCAGAATGCGGTAAACCGGCTGTTCCGGTGCAAGACTGATGACACGGCCTTTGTGTTTTTTTTCTGCTGACTTTGCCTTTTCCGCCCGGACTGCCCGGATACGAAACCGGAAAACGCTGCCTTTTCCGGCCTGGCTTTCCGCAGATATTTCTCCGTGCATAAGTTCAGCATATTTTCTGCTGATGGGCAGTCCCAGCCCGGTTCCCTCAATCTGCTGCCTGCCGCTTTGGGTTTGTCCAAAGGGTTCAAACAGCAGGTGCATTTCCTCAGGGGCAATGCCCGCGCCTGTGTCCTCCACTGCAACAGACAGGCGGGAATCCTTTTCCGAATATCCAATCCGCACAGTCACATGCCCCTGGGAAGTGAATTTGATGGCATTGCTGAGCAGATTCAGAAACACCTGCCGGAATTTCTTTTCATCTCCATGAACAAACCGGGGAATTTCAGAATCTTTTTCAAACCGGAGTTCAATGCCTTTTTCTTTGGCACGGAACGCGTACATGCTTTCCAGCAGATCCAGCAGTTGATGCAGATTAAAGTCTTCCTCACAGAGATAAACACTTCCGGTTTCAATTTTGGACATTTCCAGCACTTCATTGATAAGTTCCAGCAGATGCTCACCGCTTTTGATGACAGTGCTGAGTTTTTCCCTCTGCGAGGGCATAAGGGACTGCTCCCTTTGCAGCAGCCGGGAAAATCCCATGATAATGTTCAGCGGCGTTCTCAGTTCATGGCTCATATTGGACAGAAAACGGCTTTTGGCAAGGTTGGCGGATTCAGCCTGTTCTTTGGCAAGACTGAGTTCCACAGTGCGCACATGTACCAGTTCTTCAAGATGTTCCCGGTATTGCCGCAATTCCTCCTCGGCGAGTTTGCGTTCCGTGATGTCCTGCACAAACCCGTACAGAAGAGGCGTTCCGGTCAGCGGGGCAGGCCGTTCACAAAAGGAGAGAATCGCGTCTATGACCCGGCCGTCCCTGCACCGGTACCGGTTTTCAAATACCTTCCACCGGCCTCCGGCTTTTTCAATCTCACGCACAAACACCGGCCGTCTGGAAGGATCCTCATAGAGAGCGTCCGCTATCGAGGTTTGGTTTGCGATCTGAATCAGTTCCTCCGGAGAGGCATATCCCAGCATCGCAGGAATGGCCGGGTTGACATAGACAAATTTGCCTTCCCGCGTGGACTGAAACATGCCAATGGGGATATTTTCAAAAAGGCTGCGCAGGCGTTCCTCGCTCTCTTTCAGTTCCTTCTCCGCGTTTTTCTGTTCCGTAATATCCCTGAATTCAACAACTCTTACCTGTTTTCCTTTGTAGGGAATATTCCGTGCTTCCAGCCGCATGGGATATTCTTCACCGTTTTTCCGCAACCCAAAGGCTTCATAGGGTTTTTCATACCCTGCACCGATATTTTTTCTCACTGTTTTCCGGGATTTTTCTGCAATCAGCAGCAGACCGTCCATGCTGAGCAGTTCCTCTTCTGTATAACCGGTCATTTCACAAAGCCCCTGATTGCATTCCAAAATCCGCCCGTTGTCATGAATGGCGATTCCGCCAAAAGAGGCATTGTGCAGTGCCTTGAAACGTGTTTCGCTGTCCCTCAACTCCTCCTCCGCGCGCCTGCGTTCAGTGATGTCACGGGATACGCCCATGTAACCGATTTTGTTTCCCTCATCATCAAACAGAGCCTGTGTGACAATTTCCACCCACACCAGTGAACCGTTTTTATGGTACTGCTGAATCTCAAAATGGTTGATGGTATCAAAAATTCCCTGTGCCTCAGCAGCGAGTCTTTTTTTGTGTTCCGCAATCACAATTGCATAGAATTCCAAAGGCATGGAATCCACAATCTTTTCCTGCATTGCCTCTTCCGGTGTCAATCCCCGCAGATACGCAATGGAAGGACTGATATAGGTGAAACAGAGATCATTGTCTGCTGTCCACAGCACATCCCGCATATTGTCTGCAAAAAGCCGGTATTTGGCTTCGCTTTTCCGCAAATCCTCCTCTGCCTGCATACGCTCCATTTCCCCTGCCGCGCGAATGGCAGCCAGCTTCAGTATGGTTTCACACAGGGATCGGTTTTTCAAAGGCTGCCGGCTGAGCATGGCAATGAGTCCGATAATCTGTCCGCCTGAATTCCAAAGGGTTGTACCGACATAGCTTTCCGCACGCATTTCCTGAAGCAGCAAATCTTTTGGGAACAGTTGACTGACACCTTTTGGAAAACAGCAGATCGTTTTGCCAATCACATTCCCGCACGGCGTATCTTTCAGGGTATAGCTTATATTGTCTTCAAATTTTTCATCACAATACAGTGCCACTGTCCGCGCGGTCAGCAGATCTCCTCTGAGTTTGTCAATGCAGATATACTCCATATCCAATGTTTCAGCCAGATACCGGGCCAGGGATTCAAAGAAATTTCCGCTGTCTGGCGGATTTCCGCTTCCCAGCAGAAACAACTGGGTTTGTTCAATAATTTTTCTTTCTGTGATGTCAGTGGCTCTGCCCTGAACTGCGGTTACTTCCCCTGCTTCATTGTAAACCGGAATATTCTCTGTTTCTGTCCAGATAAGGGTTCCGTCCTTTTTTCTCCACCGCAGCGCAAGAGGCGCGGTGCTGAAACCGCTGTTGAAAAAAGACAGCAGCAGATGGGCATCATCAGGATGCACAATTTTCATTCCCAACTGCGGATCATT
>CAZHPS010000445.1:0-5849 GCA_964534335.1 uncultured Desulfobacterales bacterium
CTGATCTGAGCGTGCCTATAGGCCGCATATCCCTGAAAAATCCTGTCATGACCGCGTCCGGAACCTTTGGTTACGCTCGTGAGTTTGAAACCCTCCTTGATCTGAACCGGCTGGGCGGGATCATTGTAAAAGGGCTTTCTCTGGAGCCGTCCAAAGGCAATCCTCCGCCCCGCGTGGCGGAAACCCCCTGCGGTATGCTCAATGCCATTGGTCTGGAAAATGTGGGATTTGCGGAGTTTGTGAAAAGCAAACTTCCCTTTCTCAAAACCCTTTCCACACCTGTATTTGTCAATATTTACGGCAAAACATTGGAAGAATACGCAGATCTGGCTGCGCGCATTCAGGACACGGAAGGCATTGCGGGCATTGAGGTCAATATTTCCTGCCCCAATGTCACCTGCGGCGGTGTGGCCTTTGGTGTTGATCCCCTTGCGGCCTTTCAGGTGGTAAAGGCTGTCCGAAACCGCACAACCCTTCCTCTGATAGTCAAATTATCCCCCAATGTCACGGATATTACAGTCATTGCCCGAAGTGCGGCAGATGCGGGAGCGGATTCCCTTTCCCTGATCAATACCCTGACCGGCATGGCAGTGGATATCCGCACGCGAAGACCGAAACTGGCAAATATTACGGGTGGATTGTCAGGCCCGGCTATCCGTCCTGTGGCTCTGCGCATGGTCTGGCAGACGGTCCAGGCCGTGAAAATTCCGGTCATCGGCATCGGGGGCATTATGACTGCCGCTGATGCTTTGGAATTTCTGATTGTGGGTGCATCTGCTGTTCAGATAGGCACGGCCAGTTTTGTCAATCCCCGTGCCACAATGGAAATTCTGGACGGCATTGAAAAATATATGACAGAAAACCGTATTTCCGGTATGTCCGAGCTCATCGGAACACTGGAAATCAAACCTTAATCCGACACAAGGGCAAAGGAGAAAACAATGGATTTCAAAGATGTAAAAGAGGTGATTGATTTTGCAATTGAAAAAGAGCATGAGGCAGCATCTTTTTACCGGTCTGCGGCCAAACAGGAATCTTTTTCCGGTTCCAGGCAGATGCTGGAGGAATTTGCAAAAGAAGAGGATAAACATGCCAAACTGCTCAATGATGTGAAAGCCGGGACTGTGGGCAAAGATGTGGCCGGATACAAGTTCAAATGGATTCCGGACATGAAACGCAGTGATTATGTGGATGATGTGGCATACAAACCCGGAATGGGATACAGGGATTTGCTGCTGCTTGCCATCAAACGGGAGGAGAAAGCCCTGAAATTATATCAGGAAATGCGCACAAAGGCTGAAGGTGCGGATGCCAAAAAGGTTTTCAATATCCTGTGTCAGGAAGAGGCCAACCACAAACTGAAACTGGAAACCATGTATGATGACCATATGGCAACCATGGGGGATTAGGTGATTTCCGGGAAAAAAATATCCCTCCAAAGTAGCACAAGCTTCCAGCTTGTGTGTGAACTGAAGTGGGATATTTATTTTCAGAAATTACCTTAAACCTGTTCCTGAACAACGGCCATGTTTAAAGGACAAAAACGGAATACAGAACATAAAACATGATTCTGAATATTTCCGGACAGGAAAAAACTGCCACAAAGACGCAAAGGATCAAAGATTCACAAAGATATTTTTCTTTGTGTTTCTTCGTGCCTTTGTGGCAATATTGCGTAAAACAGAGCAACCCTCCACTGGGATGTGCTGTATTGACAAAAAAGGTGGGTTTCGCTGTCGCTTCACCCACCCTACTACTACTGTAGGGCGGGTGTAGCGGAGCGTAACCCGCCATTTGGATGTGAAGGTGGGTTTCGCTGTCGCTTCACCCACCCTACTTTAGGAGGAAAAGATTATTATGAAAAAATGTTTTTTTGTACTGCTTACGCTGCTGCTGGTTTCCCCTGCATTGGCAAAGGAAATCGGGGGCGTAAATCTGCCGGACACTCTGAAAGCCGGAAATGAGGAACTGCTTCTCAACGGAGCCGGGCTGCGCACAAAATTTGTTGTAAAAGTCTATGCAGGCGGTCTGTACCTGAAAGCCAAAAACAGCGATGCGCAGAAGATTATCGCTGCTGACGAACCAATGGCTATCCGTATGCAGTTTATCCATGACGGCGTTGATCCAAAGAAACTCACAGACGCATGGAATGAGGGATTTGTAAACGGAACCGGAGGCAATACCGCGCCCATCAAAGCCGAGATTGACAAATTCAACTCCTTTTTTTCACAGGAAGCAAAAAAAGGGGATGTATATGACATTATCTATGTGCCGGGTCATGGCGTAGAAGTTCATATCAAAGGCAAACTCATGGGAACCATAGCGGGTTTTGAATTCAAAAAAGCTGTGTTTTCCATCTGGCTGGGTGAAAAGCCAGCGGATAATTCCCTGAAAAAAGGGATGCTGGGAAAATAACAGAATCTCAGGAGTTGACAACTTTCTGAAAGTTGTCAACTCTGCACCGTTTATATGCTTTAAGAAAATAATTTTGGGGTTTCCTGTAGGTTGGGTGAGGAACAAACCCCAACAGTTTCAGAATGTTGGGGTTCACTGAGTTCACCCCAACCTACCCCAAATAATTATCTTAAACACTATATAACAGGTAATTGACATTATGGATATTATTGAAGCAATAAAAAAACGGAAAAGTATCAGATCGTTCAGAAAAGATCAGGTTCCGCAGGCGGTTATCCGGGAAATCCTTGAAACTGCATGTCGTGCGCCATCTGCAATGAATACGCAGCCCTGGGAATTCACGGTTATCACAAAAAATGTTTTGGATTCGGTTAAAAACAGTGTTATTGAAAAATTCAGAGCCGGTGAAAAACCTCATTCAGAACATTGCGTTACCGGATGGCCTTTGGACAGTGTTTACCGTGAGCGGCAGATCGAACTTGCCAAACAGATTTTTCAGATCCTTGATATTAAACGGGAAGACATGGATAAACGCACACAGTGGATGGAAAGAGGGCTTTGTTTTTTCAATGCCCCTGCTGCGATAATTATCTGTGCTGACCGTATACTTGCCGAAGGATCACCGGTATTTGACATTGGTGCTGTTGCCCAGACAGTCTGTCTGGCTGCCCTGCATTACGGTTTGGGAACCTGTATTCAGGATCAGGGTGTGATGTACCCGGAAGTATTAAGAAAATTCTGTAATATTTCTGATAGCAAACAAATCATCATCGCTATTGCCATCGGTTATCCTGATTGGGATTTTCCGGCAAATCAGCTTGAAACTCCCCGTGAATCTGCTGATAAACTTACAGCATGGTGCGGGTTTGACTGAACAATGAAACTTTCCCAGCAGAAAAATGACAAAAAAATATATAGAGGTTAAATATAGTTCTTTTACCAACTTTTGTCCTCTGCAAACCTGATGGAGGAGTGCAAAAATTAAGCGGATCGGTTTTTTGCAAAGAGGACAAAAGTTGAGGAAAATACTATAATTATGAAACCTTATTCTGTTAACAGACAACTGATGACATTGGATGAAGAAGAGAAAAAAATTCTTGATTCGGTTGAGAAAGATGAATGGACTGCCAACTATGAAAATCCGGCAGAGTTTGAAACCAGAAAAGCCGAATTAAGGAAGGCAGCCCAGGCTGCTCTGAATATTCGTAAAGGAACTGAAAAGATTGAAATAACCATTCATATTCCTCAGAATATCTTTCAGAAAATTATTGTATCTGCTGATAAAATGGGCATTGATTATCAGAACTGGATAAGCAATATATTGCAGAAAGCGGCTGGTCAGTAACGGGCAATATTTTACAGTAACGGCAAAAGCGGGCTGAAATATTATAACAGGCTGATAACTGTATAATAATGAGAAATGATGGGAAAGGAATAAGATTATTTTTCCTGAAATAAAAGACATTCTTGCTTCGGGCAAAGGCTGGCTGGCAATTGAAAAACCTGCGGGAATGAGTGTTCACAATGATCCGGGCAAAGATGTCTGCTCTTTTGCAGCAGACCTAATAGCCAATGATCCGGCACTTGCAGAGAATACCGCATTTGATCCGGGTTTTGGCATTCATCCGGTTCACCGTCTGGACAGACAAACCAGCGGCGTGATTCTGCTGGCCTGCCGTTCAGAAATTTTCCGGTATTTTTCCCTTCAGTTTGAAAAGGGACTCGCGGAAAAGAAATATATCGCGATTCTTCACGGAGAATTGAAGGAAAACAAAGGCATATGGGAATGGCCGTTATCAGCGGAAGCAGGCGGACGGAATCTTGTGCAGGGAAAAGGGAAAAAACAGCAATGCCGCACTCTGTTCAGCGTACTGCGCCATACGCCGCATTATACCTGTGCAGAATGCCATCCCCTTACAGGACGCAAACACCAGATTCGGCGACATGCAAAACTGGCCGGGCATCCGGTCACGGGAGACAGCCGCTATGGTTCTCTCCGTGCAGTGCGTTATCTGGAAGACAACTGCAATTTCAAACGCATGGGACTTCATGCCATGTCTCTTTCCATCACACTGCCCGGAGAATCCAAAGCAAGGATCATCCAATCTCCGGGACTGCCACAGGCAATGGAAATGCTGCTGCAAAAGGATGATGCATTCAGAAATGTCAATCCTCTGAATTTGTTATGCTCCGATGATGAAACAGGCATTTGACACAGTGTCAAATTGTCAAAAAATAACCACTTGAAAACGATATATCAACCTTACTGAAGGAGGTCACATGTTCAATCACCGAGTAAGGAAAATTTTTTGTCTGGCAGCAGTTGCCTGGGCAGTCCTTTTCATCTGTCCTGCTTATTCCGGAACAAATATGCTGGCTGAACTGTCTGAAGCTGATGAACCTTCAGGCGGTTATTACATGACAGATGAACCGATCTTTCAATTTCCTGAAGAAGAAACATCCGCTGACCAGCGAACACCAAGAAGCTATCCCACTGATCCCAGTTCGGATATCGTCTGGTCTTCAGGAATGTCCGGAGTTTCTGATATTCAAACAGCGTTTAATACTGCCAGGCAGACGGAAAATTCACAGCTTGGAACTTCCATTCCCATGCTGACCCTGCCCTCACAAATCCAATGGGATGCCATGTCAGACGGTGAAAAAGCACTCTGGCTGATTAACCGGGAGCGTATTGACAGAGGAGTGGCTCCGCTCCACAGCCTTGAAGAAAATGTAACGTCTGTTGCCCAATATTACGCTCAATATCTTATAAACAATAATGCATGGGGACATTATGCAGACGGCGGAGATCCCTGGATACGCCTAAATGCAAATCCGACTATCGGTGCCTGTCATGATTTTCTGAATATTGCTGAAAATTTGGCGGTATTCATGACAAGCGGAACCTCCATACCTCTTCCCCTTGAGCGAAGCATTTTCGGTTGGATGTATGAAGATGGAAGTTGCTGTTCATGGGGACATCGCCACGCAATTTTATGGTATCCTTACACTGACAACAGCGGCACTTCCGGCATGGAGGGATTTCTCGGCATAGGCAGGGCGAGCGGGTCGTATATATATAATGGTGTGAACTGGAGTTTGGCGGAAATGATCGTGATGAATGTTTTTGATCCATGCTCCACGTGGGATTATGGAACACCAACCGTAACAACCACTTCCGTCAGTTCCATCACGCAGACAACCGCATCTTCCGGCGGCAGCATATCCTCAGATGGTGGTGCATCCGTAACCGCAAGGGGCGTATGCTGGAGTACCGCACAGAATCCCACAACATCAAACAGCAAAACCTCAAACGGCACAGGAACAGGAACCTTCACCAGTTCCCTTACAGGACTGACAGCCAATACAACGTATTACGTCCGGGCCTATGCCACCAACAGCGCAGGCACAGCTTACGGAAATCAGGTTTCTTT
>CAZHPS010000446.1:0-5848 GCA_964534335.1 uncultured Desulfobacterales bacterium
AATATCCGCCACCCAGTCTTTCATTTCCGGGAGGCCGGAAAAAATTTTTCCTTTTATATCCTGCTTTATATATTGCCAAAACCGCTCAATGGGATTCAGCTCCGGGCTGTAAGACGGCAGAAACAGCAGACGGATATTTTCGGGAATGATCAGTTTTTTTGCTTTGTGAATACCTGCACTGTCAATGAGCATGATATTTATACTGTCCTTAAAATACTCTGAAAATTTGTCAATAAAACATTGGAAACAGTCCGTGTTCATATTTGAAAATTCGATGAAAAAACTTTCACCGTTCAATACATCTGCTGCTCCGTAAATGTAATAATTTTCAAATGTTCTCTGTATCAGTCCGACCGGTCTGACTCCGCGGATGGTGATTCTTTTTCCAAGTGATGTTATAAGTCCGAACCTTGTTTCACCGTATGAAAAAATTTTAACTTCCCTTTCATTATTATAAATTATTTCAAATATTTTATCTGAAAACGAATTTTTGAATTCACGCACTTCCGCTTCGTTTTTTTTATATGCGAAGGACGCGGCGTTTTGGGTCCGGCCTTAAGATAATATCTGACTGTTTTATGGACAGTTTTATATGGTATATCAAGATGATAATTCTCTCTGATCCATATCCGTATTTCATCATATGCTCCGAATCCTTCCGGTTCGGAAAGACGTTTTTTCAGACATTCCGCCACTTCAGCAGGAACGGCGCGCCTCCGCCCCGTCACTGTTTTAAAATGCAGAAGTTCTGTGATTCCGCCGGCTTCGTAACGGAGGAACCATTCCTCCGCCGTAAGGCGGGAAACATTGCAAAATTCCGCTGCACGGGTCATGGTTTCAGCCTCTCCGGTTTTGAAAAACCACAGCATACGGAGACGGTCACGGAAACGTCCCTTTTTTTCTTTTTTTATCATATCAATGAGTTGCTCTGTACTTTCTGACACCTCATATATTTTCTTTTTCGGCATTTTTTTCTCCTTTTAAAAAAATGTCATTCTGAAATCATGTGTCATTTTTATAGCAAATTTTTTATATAATTTCAATGGAGAATTGGTATTACTTAAATGTTGCGCTAAATTTTTTAAAATCTTCCTAAACCCCTGTGCAGCAGGGATGTATAAAGAACAACGAACGTAAGAGCCTTTAATCATTGAATTTTCAGTATCATCTTTTACTGTGCGGGATAAAAATTTATATGGATATTTTTTGTCAATCATATAAAATCAGGAAGTTATGAATTTTTGTCCTGTACAGTGATATTAAAAATATACTGAAACAATTTTGGTTTTCTTTGGCACGGAAATTGCGTATGAGCCAAAAAGGGGCTTTTTAGTCCGTCCGCTGGGTTTTTCATGCCAAAAGTGAATAATTTTTCCCGATCAGACTGTCAGGCAAAAACTATGCCAAACAAAACCAAAATTGGATCAGTATACTTAATATTTGTGAAACACCGGTTTACAAAATTTCCCCATTTTATGCAAACAGTATGTTCTGATAATTTTTTAAAATCAGATATTTGTATATATATTTATGAAAAATTCTGTATAATTCGGCTCTTACATATAATGTAACTTGCAATTATTTGATTTTATATATTTTTATAGAAATTTTTCCAAATTTCGTGCAACATTTAAGTATTACTCATTATTTAAAAGAATCATTTTTAAAAATAAATATATAATTTCATATCGTTAACAATCATAAAAGAAGGACAGGTATTTCTTCATGTTATATAGATTTTAAGATAATCTTTGCCGCCTTGGTATTAAAGGGTTTTGTTTCGGATAACCAGTGTGTAAATACATAACCATTTAAAATAATAAGCAATAAAATCTGTAAAAATACTAATAGGATTTCACATTTTAACAAGTTGAATTAATTGATAATTAATTGCTATTTTGGACAATCTTTATCTTAAAGACTATAAAATTATGCGCTAATAACCCCATTTTTCCAATTTTTGGTGTTCAAATTTAAAAAATTCGTATCGTTTGGGGAAAAAATGTTTGCGGTGAGAAAATTTCACCCCCGAACTGACTATATAAATTCTGTTTTTTCGCATCAGTAAAGGATTGCAATTTTTAGGTATAACTTTTAAACAAAGCAAAGGAGATCAAATTATGAAAACCAATTGTTTCAGCAATCTGTTTTTTATTGTAACAGTCGCTGTTTCCATTATAATTGCCTCTTTTCCGTCAGATGGCTTGTCTGCGGAATTATCGCAGGCAGATAAGGATTTGTTCACTGCAATTGATTCAAATGATATGGATGGTATCAAAAAAGCCTTAAATGGCGGAGCGAATATAAATGCACATATCAATAACATTCCTGTATTTATTCGGACTATAATTAAAAATAATTCAGATGCATTCCAACTGCTGATTGATCATGGTCTGAATATAGATCCTGCCAGTGAATCAGGTGAAATTGCATTACATATGATTTTTGATGGTATTTTTTATAAATACAGAGATGATATAATAGAGATTTTTTTGCAGCACATAAAGGCACCTAGCAGAAAAGATTACTTGCATGCTTTGGAAACAGGAGATTATACTACAGTCAAAAAAACAGTCAAAGAATTCCTAAAATTGGGTTATAATATTGACTATCCCATAAAATCAGAGAATTATACTACAAGTATTATTTCTGATAAGTTGCGGAAAGCATGGTCTCAATCCGATAAAATAGAATCACAGGAAATAACAGCATTATATATTGCTGCAAGAGAAGGACATACAGATATTGTTAAATTCTTGTTTGATCATGGATCACTTATCAATGACCCAACCACTTTTATAATACATGGAGAATATCCCAGTGACCAGGGACCAGACGCTTTGATGGCAGCAGCGGCAAACGGACATGCTGATGTTGTAAAATTTTTCATAGGTAAAGGAGCCGATATTAATGGATTTTTTACCAAACCGGATTCTGACGTAAAAGAAGAATATTTTGGTGAAACACCATTAATGTGGGCAGCAGTGAAGGGACATACTGATATTGTGAAACTGCTTATAAATAAAGGGGCTGATGTCAATAAATTGCCAAAGTTATATTATAAACGTTCTTATAAACCTTCTTATTTTTCTATAGAGAAAATGAAAGCGGATAATATTGTTTTTGATGATAAGACTATAACAGGCCCGCTGAATTCACATCCTGCACTGATTCTGGCAGCGATGGAAGGACATACGGATATTGTCAGATTACTGTTAAACGCAGGTGCGGATGTCAATATTCAGGACAGATATGATAATACCGCTCTGATAAAGGCATCTGAAAATGGACATACCGATATTGTGAAATTATTGTTAAAAGCAGATGCAAAAATCAATACAGAGGACTACAAAGGCTGCACAGCATTAATATTTGCAGCTGAGAATGGCAGAACTGATGTTGTACAATTATTATTGGAGCATGATGCAGATACAACTGTCAGAAAAAGAGTGCTTGACCAGCGATATACAGCATTAGAGACAGCAGCAGTAAACGGATATGCAGATATTGTTGAATTGCTGTTTGATAAAAAAAATGTAATAAATATAGGTTATGCAATGATGTTGGCTGCGACAGAAGGCCATGCAGATGTTGTAAAACTGCTGATAGCCAAAGGAGTTGATGTAAATGAAGCCGAAAAAAATAATTTTGCGCTTACCAATGCGATATATGCTGGTCAGGCTGAGGTTGTGAAATTATTGATGGAGAGTGGCATCAATAATGAAAAAGCAACAGAAAGAGGACTATTATTGCTTAAAAAAGCCGCACCCGGATCAGATATACGATTATGGAATGCGGTCAGAACAGGTAACTACCAGCGTACTTTGGAAGCATTAAAAAATGGTGCGGATGTGAATGCGCAGATACACAAAAACACACCTTCTTTCGGGCCTTCAATAAAATATCAAGGACGCACACCTTTGTCGGTTGCTTCTGACCTGGGCTACACTGAGATCGTAAAACTGCTGATTGAATCCGGAGCCGCTGTAAATGCTCAGTTTCCCAATGGGGCAACAGCCCTGCATTTTGCAGTCGGCAATGGTCACGCGGATATTGTAAAACTGCTGATAGAAAAAGGGGCAAACACCGAGGCCAGGATAACGCAGGGCTTTTTTAGGGGAATGACTCCTCTGATGTATGCCAATGCAGCAGGACATTCTCACCTATACAAAATTCTTCAGAATGCCGGAGCAAAAGATTCTGAAGAATTATCTGCTATCATAAATAATTTTTTGGAAGCAGCAGAATCCGGTGACATAAAAACAGTGAAAGATGCCCTGAAAAAGGGAATTGATGTGAATGCAAGCCGTCAGGAAGGGAAATATCCCGGAGCAACAGCTTTAATGTTTGCTTCAGGTGAAGGGCATGCAGATATTGTCAAATATCTGATTGAAAGAGGCGCTGATGTGAATGAAAAAGTGTTTTTCGGAATGACTGCGCTGATTCAGGCTTCTTTCAATGGCCATGCGGATATTGTTCAGATTTTATTAAAAAACGGAGCCAAGGCCGATGAAAAAATATCCAGTGGTAAAATGGCGGGAGAATCTGCATTGAGTTTCGCAACGTATAACAATCATCCGGATGTTGTCCAACTGCTTGTGCAGGCAGGTGCAAACCCTGATGATCTGCCTGCTGTATCACCATACCTTGAAAATAAAAACAAAGATGCCACCATAAAGAAAATGAAAGAACTTGGATATATTCTCTTTGGATCTTCGGAAAAATCAGAAATTACAGAGGTAAGCAGAATTATGAAGATAAAAAATCTTCCTGCTGATTCTTGTCATGATGCATGGAACAACCCCATTATGTATCAGGCTGACGGCAAATCTTTTACGCTGACAAGCTATGGCAGGGATGGTGTCCCCGGAGGCAAAAATTTTGATGAGGATATTGTCTTATCAGAAACCAGTTTGGTTACGGGGGGAAGCTCTCAGGCAGACAGTAAAACGAAACATTCACCCTCCTCACCTGTTGACCAATCGGAGGGAATCTCTCAGCCAGACAGCAAAACGAAACAGCGTGAGGCAAAACAGGGACTGAGTGCAATTGCCAGAAATCAGGAGGCTTATTTTTCCCAATATGACACATATTCAAAAGATTTAAGCGATATTGACTTCAATTTTACATCAAAGTATTATGATTTTTATATTGCATCTGCTGATCAGACCGCGTATAAAGCTGTAGCAAAATCAAAGGCTCCGGGCATTTCAGGTGGAGGCGAGGGCGATGATGTATGGTCAATGGATCAGAATCTGAACCTGAAGAAGGAACAGTATGCTCCGAAACCTCAGAAAAAAGCGGAACCATCAGACAATTCCATCATCAAAGTTTCCGGAATTGATTTGCCGTCTGTATTCAGGCGGCTGGAAAACGCGGGGTTCAGTCCCGGCCCGTATCAGAAAGAGGATCTGAGCGGTCTGTCCGAAGCTGTTAAACGGTTTCAGAAATTTGCCAAACTGGATGAAAACGGTATAATAGATTCATCCACATGGGCAAAACTGGAAATGCTGTATGATCCTCAGGCATCCGGGACAGGCGGTTCGGATAAGAGAAAGTGAGGCTCTTTGGGAGTTTGCGGGGTAAAAAATTCCACACGGTTGTGTAACAGTCTGAAAACAGAAATATTCACTGTGATCCGTGTAAATCCGGGATTCCGAATCTGTAATTCTTATAAAAATATGTTGTTCCGGCGGATTAACCCGTATCATAATTATTGCCACCCCGCAAACTCCCAAAGAACCAAAATTTTTCACGGTTCCATTCCCGGAAACATGCAGGAAGCACCTTACCCATCATTTTACATGGAGGATATACCAATGCAAACCATCACCATCGGCAGTCATGT
>CAZHPS010000447.1:0-2349 GCA_964534335.1 uncultured Desulfobacterales bacterium
CCAATCACAATTCCCAGAATGGTGAGAAAGGAGCGCAGCACATTTCTGCGGATGGCTCTCAAAGCCAGAATAAAGGCATTTCCTATCATTGCGGTTTCTCCTTTGGGGATTTGCCGTTTGTCTCATCCGAGACCACCCGGCCATCCAGAAAATGAATCATGCGTGACGCATATTCTGCCATATCCGGCTCATGCGTGACCATGACAACCGTAATCCCATGAGACTGATTGAATTCACAAAGCAGTTCCATGATTTCCCGGCTGCGAACAGAGTCCAGATTTCCGGTGGGTTCATCAGCCAGCAGAACAGAAGGTTCCGTGACAATGGCTCTGGCAATCGCGACGCGCTGCTGCTGGCCTCCGGACAGTTCGCCCGGTGTATGATGCTCCCGGTCTTTGAGTCCGACTTTTTCCAATGCCTGCATTGCCATTTCCCTTCTTTCCGCGGCCGGAGTTCCCCGATAGACCAGCGGCAGTTCCACATTTTCCACAGCAGAGGTGCGATTAAGCAGGTTAAAGCCCTGAAAAACAAATCCCAGATAATGCCTGCGCAGCAAAGCCCGCTGGTCACGGGACAGTTTTCCCACATCCACATCCCGGAACCGGTATATGCCGGAACTGGGCGTATCCAGACAGCCCAGCAGATTCATGCACGTGGATTTTCCCGAACCGCTCGGCCCCATGACCGCAAGAAATTCTCCTGCACGGATTTGCAGATTCACCTCCTGCATGGCTGTCACAGCAGAACTGCCGGAGCCGTAAACCCTGCTGACCTTTTCAAATGCAATGACAACGGATTCCATATCCTTATTTATCCTTTGCCTTTACCGTGTCTGTCAGCACTTTCATGCCTGCTTTAATGTCTTTTCCCCGGATTTCCGTAAACGTGCCGTTGGTGGCTCCGGTTTCCACAGAAATGGATTTGGGAAGCCCATTCGCCAGTATCCAGATCAGGCTTTTCTTTTCTGTTTTTTCCGGATCAGACTGTCTCGGCTGTGAAGATCTTCCGGGCGGACCCGGTATAAGCGAAGCAAGAAATCCCTTTTTCTGTTTGGTATCCTCTGTTTTTTTTCCTGTATCCGGCGGAGTGAAACGCAGAGCAGCATTGGGAATCAGCAAAGCGTCTTTTATGGTCTGCACAGTGATTTCCGCACTGGCCGTCATGCCGGGCCGCAGGAGCAGTTCGGAATTGTCAACCGTCAGCAGGGTTTCATAGGTCACCACATTGTTTTCTGTGATGGGCGCATACCGCGTCTGAATAATCCGGGCAGGAAAACTCCGATCCGGATAGGCATCCACCGTGAAAACCGCAGACTGGCCTTCCTTCACCTGCCCGATGTCAGCCTCATCCACATTCACATGCAGTTCCATTTTTGCCAAATCCTCTGCCAAAGTGAACAGCACAGGCGTCTGCAGAGAAGCCGCTACCGTCTGCCCCGGCTCCACACTGCGGCTGAGAACAATGCCGCTGATGGGAGAACGGATAATGCCTTTTGCCAGATCCGATTTTTTTTCTTCCAGATCCGCCTGTGTCTGGGTAATCAGGGCTTTGGTGGATGCCTCCCCTGCCTGCGCGTATTTCAGAGAGGCTTCGGCAGAATCCAGTTCCTGCCGGGAAGGTACTTTTCCGCCGCTTATTTTCCATGATTTGCTCAGCCGTTTGAAGGAACTGTCTGTTTCAATCACACGGGCCTGGGCTTCGAGGTGTTTGGCCTGGGCAGAAACCAGCAGCCCCTCGGACTGCACCACCTGTGCCCTGAGTTTGTCTGTATCCAGTTCTGCAAGCACCTGGCCTTCTGTAACTCTGTCATTGTAATCCGCAGCCACTGTTTTTACGGTTCCGGAAACCTCGGTTCCCACCTCCACCTGATTGACAGGCTCCAGACTTCCGGTAGCCGTTACCGTCACCACCAGTTCCCCGGATTTCACTTCCGCAGTTTTAAACTGATATGACGTGTCCTGCGCGGGTCTTAACCAAAGAAATCCGCCAATAAGCAGCAGAACTGCCACAGCCAGCAGGATCAGAAAAGTTCTCCGTTTTTTCTTTGGAACATCCAAACCCAGTGTGGTGCGAATATCTTCTTTGCTGTCATGATCCTTTTGCATGAATCTGACTCCTTTTAAAACATTGGCAACAAAATAATATGCAAATTTACAGTATGTTGATCAAATATGTGCAAAAAACCGCTTCGCTCAATTTTTGCAATCCGGTGAGTTTCCCACAGAGGACACAGAGAGGAAAAAACCACAGAGGACACAGAGGAAAAAGGGATATGTTAAAAAAAATCTCTGTGTTCTCTGTGTTCTCTGTGCAATTCTCTGTGCTCTCTGTGGGAAACAAATCCTTTCC
>CAZHPS010000447.1:2449-5848 GCA_964534335.1 uncultured Desulfobacterales bacterium
GGGGAGGAGGTTTCCCACAGAGGACACAGAGAGAAAAAACCACAGAGGACACAGAGGAAAGAGGTATGTTTAAAAAAATCTCTGTGTTCTCTGTGCAATCCTCTGTGTTCTCTGTGGGAAACAAATTCTTCGGCAATCAGAAAGAGCGTCCGCCCTTGCCGCCCCCGCCGTTTCCGGGGCCGCCCATTTTGTTTTGCATTTCCTGACGTTTTTTCTCCATATATGCCCGGTATTTCACCATCTGATCTTCCGTAAGCACAGTTTGAAGCCGGGTATCCAGTTCTGTGCGCAGCGCATCCATTTCCGTTCTCATATTCTGCCTGCCGCTTTTGTCCTGACCCGCGTATTTTTCCATGATTGCATCCCTTTTTTTGGCATGTTCCTCAATAATGGGACGCACCTTTGCCACCTGTTCATCGCTCAGGGAAAGCTCGGCTGTCAGATTGGCAGTCATCCGTTCCGGATCAGGCCCCATCCTGCCCTGAAATGCAGCGGCCGGGACAGTCTGCACCATTGCGCACACAAACAGGAGCGCAGAAAAAATCATGCAAAGGGAAAAAGAGTTTTGACGGGACACATTTTCAGCGGCAATACATTTTCTGTTCATTTTTCAGATTCCTTTCTGTATAAGTGGTTTCAAATCAGCAGATCTGCTGAGGTTCTGTTTCTTATGTCGTTACAGATTCAGAAAGGTTACATGATTTTCATGTTTCACGGTTTGTGTATGATTTTTTGACGGGAGTTCAGAATAAAACCGCAATAATTTCAAACTGAAATCACTGTAGCCGATGCGCCCGGACATTATGAAGAAAGACCGGTACAGTTATAAACAAAATCAGTTCCCTATTCCTGTTTCGCAGTTCATAACCGCTTGCCGGAGTTTGGGAAATTCCTTTCCTTTCTGGCCGGAAAGCCTGTGAACCAGTCCAGAGTATGCTGTTGGGATATGCTTTTCAAACCATGTTTTTTTCTTCACTTTGCTTAAAAATCCGAATGCGCCCAGCATCTGGAGATTCCGGGACAGCGCACAGTATGCGTAGCCATTCCGAAATTTTTCAGAATCCAAAGAAATACGATCTGACAGTTTCTTAATGCAATCCTCAAGAAGTTCCTGCTGGACTTCATATGCAAGCCGCACATAGGGATCAATGAGCAGAGAAGCCAGATCATACTGCATCGGCCCCACGCGACCTCCCTGAAAATCTATAAAATACGGTTCCCCGTTTTTTATCATAATATTACGTGACTGCATATCCCGGTGCATAAAAGCTGTATACTCATTTTCCATGATTCTATCTGCCAGATGTTCAAACTCATCCTGAAAATTTTCATAGCAGACATCAGGCCCCGCATATCCTTTCAGAAATGCATCTGTGAAATAGCGGCATTCCCTTTCCAGAATCACTTCCCGATCATAATGGCGTGTTTGCCAGCACCAGTCAGGATTGAATTTTTCTCCTCCGGCAATCCACAGATTGATCATTCGGTCAATCACTTTTCCATACAATGCCCGGATTTCTCTGCTCGGCGCGTGCAGAACCACATCCTGCAAACGCATATCACCCAGATCTTCCATAAAAACCATGCCGGAAAAACGGTCATGCAGCAATATTTGCGGAACAGCAGCACCCTGCAGGTGCAGATGTTTGCCAATATCCACAAATGAATCTGTATCCGCAGTCCCGTATTTCTGCATCCGTATGCCGTGATCTGCCATGACAAGGGATTTGCCCTGACTTGTGAACCTGCGCCATTCCCGGTCAGAGCCGTCTCCCTGCAAAACAGTTTCTTCCATACATCCGGGAGAAAGATCAGGAAAGGCCAGCCGGAAGGCTTCTGCTGTCATATGTTCCTGCACGGCTTCCCGATACCGCTCCGGAGTTCCCAAATCCTTCCATGAATATCTGCCCGCTTCAAATGCTCTGATCCGCATTCCTGCGGCCAGCATCTGCCGGTACACATCAATGCTGTTGGAAAATCCTTTGGCAGAAATAAAATTAAGCACAAGTGGATCAAGCACCTGTATGCCGGTAAAGGCCCGGCGCAGCGATGCGGCAGGTTCGTGAAACCCGGTCACAAATCCATCTTCAGACACAGAAACATGATTGAATTCAGGCGTGTCATGCAGCACCATAGTCACGGGGCAGGAATGCCGGAGATGAAAATCATACACATCCCGGAGATCAGTATCTGTGAGAATATCGCTGTTGATGACCATAAAAGGCCGGAGATCCCAAAAATCCGCCACATTCCGTATGGCTCCGCCTGTTCCCAGAATTACAGGTTCATGCACGGTTTTCACAGGAACCGGCCAGGTCTGCTCTGCAATGTATTCCGCTATCTGTTCAGGCAGATGATGGGTGTTTACGACAATGCCATCACATCCGGCTGATACCAGATTTCGGATATGAATCTCCAGCAGAGGCCGTCCCCCCACAGGAAAAAGAGGTTTGGGCGTATGCCGGGTATAGGGCAGAAGCCGCGTCCCCAGACCGGCCGCCAGAATCATGGCTTTCATATCTGCAGCAGATCCAAATATCTGCGGATTTTCTTTTTGTAAAATTCTGCCTGTTCCTCATTTTCTGATCCCTTCACTCCTCTGCTGATAAAAAAATCAGCCGCATTTTTGTAATTGATCAGGGACAAAGCCTCAGGCCGTTCAATATCCTTGCGCTTGAACATGCGGTTTCCCATGGACTGGATTTTTTTCACCCTGTCCCCTGCATCCACAAAATCTTTGGGATACCGGATGAAAAAATGCAGGGCAATCCAGTAGGATTCAAAATATGCACTCAGAAAACCTGCAAAAAGTTTCAGTTTCCGGAAACCCGCGGATGTCAGATTGTACCGATCCGGCAGGCTGGGATGGGGCATGAGAATGGCCTCATTGATAAAAGCCTTGATATTTCTGTGCACATGATGCTCCGGCATTTTGTCCGGATCAGAGGAAAACTCATTGCAGAAAAAATCCTGCAGAAAAATATAACCTGCATACAGATCAGAACCGCTGAACTGGAATGCATCCCTTTCCAGAATGGACAGGGCGGTAAAGGCAGCAGGGGCAAAGGCCGTGACACAGTTGTTTTTGTAATATTCCAAAGCGGATCTTCGGGCCGGGTTGATCACAAAGCGTTTTTCAGATTCCTCTCCCTCGGCTCCATCCATGACTTCTATGAATTTCCGATGGATATAGTTTTCAATCACATACTCTGATGCCCGGATATGATCCACCAGCAGGGTATCTGCCAACTGTGCATTCTGAAAAACCAGGTAATTCATATAACTCTGAATATCATCCAGCAGAGAGGGACGGGAAAGACGCTGTTTTCCGCCATTGAGAATCGCGGCAGCCACAATGGCATGGGGTGTGATGACACTGACCTGATCAATGGAACTGAT
>CAZHPS010000448.1:0-5847 GCA_964534335.1 uncultured Desulfobacterales bacterium
TTTTCCTGAAAAACCCAATTTGTTGATACACGAAAACTTTCGTTGACCTACTTATATATGCCAGTTCTTTGATATTATGTATTTTACCAATCTCATTAGCCAATTTTTCCCTTTCTTCTCTTATATCATATTCACTCTGAATTCCAACCCAGAAATCTGCCGAGTTTCCAAAAAATGCAGCCAGGCGCAATGCAGTATCAGTTGTTATTCTTCTTTTCTTTTTAAGTATTTGCATTATTCCTGATACGGGTATGTTTATTTCTTTGGCAAGACGGTAAGGTGTAATCCCAAATGGCTCCAGAAACTCTTCTTTAAGTATTTCACACGGATGAATGTTTTTAAGTTTTTCCATCGCCGCTGAGTTCTCCTGCCTCTGCCAATAATTTATTTCTCAGTTTTGCATCAATGCGAAATCCTGTAGCCATGATTTGCTCTATTATTTGAGAGAATGATTCTATTTTATTTTCTCTCTTAGCCCGTAACAGTTTTCCGATTTTGGCAAGATGAATCAGAGGGGAAGAGTTACTCACAACGTCTTGCATATTTTATATCATCTTCTGCCTCTTTTTCATAATAATGTCTGTTAATTCCCCGTTCTGCCAGCCCCTGTATAAATTCCCATTTGTCAAGATTTGCAAACCGTCTTGCAACTCCCATTGAAGTCAGTCCCCTTGCATACAGAGTAAATGCGATTTCTTTTTTCAGTTCGGTTTCAATCTGATGGCCGGGAAGTTTTATTTCTCCGAGCATATCATCAGGTATAATCATTGTAAGTGCCATTGATGCTCCTTTTTTGCAAAATACAGTTATTTCAAAAATTTTTGTCCCATGCAAAAAATCGCTCCGCTTAATTTTTGCACTCCCGCAGATTGGTCTGATTCGGTGGAGTGCAAAAATTGAGCAAAGCGGTTTTTTGCACATAAATTAAACAGCCACGAATAACACGAATCTGCACGAATGCACAAACCATAATTCGTGTCATTCGTGCAATTCGTGGCTGTACCATCAAATTTTCTGAGTGATGGAATACAGTCTGTCTGAAAAATCTGTGTTCTGATTCCGGTACATTGATATTGTTTGGCTGTATGACACGGTTTCAGTATTTCCTTCTTTGTACGCTGTAAATTAAAAAATTATCCCGCTTCCACTGTTTTTATTTCCTCATCTGTCAACCCGTACAGTTTATACACCAACTTGTCTATCTGCTCATCCGTTGTTTCTGTTTTACGCTGTAAAACTGCCTGCTGCTGTGGCAGTTTGGATTCATGAAGTTGTTTGTACAACAACAGCATCTGTTCAGCAAGTGATACTATAGAATCGTGAAGGGATATATTTTTTTGATTTGATAAATCTGTCACAATTGGTAACTGAGCCAAATGTCCACGTTTTACCTGTGCAAGTGCCTCTCCTTTTTCCGGGTTAATAATGTTTTGATAAAACCAATTAAGTAATTTTGAATTTAACAATCCAAGAATATAATGAAGTGTTATATTTTCATTACGTTGGATTATCGTATATAAATTATCCCGAACAATAAACTGTCGAGAATCCAATGCCGCTACAAGTGAATCACCAGTTTGACGAATTACTATTTTTTCTGGAGCATCATATCCCGCTGAATAACGCGGTTCAGCAAGCCAATCACCAAAACTAATCCAATAATTATTATTCCAAAGAATCTGATATTTTTGAATTAAACTTCCACGAAGGAGCGGACGGAAAGATGAATCTTTTCGTATATCCGATATAAATGGTTTTTCTTCAAGAATTTTTCGAGTTTGAGGTGGTTTTCCCTTGCCAACTTGAAAAGGTTTTGCACCCTGTGTAATAATACAAATATTATCAAGAGATTGTAATTTTCTTAATTTATCTGCAAGTGCTTTTGATTCTGATCGTTCAAAGATATTTACCGGTTTGCCTTTATACTCCTGCCATCGTTTTTGTGGTATAGCGTGTTCATAAGAGTTCCCTTTTTTTTCAACAACTGAGATTTTTATTTGATGGGTATCAGATGGTATTTCTTTTTTAATGATAATTACCTCTGTATCAACGGTGGCTTTCAGAAATACTGACCGTTGGTAATGTATAATATTTTCGATTTGAAATTTACTGAATATATATTCTCTGATTTTATCAGATTGCAAATTTAAAAGCCATGTATTGGGTATAATCATTCCCCAAAGTCCTTTATTTTTTATCAGAATTAAGGATTTTTCAATAAACAATAAATAACTGTCAAGTTGATAATTTTGAAGTTGATAATTGAGTAATAAATATTTTGTCTCCATTTCGGATAAAGATGCCCCATACGGCGGATTCCCGATAACCGCATCAAATCCTCCGTTACCCATAACTTCGGCAAATTCCGCATTCCAGTCAAAGGCATTCACCCTTAAAATTTCATCTTCATTATTCAGGTTCATCTGCATGTTTTCATAATAATCCGGGCCAATCAGTGAGTTGCCGCATTTGATATTTTTCCCCAAATCCGGCAAAGCTCTTTCCTTAAAAATTCCAAGCTGCTGCATGGTCAGATCATCTTCCCCTTCCAGCACTTTCAGCAGCAAAGACAGCTTGGTCACTTCCACAGCCTGAAAATCAATATCCACACCGAAAATATTGTTCAATAAAATCTGCTTTCTTGCACCAATACCCAGCCTGACACTGCCTTTGCGGTCTTTCACAAGAACCGGTCTTTTGCCTTTTATGTGCTTTTCCAAGTCATTTTTGGAATACCATGCAAGATGCCAATCCAGAAGATGCTGATAAGCCTGAATCAGAAAAGAACCGGAACCGCAGGCAGGGTCAAGGAATTTCATTTTTGCCACCTGCGCGGGTGTTTTCCCTTCAATAAGTTTATCAACAGTGTTTTTTACAATATAGTCAACAATATATGTCGGAGTATAATAAACTCCGCCTGCTTTTCTCACTTCCGGTTTTTCTTCAACAGACACCTTTCTTTCCCGCGAAATCTCAATCACTTTGCCCAGAAAACGCTCGTAAATCTGCCCCAGAATATCAGCAGGCATAACCGCAAAATTGTATGGTGACGGATAGTAAAGCCTTTCAATAACGGTTTTCAGCACACTGTCATCCATTTTCAGATTCGGCGTCAGTGTATCAATGCCTTCGGTTCTGTTTTTTTCCTTTGCAAAACAGAAAATGCCGGAATTGTATCTGCTGTCAGCTTCCCGGAACAGTTTCACAAGTCCGGGATAAATGTTTCTTTTTACCGACAGTCTTTTGATTATGCCGTGCGCTTCGGTTCCCCTGTCTTCGCATATGCGCAAAAACACAATCCGGTCAATGGTTCTCTGCACTGCAAAATTGATCTCTTTTCGGGAAAGTTCCGGATTCAGTGATGCAATGTTCACTGCAAGGATTTCTCTCCAATGCTCCATATCTTTCAGGAATGCTTCATCAACCGGAATACCTTTTTTGCGTTTTGCTTTTTTGATATATTTTTCAATAGAACCGTCTGTTACAGCCTGTTTGGAGAAAACGTCTGCGATTTCCTTCCATTTGTCTTTGTATTGTCTGTAATTGAAATAGTTTATCCGTGCTGTATCTGTGCTGTCTGTTATTTTGGGTTCATGGCCCCCGTCATAAACCGCAAATTCCTCAAAATCGGTCAGTATGCCCAAAGGAACTTTTGCGCTCCAGCAGTAACTTCTGATCTGAAATGCGGCTTTCTCATTGGAAGCAATATTTATATACGGGTCTTTTGCTTCCACAAAAAACATGTTTTTTCCGTTTAATCTGAAACAGTAATCCGCTTTTTTGTTTCCAAACGCGTCTTTTGCCGAATATTCTGCAATCACTTCCTTTTCATGCTCATACAGACCTGTGTTCCTGATATTCCAGCCCAAAGCCTCAAACAGCGGATCAATATAGTTTTTGCGCACCTCTGCCTCACTTTTCTGCTTTCCGTTTTTCAGTGCTTCAATATTCATATCAAACGTGTTTATCAGAATTTCAATATCCATATCTGTCTCTCTTTTTCCCTGCTGATTTCTTCCCGGAGAAATCAGGGTGTGATAAGTACTCAACCGAAAGTTTTCCGGTATTCAAAAACCGGATTTTTCTGAAAAAACCGGTTTTCCTGATTATGTTTTTAACAGAATTTTAAAACCGGCCTGTTCAAAATGGTGATCTGTTGTGAATATATCGGTTATGCCATAATCTTCTGAAACGATCATACCGATACAATCTGCAAGGCTCCAGTCTTTGTCTTTCATCCGTTTGTATCGTTCAAAACCACGATTCATCAGCACATCATCTGCGGTAATGTATTTCCATTTTTCAGATCGGAGAATCGCTTCAGTCAAATCAACCGCAACAGACCGTTTTCCGGCTTGACTGAAATAACCGGCTAATTCCAGAATAACCGCATTTGTGGTTACAAAAACTGTCCGGGATTTTTTCAGCCGTTGCGTGACAATAATCGCCTGCTGATGAAAACTGTCATTTTTATCTCCCAGTGCAATGAGTGCTGCTGTGTCTGTGAATACGGTTTTCATTTCAGGATTCCGTAAATATAAAAATCATGGTTTACAGAACCGTCTGTTCTGCCGGTTTCAACAGCAACAGCTTCTATGTCAAGGGCATCCCACGGATCGGTTTCCGAATCATAATTTCCCATTGTAACCTGTTTTTGTTCTTTAAGAATCTTTTCATGAACCGCCTCGGAAATGAATTTACTTCTGGATATTCCCCGATGTTTGCGAACATCGTCAAGAACTGTCAGAAGAGGCATTGGCACTGTAATGGCTATTTTCTGTGTATTCACAGGAATCCTCCTTATTCTGCGCTATGATTTTGTCCTCCACTGATGAATGGCGGGCATGATCGTCCCGGTCAGCGGAACAGCCGTCAGGATAATATTATATTTTTACAACTGATCCGGACTGATACCCAGTTCACGGAGTTTTGCGGCCAGTTTTTCTGCGCGCATACGCTCCTTCTTTGCCTCTCTGACTGCTGATTCTGCCCGCAGCCGCTCTTTCTCTGCCCTCCGGGACTCGGACTGAACCTTTGCCCTGTACTGCAGAGTGGATTCTAGGGGAGTGAGAAATTCTTCACCGTCAGGATCAAAAATATGCAGATCATCCTCTTTCAGATCAAAACGGATTTTCAGCAGCGGACTGATCCAGCCCTGCATGTTTTCAATTGGAACCAGTTTTTTGCCTGAGCGCATCCATCCGCCCAGACGGTTCCGGTCAGGATCATAGAGATAATATTCCTGCACCCCGTATTTTTCATAAAATTTCTGTTTTCTGTCCATTTCACTCTTCCGGTTTCCCGGTGAAAGGATTTCAAAAACAGCCTGCGGGGAAATGCTGTTTTCATCCCATGTTCTGTAAGATCCCCTGTCGCCTTTGGGTCTGCCGAAGGCCACCATTGCATCCGGCGCACTCCGGATCCTGTTGTTCCCCTCCACCGGATACCACAGCAGATCACCCGCGACAAACACATCCGGCCTGTCCGCAAACATGCGCTCCAGATTTTCCTTGATTTTGACAATCCACCGGTACTGCTTTGTGTTGTCCGACATGGGTTTGCCGTCACTTTCGGGATATATGATTTTCGGTTTTTTCTTCTGCTGTCCGGAACGCAGGGAAAAAACAGATGCGGGCGGACTTCCCGTGTCTCTTTCCTTTGCTTTCAGTTCTCTCATGACCACCTCATTTTTTTCTAACTGTCATCATTCAAACCGCGTGATGAACCGCTGTGTGAACACAAAATTCTTTAAAGCCGCCCGTGTCAGCAGAACAGCAGTCAGGATAATTAGATCACTGATGTTACGCCGTTGTTTTTTTATTGCTCATTCTTCTTTAATTTGATATA
>CAZHPS010000449.1:0-5827 GCA_964534335.1 uncultured Desulfobacterales bacterium
ATTACACGAATTATGTTTTGTGCAATTCGTGCAGATTCGTGTCATTCGTGGCTGTTTAAACGATACCGGTATTTTTATAAACTCTGACAGCCGAAATGTTTCAAGCAATGGTATACGTCCTTCCTGCTGCTTATTCCTGAACAAGTCTCAGCATTTTTTTCTGATCCCCGGCAAAAACATGGACATCGTCTCTGCCCACAATCCGGCTGCCATACCATATGCTCTCAAACATCCGCACACTGGCGGAAAACAGATTTGGCAGAGGCTCCCGGTCATGGCCGCGTCTGGATATTTCCTGCACATAATCCCGGTTGGATTTATACCCTGCAATGGTAATCATATGGAATTCAGCAAGCCGGGCCAGGGTTCCCAGATAAAGGGAGCGGATTGCAAGACGAAATTCACCCTGATCCGCCAGTTCCAGAGCCAGTTCCAGCCACTGATCCGATGGAAGCATGTCTGCCTGTATTTCCTCCCGGTTAAGATCAGGCAATGCTGTAATGCCCTGCGCTTCAATGATGGCAGAGTTTTTTGGCCTGCGCCACTGTTTCCAAAATAAAACCGGAAGAAGAATAGCCAAAAGAGTCAGGAGTCCGTAAAGCCAGTATTTTGCAAGGGTTTGGCTGTCCCGGCCGGAGTCAGGGAAAGGAACATGCGGATTGGTATCGGAAAACTGATTTCTGAGCCATTCAATCCATTCCTTTGCGGTTTTCAGACATTTTTTTGTCACATCATTCAGCCACTGTGCAAAATCGGCCAGAAGCCCTTCCTGTTTTTCTTTCTGCACATTTTCATCACGCGGCATCCGCCAGGCAAACTCCCGTCTTTTCATGACCTCCTCAATGGACTGATCCAGTTTTTCCGGCAGAATACGGCCGGTTTCGTATTCCATAGGACTGTCATCCCCGGCAGACAGTATGCAGGCCGGAGTCCATCCCCACAGTATAAGCAGAACCAAAAACACTGTGATTTTGGATGAAAGGGAAAGAATTTTCAGTTCCGCGCGAATGTCTTCCCCTGTTTTCAGGGAAAGACCGTAAAAACAGCGCAGTGCGTAAACAGTTTTGATCAGGGGATCCATACAGATGTATGTCATGCAGGTGACAGCAGCCAGAAAAGTGGTGTTGAGCATTCCCATTGGATGCATGGTGAAAAAACTCTGCACACCCAAAAACATTTTCAGCAGTTGGGGAAGAAAAAACGCGGCAGACACGATATTGAGGAAAACAAAAAAGCCGAACACAGAAAGAACAGAAAGCAGGATATGATTCTGACCGGGCCAGAGTTTTGCCTGCTCCCACGCCATACGTGCCAGTTTTCCGGCTCCCGCGCGGGGATCGTCCGCGTTCACATATTCCATTGCCGACACATTCTGGAAAAACGCATATGCCCATCCAAATGGAAGGGAAAGGAGCATGGCAAAGGGAAGAATCACAAGTCCCAGTGCATGAAGAAAGGTCTGACGTACAGCCAGTCTGCATTTGGCAGAGAAAGAACGCGGGACAGCTTTTTTTCTGCTGACTGCTGCAATAACCGCTGCGGAAAACACAGCATGACGGTATTTCATCCAGGCAAAAAGCATGGCAAGACCCAGCGAGGCAGGCGCGCAATAGACTCCGGCAAAGGGATTCCTGCTCATATCGCTCCAGAAATACAGGATTCCCAGCGCAAAGGGAACTGTTCCCGCATAATACCCGGCAAGCAGTTCCCCAGGCCGGGTACGGAGCAGATGCACAGCCTCTTCAACAAGGTCGGTCGCGGGTTTGTTATCTGTTTTCTTTTTCCCTTTCACAGCCACCATCCTTTTTCCCAGAAAGTTCCCTCATGAAATTCTGATGGCAGGGAAAGAAGAATCTGCCCCAGATAATAGAAAAAAAGCCAGCTCAGCACAATCCCGGCTGTCAGTTGAAGCACAGGGAAAACTCCGGAAATGATGTTGAATTTTCTTACAGATTTTTTCTTTCCTGCTTTTTCCAGACAGGCCGCGCATAAAACCCGATCCTGATGCTCTGTGATACATTCCCGGCAGAAAAACCGTCCGCATTCCGGGCATCGGGCCGCAGCCTCCCGGTTTGTGTGATGAAAACACCGCAGCCGGGTCAGTCCTTCTGAACCATGTATCATCATAGGGAATCCTCTTTCTCCTGTACCGGGAATATATCCGGACTGTGAGTATCTTTTTTCTGCCGGGGCCGCAGCAGAAGAAGTCCGGCCGTGCCAAGAACAAGGGAAGCGGTCACGGAAAAAATATAAATCCAGGCCATCCATGGCGTATCCAAAGGCTGTAGCACAGCCAAAGCTTTGATGATTTCCCATTGCGTGGACATGACTGGCCTATTCGGCCCCAGTATGACAGAGAAATACAGTGCATACCCGGCCACGTTCACGATAATCATGTACACCATTGTGCACCATACTGTATTCCGTACCCCTCTGCCCATATCACTGCCATGCTGGCGCACCAGGGCAATAATCATAACAATAATGCCTGCCCAGGAAACAATTGTCAGAACCAGTGTAATAAGCAGGCTGTCAGAAAGCATATCTGCAAATGTAAGGCATCCGTCTGCCACCAGCAGGGAAAAAAGCATTTTGTGGAATGTACCGGATTCATGTTTCAGTGCTTTGGTTCCAGACGGATTCGCTCTCCCTGCTGCGGATGCAGGTATGGTCGCAGGCATTTCCGGCCCGATTATTCCCTGCACCTGTTCAATATGGGGCAGAATCAGGTTTATGAATTTCCGCGCTGTTCTGAGCCTGTGCAGGGAAGGGAGTTTTTCTGTATGCACAGGGGTTTGAATATGGCAGACACAGGTGGGGCCCAGGAGACAGTTGAGGCCGATAAGCAGCAGGATCAGTCCATATATTACACCGTAAATCCAAATATTTTCATCGCTCCAGTTATAGAATGCACGGATCAGCAAAATCAGTTCCATCAGCCCCAGAATCAGATTTATAACCGCCCCTGTCCGGGTCTTGCGGAGGATGATGGCCTGTATATCCGTAAAATAAAAACGTTTGTATTCTTCCTGAAAACGGAGGGAATGCACGGCCAGCAGATGATCCATTCCCAGACGCAGGAAATGAATATCAAATATGCCGGTTTTTTTTCCCGGAAGCCGCGTATATTTTTTGGGGTTCTGAGACATAGAGATATTTATCCTGTTATCCAGTGATGGATCAGCAGACCTGCGGCTGTGATCTCCGCGAAGGCCAGAACAAATGCAGTCACAAAACGGATTTTGGTTCTGCCCAGAATGCTGCCGGGCGCGTTCCAGTAGCGAATGACCATCCAGAGTACCACAGGAGCAGTCAGTACAGCAGGCCAGAAAAAGAACAGCGCGGGGACAACTGCCAGGATCAGTGCCATGCTGTCATACAAAACCCGCCGGTTTTCAAGATGTTCCAGTTTCCGCTTTTTCTTCCCGCTCTCCAGACACGCGGGACAGAGATGTTCCCCGCTGATTTCAATATCGCAGAGCGCACACAGAAATCTGCCGCAGATATGACAGGGAACCACAGCCCGTTTATGGGGATGAAAGAAACATCCAGACTCATCGTGTGCAATCAGCAGTTCACCGGAGGAGACAGGCGCGGCTTCCCGGAACAGTGCCGGAAAAATATGGATTTCCAGCAGACTCCCGCAGGAAGGGCAGGAAAATGGATGGCCTTCTGCCGTGATTTCCGGATTCAGGCCGGTATGGCATTTGGTACAGGAAAGCAATTTTATTTTTTCCTTTTTTATATTGCTGTGCTGTCAGGTTTGTTTTGCCGGATTTGATCGCAAATGGAACAAAAATCACAAAAAATGCAACAGATCTTCCGTCCGAAACCCTGAGAGTTTTCAAAACCCTCAGGGTTTGCAGCAGATTATAGTATTTTCCTCAACTTTTGTTCTCTTTGCAAAAAACCGCTCCGCTTAATTTTTGCACTCCTCCATCAGGTTTTGGAGAGGACAAAAGTTGGTAAAAGAACTATATTTTAATACTGCCCCTTGAAAACAGGAGCATTTTTTTGCAGAAATACAATTTTTTCAATCCCTGAACCAGTCTGAAACCGGTTTTGACAAAAGCAGTAATTCATGAAAAAAATTTCAGCACACTGCCCATTCCCGAAAGCCGGACAGAAGCAAGAATTTCCTGTGTGCGTTTATCCACCCGGTTTTCCTCTGATTCTTTTTCTTCAGGAGAAGCGTCAAAATTCTGGAGAAATTTGCAGAATCTCACCACATGAATCAGTTCATGGGTGACAATATACAGGCAAAGTGGCAGCAAATCAAGTTCCGGATTCTGTTTTATCCTTTCAAGAATGGCATGATCCTGAAGGCATATCCTGTAAACATCAAAGCCGGTGGAGCCCAGCGAGGCATCATTGCGTTTGGTTTCATAGCGGATTACCTGTGCCAGTTTGCCGGGGGCAATCTCATTTTCATGCAGATCAGCAAGAATTTTGATGTCATATCTTGACCGCAGCCACTGGCCGGATGACATTTTGTAGGCATCTGAAACCAGTTCTTCTGCCATGGAAACAGCATGTTCAACAATCCTCAACTGCTCTGCATTGAAATGCAGAATTTTTGTGCAGGAATTCCATTGTGCTTTTTGCATTGTATGTTTTTCCATAACAGTTTCGGTATGAGATGCCGGGATATTAGAAGCTGTTTTAAAAATATCCAGCCCTGATTTTTCCGGGAAGAAATCCATCCGGCAAAAGAGATACTGCCCGTTTGAAT
This sequence comes from uncultured Desulfobacterales bacterium, assembly GCA_964534335.1. Taxonomy (GTDB): domain Bacteria; phylum Desulfobacterota; class Desulfobacteria; order Desulfobacterales; family Desulfococcaceae; genus JAABRU01. The sequence goes on from CAZHPS010000449.1 coordinate 4,733, forward strand.
ACGGCAAAATCAGGCTTTGGTATTTGGCAAAATCCCAAAATTTTTTGGCCCCGGATATTTTTAAAACAGCTTCTTACAGAAATCTGACAGCCTGCTGCAAACATGCCGTCCCAAAGGGGAATACCTTATTCCGGTTTGTGCAGGAGTGACAGCCAAAGAAAATAATTCAATGATTTTTTTGGAAGACTGCATAAGATCAGTTATACAGATTCGCAGAGACTGGCGGCAGGAGATCAGATTTTTTTCTTCAGGCAGCCTTATAAATTACAGGACAATAATGGGTTCAGGTATTACAAAGTTCTTCAAAACGTCTCCATTCTAAAGAAACAAGAAATTCTTTATTCCATGAAACAGGCTCTAATTTTGTATGAACTGAGAAATGATTATTTCTGTCAGCCTCAAAACTAATCTCAGATTTCGGTGATTCAAGGATTTCAGAATGTGTGCTTTGTAATTTATATTTTTGTATATTTTTACTGCTCTTTTTAGATACTATCAGAACAGCAGAACCAATAAGCAATACCAATACCATATAGCCGATTATTTCTGAAATAAGCTTTTTTGGAAAAATAAATGCGAATAATATTATAAGTACAACGATAAAACCCGCAATATTTTTAGTTCTTCTTCTCATTCAATCTTAAAAGCCTAACAATAAGTTCAGTGGCGGGCGTTAGCCCGTCCACTGCAATGTTTGGTTATGCGGCTCTTTTTAACCTGATGTCTGAAATTTTAATCAATAATCGCAAAGCTTCATTTACCGATTCGTTATTTTGAAACACTTCTGCCACATCAGGCTCCAATAAAATCAGGTTGGTTCCCTCTCTGTATCTTTGTGCATACTTGCCTCTCACCCCTCTTTTCAGCTTTGACAAATCATATTCGGGACGCAGTTCATCATCCATTTCATTATAAATATTTTCATTCATACTGTTTCCTTTCTTTTGGTTTCAATTTTCTGGCACTTACAATTCGGATTTTATCATCCCGTTCCGTATGGGAAACCATAAGCAATTTGCCGGAATCTGAAAAACCTATTATTATCCCTACAACGCAACTTATCGTTTCAAAGGGCGATTTTGCTCTTTTTTCTTT
>CAZHPS010000450.1:0-5812 GCA_964534335.1 uncultured Desulfobacterales bacterium
CCGATCCGGACATCCTGAAAACTTTATACACGAAAATTTATGGAACCCTACTTAAGATAAAGATTGTTGACTGAAAACCCTAAGGGTTTTGGAAACCTTTAGGGTTTTTCTGACAAACATTTTATGAAAATTTATAGTTAAAATGTGGGTTATGCTTCCCTTCCACAATTTTTATTTCCTCATCTGTCAAATCATACAGATTGTAAACCAGTTGATCAATCTGTTTGTCTGTTGATTCCATATGACGCTGTAAGATATTTTTTTCATGCGGTAAACTGGCTTCTTTAAATTTTTTGTTCAAATCAAGCATCTGATCAACCAAAGCCACCATTTGGTCATGGAGAGATTTGTATTTTGGATTGTCCAATTTGACTATAGGAATAGGAAGTTGTTCAACATGCTTTTTCTTAACTTCCGCCAGTGCTTCTCTTTTTTCCGGATTTATAACGGTATAAACAAAATCCATAAGCCGGGAATTCATTATTCCCAACAGACAGTTAAGATGATACTCTTGATTAAAAGGCAAAATGATATGCAGATTGTTTCTGCCGACAAATCCTTTTTCAACCAGTGTGGCAATTATTGAATCGCCGGTCTGTCTCACCATAATTTTTTCCGGAGCTTCAAATATTGAAGGATTGCGGGGGGCTGCCAGCCATTCTCCATACAGAATCCAGTAATTGTGATTCCATAGCGTTTTATAACGGTGAATAAGACTCCCCCGCAATAACGGCTTCCATTCTGTATCCGGCTGTGTTCCCTCCCGGACATAGGGTTTTTCTTTCATCGTCTTTTCAGTCTGCGGAGGTTTGCCTTTTCCTTTCTCAAATGGTTTGACACCGTTATAAACATTGCAAATTTTCACAAGGGGGATGGATCGGCCTGCAATTTTATGAAAAAGCAGGAACTTTTCATCAGATGCAACAATATTGATTGGATCTCCGTTTTTGGGGATATTCTGCCATGACAATGTATGGCTTTGAATTATGGAGATTCCTTTGCGTACATCAACATCCACAATTTCATTTTTTTCATTCCCGTCTTTCGTATTTTGAAAAATTACAACATGCGTATCAACAACAGCATCAAAAACCTTTTCAGGCAGGTGAAGCATTCTCAGCCAACTGTAATTTGCTGTGAGATATTCTCTGATACGTCTGAAAGTAAGTGACTGTAACCATGTGTTTGATACGATGACCCCAAGTAATCCGCTGTTCTTTAACAGATAATCATATCTTTCGAGAAAGAGAAGGTAATAATCTTTCTGGTAATTCTGGTGATGGTAATATTTCATAAAATATTCCTGCTGATTATCCGGAAGCATATAACCATACGGCGGATTTCCGATTACGGCATCAAATCCACCGCTTTTTATGATTTCCGCAAATTCCGCATTCCAGTCAAACGCGTTGACCCGGTATATTTCCTCCTCTTTCATCTTCATCTGCTGATTTTCATAAAAATCCGGCCCGATAAGCGAATTTCCGCATTTGATATTGTTTGACAAATCCGGCAGCACCCGCTCCTGAAACACGGACATCTGTATGCTCTGTTCATTTTCCCCTTCCAGCACTTTCAGCAGCAGCGAAAGTTTGCTCACTTCAACGGCCTGCGAATCAATATCCACGCCGTAAATATGGCTGATCAGAATCCGTTTCCGTTCTTCAGTTGTCAAACGCCAGTCGCCCGTATCTGTCTGATACAGAACCGGTTTTTTCCCTTTGGCTTTTTTTTCAGGATTGTCGGATACATACTGCGTCAGATACCAGTCCAGAAGAAACTGGTATGCACCGATTAAAAACGAGCCGGAACCGCAGGCCGGATCAAGAATTCTGATGTTTTTCACATTTCCCGGCTTTTTCCCCTCAAGAAGTTTTCCGACTGTGTTTCTGACAATGTAATCAACAATATATGTGGGAGTATAATATACACCGCCCGCTTTTCTGACCTCCGGCTTTTCCTCAATCACAGCCTGATGCCCCGCAGTCAGGCGTATGACCTTTCCCAGAAATTTTTCATACACATGCCCCAGAATATCAGCAGGCAGAACCGAAAATTCATAGGGACTGTCCGGATAATACAGATTTTTGAAAATATCTTTCAGCACGTTGTCATCAATTGCCAGTTTCGGCGTCAGATGATCAAAATCTTCACGTTTTTTTTCCTTTCTGAAATGAAACAGCCCGGAATTGTATTTGTCATCGGCTTTTCTGAAAAGTTCAAACAGGCGTTTGTATACATTTTCACCGTTCTGCAATGCCATTAGGGATCCGTAATTTTCAATTCCCCGATCTTCGCAGATGCGCAGGAATACGATTCTGTCAATGGTCTGCTGTACCGCAAAATTCAGTTCCCGCTGTGAAAGATTGGAATTGCGCAAAGCGATATTTTTGGCTAAAAGTTCCCGCCAGCGTTCAATTTCCTGCAGAAATGCCGCGTCAACTTCCTCCGTTCCCCGTTTGCTTTTATTGGATTGTGCATATTTGTCAAATGAACCTTTCAGAATGGCTTCACGGGAAAAGATGTTTGCGATTTCATTCCATTTTTCAGAGTAATCCGTGTATTTCAGGTACAGAATGCGGGAATGTGATGCTTTGTCGGTTTTCACGGGTTTCACACGGCAGTCATATACTGCAAATTCCTCAAAATCCGTGAGAATGCTCAAAGGCAGTTTTGCGCTCCATCCGTAGCGGCGCAACTGATATGCGGGATGAATATCCTCTTTGATGTTTACAGCAGGTTTTTTTGCTTCCAAAAAAAATTTGCGGCTCCCGCCAATGCGGAAGCAGTAATCCGGGGCTTTGGTGACACCGCCGATTTTGATGGCATCCTCGTGAATTACATCTTTATATACTTCAGCGTAACCCTGTTTATTGGCAATATCCCAGCCCAGTTCCTCAAAAAACGGATCAATGAACTCACGGCGGACCTGCGTTTCATTGTAAGAACCTTTTTTGTAACTTTCGATATTGTAAGCAAAGGTTTCAACCAGTTTTCTGATTCTGTCCGGCATATTCATATTCAAAATCTCCCATCCGAATTTGTATCCATTTCTGACAGGGTGAAATGTGTCACATCCTCTGTCTGCCAGCATACTGCTTTAAGAAAAGGCAGATTTGCCGGGATGTCAATAGGCACTTCCCTGTTTTTTTTAATTTGTGTCATAATCAAAATACCTTTAAAATACGCCTGACAGCAAGTCAAAGCATCAATCAAAATTCCAAAACCATCAGTGTCCATAACAGATTTTTTTCTTTTAATATAGATTCATATGTATTCCGATCCATTGGACAGTCTGTGAAATCAAGAAATTCGGAAATTGTCAGTTTGCATTGACGGGCCATTTGCCGGAGCAGTGATTCTCCAATGGTTTTATTTTTTTCCGTATGACTGGTTTTTGTCATAATCTGCGTTTTTTGGCCTTCCTGTGTATGATAAACAAAAAAATGATGATGCCGTTCATTTTTCTGAAATCCTTTACGCTGGAGTGAATTCTCTGTCTTTCTTTTATCCCTCTGCATTCATTTCCTCACAAATATGTCTTATCAGTCTGTGTTTCAGATCCAATGCTCCTGAATTTAAACGATCATCATGCTCCAGTGCATATTCAAACCATAATACTTCGATCTCCTGAAGCAGAAGTTCATAAAGTTCATCACGGGTTTCTGCACATACATCAATCCCCAAAACCGGTTCTCTGATACATAAAAGCTGCCCGGTTTCATCTGATTCAGGTGTCAGTGTCAGTGGGGAATGGAATCGCAGTATTCTGTCTTCCAAAACAATTTCTTTCAATTCTATGGGAGATACATCAGCCGTCTGTCTGTTCAGAATATATCCTATGAAATCAATAACATCCTGAAGACAGTGTTCAGGAAGATGCTCTATTTTGTCAGACAACTGCGTGCGTAAAGACTGATTCAGCATATTTTCCCCTTTCCCAAATGTCAGGTATTAAGTTTATTTTTTCAAGTAAAACAGATAAATAATTCATATCTTCTGCTGCCTGAAGAATATCAGAAATATTTTTTCTGATCTCATTGTTCATATATCACAGTCCCTGTCTTTTCAACATCACTTTTCTGCGAAAAATCCGAAGTTAAAGCAGAGCCAAATACACCAAGCCTTTTTATACCAATTCTCTATTGATTTGATACAATATTTATTGTCAGTTTTTCCGCTGCTGCGCGTGTGCAAAAAACCGCTCTGCTTAATTTTTGCACTCCTCCGGATCAGTTTCGGCCGGAAGTGCAGATTGTATCAGGTCAATGGCGATTTGGTATTACAGAGAGTTTCCGGCAGATGTTTTCTATTTCCTTTTTGTATTTTACAAAATAAATCATTGTGTTTCCCCTTCCACAATCCTGATTTCCTCATCTGTCAAACCATAGAGTTTGTACACCAGTTGATCCATCTGCCGGTCTGCTGCCTCAATCTGACGCTGCAAAACAGTTTTTTCCTGCGGTAAGTCAGATTCATTGTATTTTTTGTGCAAATCAAGCATCTGATCAGCCAAAGTCTCTAATTTTTTTGCATCAGAATTTGCAGGAAGAAATATCAGCAGTTGCAGAATATCCCGAATCATAATCTGAGGGAAAGTATTGTATAATTCCTTCATTATTAAATTATGAATTAAATTAATACCAATTCGCCATTGACTTTATACAATACGGCCAGTTTTTTCTGTCTGATTACAAAATGTTGCTTTTTTCAGAAGCATGTTTTCAGCAGAGATTTGGTATAAGACTGATGAAAGGAATTCCCAATGAGAAAACCATATAAACACATATACCCTTACTCAGAAGATTTGATGGTACAGCCACGAATTGCACGAATTATGGTTTGTGCATCCGTGCAGATTCGTGTTATTCGTGCAATTCGTGGCTGTTTGAACTATAAACATTTTTATAAACTCTGCTAAGGCAAACCTTTCAAATGCTGTATTTTACAAGTGAAATGTTTCATTTAATGGTATAAATGTTTTTCACAATTGTTTCCGGCCTGATGTATTGGCATTGTACAGGATGAGATACCCCATCCTGCAATTTTTTCATCAGCGTCTGCAACCCTCTCCCATCTTCATCCCGATTTCCAATGCCCTGCGGTTGAGTTCAATAAATTCCGGGGAAATGCGGTTTTCCAGAGTTTTCATCACAGATTCGGGTTTGACCACATCTGTCAGACCGATGACTGCCCCAAGCATACAGATATTGAAGACTATGGACTTGCCAATTTCCTCCATCACGGTTTTGAACATGGGCAGTTGAATCTGCCGGGCATCCACTTTTGTGAACATTTTTACATACCGGGAATCTGTAAGCAGCATTCCTCCGGGCCGGATGATGGGGTAAAATTTGGTATATGCCTCCTGTGTCAGGCATACCAGAACATTGGGCTGGGTTACTTTGGGATAGCGTATGGGCGTGTCTGCGATAATCACATCCGAACGCGTGGCTCCCCCCCTGGCCTCAGGCCCGTATGCCTGTGCCTGTGTTGCCTCCAGTCCCTCAAACAGCACTGCGGCCTCTGCCAGAATAATGGCAGCAGTGATTACACCCTGCCCGCCTGAACCTGAAAACACCAGTCTGCATCTTTCCATCAGGATCGCCCTCCTCTGGCTTTTGCAATCACTTTTTCATATTCTGTGCAGTATTCGGGTTTTTCCCTTTGCACAAAAACCCCGCGTTCAATGAGCGCAGGATTTTCCTTTTTGGCAGCAGAACCCACCGGAGTAGTGCGGGTTTTGTACCATTCCATCATTTCTGCCGCATTTCCCATACGGTTTCTTCTGCCGTAATAGGTGGGACACTGG
>CAZHPS010000451.1:0-5742 GCA_964534335.1 uncultured Desulfobacterales bacterium
GACGGTTTATAAACTGACAGACTTTTTTTTTCATTCTGACAACTCCGATCATTTGCTGAATTCAACAGTGGCAAAATATGCCAATGAAGTGTCAGAATAACATATAATCAAAAATAAATCAGTCAAAATAAACAACTTGCATATTATTTCAGTATATGTGACAATATAATAATTTGATATTTAAACAGAATATGATTAATGTAAAGAAATTTTAGATCATGAACAGTAATGCCGGCATTGTCAGTGAGATATGGTGATGCCATGCGGTCCATGTTCTCACCTGATATTCTGCCATTCCCAATTCGCTTTTCGCATCCTGCAGACTTCTCTCTGTCCAATACCGCTGCATCTGCATGTAAAGCAATTCGGAATCCGTATACCGTTTCTGCCTGTCATTGCACAGCGGATATTTCACCTCCGTTCCGTCAGGATTTTTACTTACAATCAGTTTTTCTTTCCGTGCTTTATACTGATCCAATTTTGGTTTTCTTTGGCACGGAAATTGCGTATGCGCCAAAAAGGGGCTTTTCAGTCCATCCTCCGGGTTTTTCATGCCAAAAACGAATAATTTTTCCCGATCAGACTGTCAGGCAAAAACTGTGCCAAACAAAACCAAAATTGGATCAGTATACACGAAAAATTTCGTTTGCCTACTTATTTTGTTACAAATTCCATGCGGACAGTTTTTTGGAGAATGAATGTATGAAATATCTTTTTCTTTCCCTGTTCCTTTTTGTTTCAGCACATTGCTGCCTGGCCGAAGTTTTGTCCGAAGACAATCACCCGGCAAATGTTGATGCGGCCATTGACGAGGAATTCCGCTGGCTGAGCGAAGAGTCTGCGGTCATGACCACAATTGCTACAAAAACCAGAATGAATGCAGATATGGTTCCGGGCATGGTCACTGTTCTCAAAGGGGAAGACCTGGAGCAGCAGGGCATAGGCACTGTGTTTGAGGCACTTTCCCTTGTCCCGGACTTAATACATCCACAAATTCTCTGGGCGATGAAATCATCACGGTGCGGGGAATTGGGGGAAGTTTTTTTTCCGGAAATCTCAAGGTCATGCTCGACAGTGCTGTTCTCAACGACACCCTGGGTGCAGGTGGTCTGTTTGTGTACCGCATTCCTGTGGAACAGGTGGAGCGGATTGAAGTGATCCGGGGCCCCGGCTCTGTTATATACGGTGAATATGCCTATGCCGGAGTCATCAATGTTGTCACCCGGAAAAAGGGAAACCGGGTGTATGCTGTGTATGACAGTGACGGAGGATACGGAGGAGGAGGAAGGCTTTCAAATGAAATGCCCGCGCAGGATCTGGAAATGGGAGTGAATCTGTCAGTATGGAGAAGTGACGGTGCGGAAACAACTGCCGGAGAGGATCGCCTGTACAGTATGGGACTTGGAGATTTTTCCTATGCTCCCGGGCCTGCCAATGAATCACAGGAAGACAGATTTGCCACAGCCTTTATCCGGTACAAAGATTTTTCCCTTACGGGCCAGTATGTTTCCAAAGGCAGCGGCGATCATTTCGGTGTGATCAATGTTCTGCCGTATTCAGAAAACCGGGTGAATCAGTACCGCACCCATATGCTCGCGGAAGCTGCTCAGCATGTGGAGATAACTCCCTCTCTGAAAACTGACATCAGGGCAGGTTACAGACATTATGAATTTGAAATGGAGGAGATTGTGGCTTTGCCGCCCATATCCATTCCTATGCCGGACGGCTCCTTTTATCAGCTTTCTCCTCCGGACGGTTCCATTTCAGGCCCTTATTATGAGGAGAGGGAAATTTACGGGTCTGCGGATTTTCTGTGGACAGGAACAGAAAAACACACTCTGGTGCTGGGTCTGAAATATTCAGACATTCAAATGGAGGATGTCTGGGTGGATGCCAATACAGTGTATGGCAGTTGGGGAGAAATGATACGGGCACAGGGGGAATCCAACTGGCTGACCGAAGATCAGATCAGAGCGGTTTTCAGCCTTTATGTGCAGGACATGTTTGCCCTGACAGACAGACTCACACTCACTGCGGGACTCCGCTATGACCATTATGATGACATGGGAGACGATATAACGCCCAGACTGTCTGCTGTCTGGAATCCAGTGGAACATCATATTTTAAAGGCCCAGTATTCCGAGGCATACCGGCCTCCCACCTTCACAGAACTTTATTCACGGGGAAGTTCCATACTGGAAGGCAGCCCGGATCTGAAATCCGAGCATATCCGGAGCATGGAACTGGGTTATATCTTCAGAAAACAGGAAACTGCGGCGCGTGTCACCCTTTTCCGCTCAGAACTGAAAGACAATATAGAATATCCCTTGTATGCAGACGCGTTTTCAGGTATGAATATCCGGTACCGGAATGCAGAAGACAAAATCACGGCAATGGGAGTGGAACTGGAATGGGAGCAGTCCCTGCTCCACAATCTGGAACTGGGTTTCAATCTTTCCTATGCAGACACGGAACACGGGGAAACCGGGGAACCTTTGGACGGATCAGCAGACTGGCTGGGAAACGCGCTGCTCTCCTATACACCGCTTCCGGGATATACACTGGGGCTGAGGTACCGATATGTCGGCGAACGCCATCGTGCAACTGAGGATGACAGGGACAAACTTGATGACTGTCATACTGCGGATCGGACACTGGGCATATCTGATCTCTTTGTCAAAGGACTGCATCTGCGGGCCGGGGTCAGCAACCTGTTTGAGGCCCATATTGCATATCCTGCTCCGGTTGCAAAAGATCCGGATGGCAATATGGTTTACACCTATGAAAAGGATTATCCCCAGGCAGGACGGGAAGACAGGATAGTCCTTTCCTGTGAGTTTTAAAGCACAATTATGCTGTTTCAGGGCCGGACTGCCTGACGCGGGGCAGTCTGCATATCATCAATACCCAACACATGGACTGGCTTATGAATCAACACAGAAAAAAACAGTCACTATGGCGGAATCTTCCCGCAGTCTTTCTCCTGCTTGGGATACTGCTGCTTCCGGTATATGCCGGAACTGCCGCAGGGCCGGAAAAAGTCATGATCTATTTTTACAGCTCGGAAACAAATATCAACAATTTCAAATCGCTGAAGATGGAATTTGATACATGGCTTTCCCGCCGGGGGGCCTATGAATTTCAGCCTTTCAGCGACCGGCAGACCTTTGAAAACCATATCCGGGGAAAGCAGAACTGCCTTGTGCTGCTGTCAAGCTGGCATTACAGCATAATCGGAAAGGAATACGGCCTTGCTCCTCTGCTGACCGGAGTGCGGAACGGGAAAAAATACCAGAAACGCATTCTGGTGGCAGCATCCGAATCCGCAGGGCCGGAGATTCTGCGCAAAGGGCCGGTGGCATCGGCCGGCAATCAGGATTATACCCGGAGTGAGCTTCTGCAGATGTTCGGGGAGAAAACAGCAGCGGATTCTGCCAGAATACTGACTGTTCCCAAAGACATTGACGCGCTGATGTCCGTAGGTTTTGACATGTCCAAATCCGCGCTGATTACGGAAAGCACTCTGGACAATCTCAAAGCCACAGACCCGGTTCTGTACAAAAAAATTAAAACCGTTGGCGCAGGCCGTGAATCCCTGCTCCTGATTCTGGCAGCACCCCGGTCTTTTACAGAGGGTTCCCGGAATCTGACAAAACTGATACAGGAAATGCCGAAGCAGCCAGGGGGCGCGGATATTGTCAAAATGCTGGATCTGGACGGATGGCAGCCGGCTGATCCGTCTGACAATTCAAAACTGGAGGGCTAAGTGAATCATATGACTGTCAAAAAAAACAAATATACTGTTCTGATATGCCTTTTCCTGTTTTTTCTTTTATCCGCAGGCATGTTGTCTGCCGGGGAAACACCGGTTATACTGGTGATCAATTCCAATGCAGGTGTGGAAAAATACCGGATGGTTCAGGAGGAATTCAAAAAAAGCATTGCCATACCGGTCAAAGAGATTGATATGGGTTCACAGGAAGTCGGAGAAAAGCAACTCCGGGCCGCCGGTGCATCCCTGGTCTATTGCATTGGGGCCAAAGCCTATACCCTGTGCAGCAAATATCTGGAGGATACGCCAACTGTTTTTTCCTCTCTTATCAACTGGCAGAGACTGTCCCTTTCTTCAAAGGCATACGGTGTGTCCAATGAACTCAATGCCAGAATGCCCATTTACATGTTCCGCTCGGTTTTTCCGGAAGTGAAAAAAATCGGCATTCTCTACAGTAAGGAATACACTCTGCAATGGTTTAAGGACACGGCAGAGCAGGCCCGTGAACTTGGAATTGAAATTGTTGGCAAAGCGGTTTCCGGACAAAAGGATATTCTTCCGGCTGTAAAGGAACTGGCAAAGGAAACAAAGGCTTTGTGGCTGATAGCAGATCCTATGGTCATGCCGGAAAAACAGTATCTTTACGATATTCTGAAAATCTGTAAGGAAAACAGAATGCCGGTATTCACCTATCACAGCGCGTTTGTGGAACTGGGCGCGGTTTTGAGTGTGGCTGTGGATGATCCCACCATTGGCCGTCAGGCCGCAGGCATTGCAATGGAACTGCTTGCCGGAAAAAAACCGGAAGAACGCGTGCAGTTTCCGGCTGGTTCAGACATTACGCTGGATCTGAAAAAAGCTGGGGAATACGGGCTGGAATACAACCGGGATGCCCTGGGTCTGGTGAACAATATCATCAGGTAAAAATACCGGTTTCAGGATTATTGTCTGCTGCTTTGTCAGGTTTGATTTTGTGATGACGGACACAAAAGATGAAATCTCTCTGTGTTCTCTGTGAAACCTCTGTGTCCTCTGTGGGAAACCATAAAGTCTTTTTATCATACGCCAGTGGTTTTTTTCTGACCGGCAGCACCTAAGAATTTCCCACAGAGAACACAGAGAAAAAAACCCACAGAGAACACAGAGTTTTTGCAGAACAACCTAATGCTTTGTCAACTCTGATTTTATGACCTGAAGTATACAGAAAAACCGGATTTTTTGGAAAAATCCGGTTTTTGCAACTCACAGATTCAAGGCTGACAGAGTAATGACACTGTCAGTCAAAAAAATCTTCTGCCGATCATTTGCAATTATCTATTTTCAAAGGATTCGTTTATGATTTCCCGTATAGACCATGTATCGCTTGCGGTTTCAGACAGTCAGAAAGCAATGGATTTCTTCCAAAAACTGCTTGGTGCTGTTCCGGGCGCGTCCGGATTTGACAACCGTCTGAAATATTCCTGGCAGATTCTTTCTGCCGGAGATCTGTCCCGGCTGGAAATCCTCACACCGACCGGGCCGGGCAGTTTTTTGGACAATTTTCTGAAAAACAGAGCCGGCGGTGTTCACCATATCACCTTTGAAACCCCTGACATTCTTGCCGCCAAAAAACGCCTGGAAGATTTGAACATCCCTTATTTTGGTTTCCGGGACAATGATCCGGCCTGGAAAGAGCTTTTCATTCATCCCGGAGATGCATTTGGTGTGCTGATCCAACTGGCTGAATTCCGTCCGGATGAATGGCTGGCATCATCTGTTGTTTTCCCCAGCGGAAAGCGGTGGGAAGCGGAAAGGAAAGCAGACGGCATTGCGCTCACCCTTGCCCATCCCGGAGGCGGAAAAGCAGTATTGAAATTTACCCCATCTGAAATACGCGAACTCATCAGTGATCTGGAAAAGCTGATTTCATAACACAACAGCTGTCCATTCGCTTAAATTTTTGCAATATGATGAATTATTTGATAAGTTCG
>CAZHPS010000452.1:0-5729 GCA_964534335.1 uncultured Desulfobacterales bacterium
AAACCAGATTTTCTGAAAACTTTATACCCGAATATTTATGGAACTCTACTTATATCCAATTTCTCCGCACAATTCAAGCACATTCGGAAATTTTGATTTCTGAAACATTTCCTTTGCAGAAACCGTTTTGTCAGTCAGAAAATCCATAAGATTTTTCTCGTTATTACGGCAGTCTTTGAGTTTGTCTGCTGCTGATCGGCGGAGTTTTCCAAGAGATTCAACAAATTTTTCCCGATCCAGTTGAGCCGACATTGCATTCAGTCTGCCGATTAAAGAGGGAGAAGGGAGTTTTTTCTTAAACTGCCCCATATCCGACATTGCATCCAAAGCAACCTGTTTACGGACTGCGTTTTGAATCAATGTTTTCAGAATATTTTTGGCAGTCTGCGGCATCTGCGCTGTCGGTTTTTGAATTTCAGGCTTTTTCAAAATTGTTTCTGTCAATTCATCTTCTGTCTGCCATCCCAGAATGCACTGCCCGAAACCTTCATGGGTTCTTTCTCCAACACCGGTTTTCTGCAGTTCTGCCAGCCGCGTCAGATCTGCTTCATCTGATACCTCAAGCAGAAAGCAGGAACCTGCCTGAAAACAGGTTTCAGAAGGCTTTTTCATCCGCCAGACACTTACAAAGGTTTCCGCATCCTCCTGCCGGATAAAGAATTTGCTGATTTTCACCCCCAGATATTTTTCCAATACACACGGATCTGTGGTTGAAAATCCATTCTCATTATACAGAATCGTATCGGACAAAAGAGTGAGAGAAATTTCTGTGTCGGATGTTACTTTGTCAGAAACTGGCTGCGGATTTTTATCAATGAATTCAAAACTGATTTTGCCGTACTGGGCATTTTTGGATCGTCCGATATAACCCGTCCATGTGCTTCCGCAGACAGCAGCAAGATTTTGCAGTGCCTCTGCACTGCCTTTTATAACGCCCTGAAACGTCTGGCCTTCTGCTATGGATTCATAATTGAAGATGATTGCATCTTTGGAAATGCCGGTTTCACGGTCTCTGGCATGGTGAAAATTCAAACCTGTTTCCACTTCTGTAAATGCAATATTTTCATCATCCAAATGGCAAAAACAGCGTATGGCTTTTGTCTGCTCTTCCGGTTCTTCATTCATCAGCAGCAGATCATAAATCTGTTCCCCCCGCTTTTCCTTTTGAATGGAATGGGGCGTTGGGAAATGAACATATTCTTTTCCTTTCTCATCCTTAAAAACAGCAAAAGCATTGCCAAAGCAAATGTCCCCTGCAAGAAAGAAGTGGTGAAATTCATTGCTTGAAGAAGCTGCTTCTGAAGTGATGTTTTTTTGATTCAAAAACCGCGCAGCAATCATTCCCAGAACCGATGTGCCTGGGATATATTGGAGTGTTCCCACCATGTTTGTATCGCCGGATCGTGCAGAAAGGATAATCGGCGCAAGGTTTTTAATTTGGTATCTTAACTGTTGCATAATGCCTCCAATTTGCTTTGCGCAGAGATTTCTTTTTCTCCGTCCATAAGTCTGCAGCGCACTTCCCCAAGTCCCCTGTTCCGGTTTGTGCCAAAATGCCTGAAATTCATACAGGCCAGAGCAAGAGTTTCCAAGATTTCTTTATCGGATGTGTCAACAGAAATCTCCCCAATGAACACCTGACCTTTTCTGATCATCCGGCTGGTTCTCAATGAACCTTCAGCCGCAGTGCCGTCATTCTCATCAATGCGTGTCTGCTGCCGGATTTCCGTAAAAGTTTCCAGTATGCTGTTTTTGGACAGAAATGCTTTGTATTTTTCGCTTTGCAGAAAATATTCCAGCCATGCTTTGGTGGCATCATAGTTTTCAATCACCAGATTGGAAAAATACACAGGCGCAGACTGTTCTTTTCCCACTTCTCCGAAAATATGGGAAATCGGAAGATCAAAACAGATAGAGGCAGATTTGAACATATCCCTGATTTCATTTGCCGCATCCAGCAGACAGCCTTTGATTCGTTTTGCCGGAATAAAGGGAATACCAATGTCATCAAAAACAATATCCGAATCAATGATTGCGCCGTACCCCTGCCCCGAACCAGCGAGCGCTGATGAAAGAAGTTCCAGTTTCAGTTGACAGGTTTTCATTGCTTACCTCCTTTTTCCAATGCGTGTTTCGGATAAAATTCAGTGATTTCTATCATATCATAATAGATGGTCTTCTCATTGAAAACAGTTTCGTGATAGTTGACTTTTCCCGGCATTTCCGGCAGAGATCTGTCTCTGAATTTCGTTTCAGCAACAAACTTATCATGATCGGGTTTTGATAATGACAGCACACTCTGCAGAGCCTTGATTTTGCTTCTGGGAAAATCGTGTTTCAGTTTTCCTGCCAGTTCAATCATGAGATCAAGACTTTGCTCATCACCGCTATGGGCAGGTATCAATTTGTAAGGACGATTGAGCAGATTGCCTTCGGGAGCCTGAAAATGATTTTGCCGAATATGATCCAGACTGCCGAAAATACCGCTCATGGAAACATGAAAGTCCAGAGCAGAGATCATTTTTTCCGGATTTTCTTCTTTGCCATTCAGAAACTTGGCACTGGTGCATAATTCCCCAGACAATTCATATCCTCTGTAAAAGGGATATTTGTTCTTGATGATGGCAATACCCGCGCACGCTGTGAGTTTCTTTTTGTCACTCACTGTTTTTTTCTCAAAAGATTCAATAAACTGCTTGGCAAAATAAATCCCCAGTTTTCCATCACAGACAAAGGTGACATCATCTCCGCCCAGAACAATGGGAGTCAGAGGAAGGCAGTATTTGCCCTCATCCTTCGGATATGCGGAAGGTTTGAAATCTAAATCATTTTCCATTATCGTTCGATAGTTATCAACCACATGACTGACCAGTTCAGAGAAGGCTTTCACAGTTGCCTGATTAACACTTACAGAAAGTTCTCTGATGGCTTTCAGAGAATTCGCATTCTGAAACCGTTTTGCCATGCGATTGCCGTCAATGTGAACCACCGCGATATGGCTGTCTTCCCCTTTGAGACTGCCCATTTTTTCAAACTCATTGGGAAAGCAGTATATATCTTGCAGTTGAGATTTGAAAGCATCCTGAAAATAATCTCTGGCAGGTTTTGCAGCGTTCAGTTTTGCGCCTGTTACAGAAGAGATAAATTTTTTTTCATCTTTGTCCCAATCTTCTGCTGAAAGCCCGCTCTGACGGCATTCTGCTGTAATCCCATGACGGGGGATAACAGTCTGGGGAATATACTTTGCCTTGTTTTCTTTTAACTCTTTAAAGAGATCATCCAGACTCTTTTTAAAATCATCCGTTTTAAACTGTCTTATGGCAGCAGCAGTGACAATGCCAGGCGTTTTAACCAGCAGCAGGCGTGACCATGCTTTGATCACCTGCTTTGCCGTGTCCTCTTCCTGAAACAGCAGCAGCGCATTTCCCCCTCCGATATATCCGATTTCAAATGGTTCTTTGGAAATTCGGATGTCAGCAGGATTGCTTTTCCATGCTTCCCATGAAGAATCATAGCTTTTCCCAAAGACTTGGGAAACAGCCTGTTTCAGATGAGTGTCAAATATTTCATGCTGAATCAGATGGGACGCTCCCATATTGGTTTTCAGGGTGTTGCTTTGAAAAATATAACTCTGAATGGAAACCGCTTCGAGCAGTACACCGTGACAGGTGTTCATAACACCTCCTTTTTATTCGCTGAAAACAAATTTTTTGATCTCTCTGATCAATGTTTCCTTTTTCAGATCTTCTTCTCCCAATACCAGAATATTCCCTTTATTTCCACCGGTATCATACATCAACTCTGCCTGAACCTGATCTCTGTTTTTATCATTCATTCCGGACACAAGAATTGACTTGGATTCATCCCCGCCAATCTGCCGGGTGCGGTGGATGATTTCAAATCCTTTGTTCTTGCAATATTTTCCGTCATCGGTCGTGCAGGAAATTCCTGTCAGTTGATAGCCATTGATGAGAACAACATCCAGTTCAAAATCCAAATTTCCAGTCCATTCAGGTTTTTTGATTACCCAATTTTGCTCTGCCCGGATATTGTCTTTTGATAAATGTTCTTGAACAGTATTTGCGACATAATATTCCAGCCAGTCTCCGTCGAGAAATTTCACCGGAGCCTTTATTTTTCTTTTCTCAGGTTCATACCTGAAATCACCGTTTGTGTCAAACAGACGATAATCATCAGGCATGTTGTTAATAACAGACATCAACGTCTCATTGGGGTTGAATTCTTTCAGACGTTTCAGATTTGATTTGGAAAGTTCCTTAACCTTTTCTGCGAGATTCCCGTTTTCATTCAAAAACATATCCCGATTGTAACCGCCTTCCCCATAAAAATTTTCCAGTCTGCCATTTTCAACGAGTTCCTGAAAAATCTTCAGAGACTCAGAAAACTCAAAATCTTTTGCTTTGTTCTTTCTTTCAAATCCGTGAAGCCGGATCATTTCATCCATAGAAAGAGAAACTTTTTTCCGCAGATCATTCTCAATAACACCGGATTCATCTGAAATAAGACGGAAATTTCTGGCATCCAGATAGGAAAACTGTGTTTCCACCTTTTTCAGTTCTTTCAAAATCCAATAGATATGCGTACTCATGGATTTGGTGCCGCCGGTATAATTCAGATGAATACCTTTTTTGACATTAAGTTTATCAAGAATTTGCTGTCTGATGTCATTTTGTATGGAAACCGCATTGCTGACATCTGAAAGGGATGCTCCTTTAAGGGGGAACAGATCCGGTCTGCTTTGTTTCCATCGTTTCTCCAGAATCGTTTCAAGATTATCTGCCTGTTCCTTTGTTCCGGACTGGAAAGGATTCTTTTCCGAATACACCAGCCATATTTTTTCCAGCTTCGGATTTTCCTGCAGAAAATAGTCGGCCACAACAAAATTCGGGTAGTGCTACACAAGTAATGCTGAATTGAATTTCCATATAAAATAACGGATTGAACGTATATGATTATCATCTTTTTTGGAAAAGGAAAGAGTCTTTCTTACCAGCCGCGAAACGCGCTGCCGGAGTGTGCAGTTGAATCTTTCAATATGGTTCGTATGCCCCGTTTCCTTTCCGGAGGGTCTGTGCCTGTTTTCAGGTATAACCTTTTTATATGCTTCCAAAAAATCAGAATAACAGACTGCACACTGACGGTAAACACCCGGAAGGGATTTCCACAGTTTTTCCGCATCCTTCCGTGTTCTTTTTCCAATATGGAACCCTGTGATCTGACCGGAATTTCTGTCAAAGGCCAGCCATATCCATCTTTTCTTTTTCTTTTTTCTGACAAAACTCCATATTTCATCAAGTTCAATGGACAGTTTGCTTTTTTCAGGTTTTATGATACTGTTATCATTTGGAATATTGTCTGTAATGCGACGAAAAAACAGAAGCAGCCATGTGAGAGAAACATTCATGACACGGCAGATGCCTCTCAGAGATATGCGTTCAACCAGCAGTTTTTCAATGATATTTTTTTCAAAACCGGAAACTGTTTTTTTTTCACTGTCTTCCACAAACTGTCTGCCGCAGTCTTTGCAGCGGTGATTCTGTTTTCCGTTATGAATATGTCCGTTTTTTTTGATATTTTCGGAATTGCATTTCGGGCAGTTCATAAAAAAATCCTTTCACTGAACATTGTGATTTTAAAATTTCTCCGAAAAATAATAATACATCTGTATGTATTTGTAAAGTTTAAATGTTATAACAGCATTACTTGTG
>CAZHPS010000453.1:0-5716 GCA_964534335.1 uncultured Desulfobacterales bacterium
ACAGCAGAAACCGGACTGTGAAAGGTGTCAGTATTCCCAACTGTCTTTATCATTCAAAAAATGTTGATATTCCGGTTTCTTATGAAATCATTCATAAACCTGTGCTGTTCAGTGATCCGAAAACCGGACGTATCCGCCGGAAAAGTGAAGTTACAAAAAATGAACTGCTCCGTGATATGCTCAAAATATGCACAGCCAACCATCTGCGTTTCAGATATGTACTTACAGACAACCGGTTTTCTTCCAAAGAAAACATGTGCTTAATCAAATCTGAGCTTTCAGAGGATTTCATTATGGCGATTAAATCCAACCGTACTGCTGCACTGAGTCCGGAAGACAAAAAAACGGTCATTCTGTTCAGGTTGGAACACTGGAACTGAAACCGGACACCGTTCAGCATGTTTACATCAAAGACATTGATTTTCCATGCCTTTTATGCAAACAAATCTTTAAAAACAAAGACGGATCTTCCGGTGTTCTTTATTTGGTTTCCGGTGATACCAGTCTGACTTATGATCAGATAACGGCTGTCTGTCAGAAACGATGGAACGTCGAAGTCTTTCACAAATCTCTGAAATCAAATGCATCACTGTCAAAATCGCCAACGGGAACTGTGAGAACTCAGAGCAGTCATTTTTTTGCTTCAATTTATTCTTTTTTTAAACTGGAAAAACTCAAAATTAAACATAATTTGAATCACTTCGCTTTGAGAACCAAACTTTATATCAATGCGCTGAAAGCCAGTTTTCAAAAATTACAGGAATTGAAGGCGTAATACCAGTTCGCTATTGATTTTATACAATCCGAACATTTTTTTCTGTCTGATTACAGAAAGTTCTTTTTTTTATAAGTATGTTTTCAGCAGCGATTTGGTATAACATCAGTTTCTAATTATAACTCATCGAACTCACGTTAAAGAAAGGATTCGTTAAGACGGATTTTCAGTGTGCGGAAACCGGCATTGGCGGAGAAAAAAAAATCAAAGTTGTGAATATTTCAGACTTAATCACTGTAATGTGGTGATGACTGTTCGGCAACCGCAGGATACAACAGACTTTTTCACAGTTATACAAAACAGTTGTTTTCAAATATCAGAAAAATCCGGATTCCGGAAAAAGAAATGAATCTTGCAGAATGATGGATTTTGCTTGAAAACAGCAGGGAATTTCTGATATTTATGAAAGATACAGTTTTTAAGAAAAAAAAATTTGTGATAGGGGAACCAATGTCATTTGCTCAGAATCGTAAACAGACCCGCCAGATAAGGATGGAACCTTACTTAAGCCCCATGCTGTCCGGCAATCCGCAGAATATCTTCCCGTTTTTCTTTCAGACGATACTTTATATTCATATATCAATCCTTTAAAATCAAACGCAGCGCAGAAAGATTCTCTGTTTCATCAAACAGTGCGGCAACCGGAACCGCAAAACCGTTCACTGCCCTGCTTTTCAGTGTTCCGGAATCTGCTTTCATATGAAGAACATATTCATCTTTATCAAGAAAATACTGCTCCACCGCACGGGATGCGGGATCAATAATCCAGTATTCTTTCACACCGTGAGCCGCATAATCCTCAAACCTGACTGTCCGGTCATTGTCCTCTGTTGAGGGTGACAGCACTTCCGCTATAAAATCCGGTGCAGGAAACTGTGTCTGCTTCGGCCTGAATTTTTTGGATTTTGCTTTGCTCCAGAAACAGACATCAGGTTCATAGTCATTGCGGGTCAGGGAAATCATCATTTTTTCATACCCCACAAATCCGAGCTCCCGGATTTGCACATGCGTATCCATGAGTTTCAGCAGAAATTTTCCTGTAATGTTATGCTCAATTCTTACCGGTGAATGCACAATAACCTCCCCGTTGATGAATTCGGCTTTCTCATCTTCACGCACATCTTCATAAAACTGTTTCCGCTTTTTCCGCTCCTCGTATAAAACTGTCCGAATATCCCGGTAATACAGACCGAGTTTCGGGGAACGGTGCAACTGCTCTGTGATAATATCCATAAGTCACTCTCCCTGTAAAATTGCAAATAAAATCAGAACTGTCCTGTAGGAGAAGTCCGTTATTTTCTGCAGAAACAAGCAGATGTCAAACTGAACATTTGGGAATTGCAATTGTCTGAACGCTGATTTGAGTGATTAACTCATGTTACGCCCCATCGTCATACCGGAAAAGCCGGTATCCGGAATCATTTGAAATCACCGCATTCCGGCTTACGCCGGAATCACGGTGAAAGCGGGTAATTTTCCGATTTTTGAAAGGGATACGTAACATGAGATTATAACCCAATCCCTATTCCCCAGAATGCAATGCCGGATTCCGCCCGGTTATTGAGCCTGCCGAAATATGCTAATACGCCTTTGCAAACACCACCCGCTCTGTGCCCGGATTTTGGCAGCAGATACATTTTTTCCCTTCTGACTGGCTGTCAAAGGGAATGCACCGGATTGTCACCTGCAAATCCTCTTTGATTTTGGCTTCGCATTCTGCGGAACCGCACCAGTGCGAATAGGCAAAACCGCCGTGAATTTCAGGTTTTTCCTTATTATGCGGAGTGAAATAATCGTAAAAATCTTTGCGTTCATCAATGGAAACCGTATGATTTTTCCGGAAATCAACAGCCTGACTGAAGAGATTTTGCTGAATATCATCCAAAATTGCGGGAATCTCTTTGACAAACTGCTCGCGTTTCATGGATGTTTTTTCCTTATGGCTTTTATCCCGCCGCGCCATGAACACAGCATTGTCAGCCATATCCCTGGGGCCGATTTCCACGCGTACCGGAATTCCCTTTTTAATCCAGTCCCATCCCCTGGCCCCGCCAATATCCCGGTCATCCACCTCCACTCTTATGCGGGAATGATGATACCAGGTGTCACGCAGTTCTTTGGCAATGGAATGGGTATATTCCATCACAGCCTGACGTTCCTCTTCTTTGCGGATAATGGGCAGCAGCACGACATGGGAAGAGGCCACGCGGGGCGGAAGAATAATGCCGTCATCATCGCCGTGTGTCATAATCACACCGCCGATCAGCCGGGTGGATGCGCCCCATGAGGTTGTCCACGCATATTCCTCACTTTCCTGTGCATTCTGGAATTTTATCTGTGAGGCGCGTGCAAAATTCTGTCCCAGAAAATGGGAAGTCCCGGCCTGCAGGGCTTTGCAGTCCTGCATCATGGCCTCAATGCAAAGCGTATCCACTGCTCCGGGAAAACGCTCGGACGGGGTTTTTCTTCCCCGGATGACCGGCATGGCAAGGTATTCCTCGGCCATCTGCGCATATATTTCCAGCATCAGTTGGGTGCGTTTCAATGCCTCTTCCGCACTGGCATGGGCAGTATGACCTTCCTGCCACAGAAATTCACTGGTACGCAGAAAAATCCGGGTGCGCATTTCCCAGCGCACCACATTGCACCACTGGTTGATCAGCAAAGGCAGATCCCGGTAACTGCTGACCCATTTGGAAAAAGAATCACCGATAATGGTTTCGGATGTGGGACGCACCACCAGCGGTTCTGCAAGCAGTCCGGCAGGAACCAGGCCGCCCTGTGGATTTTTTTCCAGCCGGTGATGCGTGACCACTGCGCATTCTTTGGCAAAGCCTTCCACATGCTCTGCCTCTTTTTCCAGAAAACTCAAAGGAATGAAAAGAGGAAAATACGCGTTTTTCACGCCTGTGGCCTTGAACAGATCATCCAATTCCCGCTGAATGTTTTCCCAAAGGGAATAACCCCAGGGTTTGATGACCATACATCCGCGAACCGGAGAATGCTCTGCCAGATCCGATGCCTTTACCGCCTGCTGATACCATTCTGAATAATCCTCCGCCCGTGTGGGCGAAATTGCTGTCTGCACCTGTTTTGCCATAATGCTCCTTTATGTTTTTTGGGATTTCTGTAATTGCATCTTCTGATGAACTGTGTCACAAAATCTGAAAATTTTCAATTTTTGTTTGCTGGATAGGCTGCCAAATCCATTGGATCATATCCGTTGATTACCTGTTTTTAACCGCAGAGTGACACAGAGTTCCGCACAGAGTCACACAGAGTTTTTTCCGGGCGAAATTCAGATTTAAAAAAAATCAGCCATTTTGACCCACTGCCATTTGTTTTATTGCCGGGTCAGGCATACTGGGGCTGTATATTCACCAGTTTCCTGACACACATTTTGTCTATGTGCTGTGCAGCATGATACAGATCATACTGAACCTGCTGATTCATCCAGCTTTCCGCTGTGGTTTCAAAAGCAATGGACAGACGGACAGCCATATCAGAAGTGACAGGGGCACGTCCCTTCAGAATATCGGACAGTTTTTTCCGGCTTACGCCCAGTGCTTCAGATGCCTCTGTGATACTCAGTCCCAGAGGATCGAGACATAACGATTTCAGAATTTCTCCGGGATGGGGGGGATTGTGCATTATCATGATTCACCTCAATGATAGTCTTCGTAATCCGCATTGTCGGCATCTTTACCATTACTCAGAAAATTTGATGATACAGCCACGAATTGCACGAATGACACGAATTATGGTTTGTGCATTCGTGCATATTCGTGTTATTCGTGGCTGTTTAAACTGTAACTCTGCCAGGGCAGGCCTTTCGGATGCGGTATTTTACAACCGAAATGTTTCAAGTAATGGTATTTGTCTGAAAAAATAAAGGTTATAAGCCAGTTACCGCTTATTCGCACAGATTTTACACTGACAGAGAACTCCCCAGTTTTTCCACTTCTTCCAAAAGAATTTCCACCAGTTTCTCCTGGGGAAATTTCTTTACCACTTCCCCTTTGCGGAACAGAATCCCGAATCCATCGCCTCCGGCAATTCCAATATCAGCTTCCCTTGCTTCTCCGGGGCCGTTGACCACGCATCCCATAATCGCGACTTTGAGGGTATACGGACAGGTCAGCAAAGCCTTTTCCACCTGTTCGGCAATGTCAAAAAGATTGATTCTGCACCGCCCGCATGTTGGGCAGGAAATGATTTCCGGCCCTCTGTGGCGTATGCCCAGAGCCTTGAGAATTTCATATCCTGTGCGCACTTCTTCGACCGGATCACGGGTCAGGGAAACCCGGATGGTGTCGCCAATGCCTTCCGCGAGCAGCATTCCGATTCCCAATGCGGATTTTACAATGCCGGAATACAGGCCGCCTGCCTCGGTTACGCCTACATGAAGGGGATAATCGCATTTCTGGGAAAGCAGCCGGTAGGCAGCGAGTGTGCGGCTTACATCCGAAGCCTTGAGGGAGATTTTGATCTCGTGAAAATCAAGGGATTCCAGAATGCGCACATGTCCCAGCGCGCTTTCCACCATGCCTTCGGGTGTGGCTCCGCCGTATTTGTGCAGAATTTCTTTTTCCAGAGAACCCGCATTCACACCAATACGAATGGGAAGATGCAGATCTTTGGCGCAGTCTACCACAGCCCGCACTTTTTCCATACTTCCGATATTGCCCGGATTAATCCGCAGCCCGTCTGCCCCGGCTTTGGCAGAGGCAAGCGCTAGCCGGTAATCAAAATGAATATCTGCAATCAAAGGAATGGAAATTTGCTTTTTGATTCCGGCAATGGCTTCTGCCGCTTCCATATCCGGCACTGCGACACGGATGATTTCACATCCAGCCTCTTCCAGACGGTGTATCTGCGCCACAGTTGCGGCAATATCCTGGGTAAAGGTGTTGCACATGGACTGCACAGCCACAGCCGCGC
>CAZHPS010000454.1:0-5700 GCA_964534335.1 uncultured Desulfobacterales bacterium
GGAATGCAAATCCGGAGGAGTGCAAAAATTAAGCGGAGCGGTTTTCTGCACACGCGGAACCCCGGAAAAACGGACAATACTGTATAAAATCAATAGCGAATTGGTATGAAAGCAGCAGTGACATGAAATTTTTTGATGAAATCTTTTTCAGATTTCATCCTGCATAAGTAGGGTTCCATATATTTTGTGGTATAAAAAAAACGGATTCCCCGGAACGAATTCCTTTGAACAGTCAGGTTTTCTGAAATCTTTATCCCATAAAATATACCATTACTTGAAACATTTGCAGAGATTCAGATCTGAATTCCGCACAGAAAAACTCTGTGTTACTCTGCGGAAACTCTGTGTTACTCTGCGGTTAAAATCTGCCCGGCAGAAGTATAAAAATGTTTTAAGTATCGGTATATATGGAACCTTACTTACAATCAGAACAGTGAACATAGACATTTGCAGATCGGATTATGATCGGATATTTGGAAGGCAAAATACTGACAAAGGATGAGGAGCGGATTCTGCTGCTGGTTAATCATGTGGGATATGAGGTGCTTGTGCCCGCTTTTGTGCTGGAAACCATAAATGACAAAAACGCGGGTGATCAGCTTTCTCTTTATATCTATTACCAGCAGACCGAAAGGCAGCCCAAACCCGTGCTGATTGGATTCAACTCGGAAAACGAAAAAGAGTTTTTTCAGCAT
Source organism: uncultured Desulfobacterales bacterium (assembly GCA_964534335.1). GTDB lineage: Bacteria > Desulfobacterota > Desulfobacteria > Desulfobacterales > Desulfococcaceae > JAABRU01. The sequence goes on from CAZHPS010000454.1 coordinate 696, forward strand.
TTCATATCAGTGGAAGCCATCGGCCCCATGAAAGCTGTCAAGGCTCTTTCCATGCCTGTGGGGGAGATTGCGTCCGCGATTGAAGCAAAGGATGTGAACATCCTGAAAAATCTCAAAGGAATCGGAGCCAGAACCGCACAGAAGATCATTGCCACGCTGGGCGGCAAAATGGAAAGATTTGCACTGATACAGGACAAAACACGGAAACCGCCTCTTGTGGCAAACCGGGTTACGGAAAAAGTGATGGAAGTGCTGACAGAGCAACTGGGTCATAAAGTCCCTGAAGCACGGGAGATGATTGCCGAGGCTTTGAAACGCAACAGCAGTATTGCCAGCCCGGAAGAACTTTTTGATGAAATTTACCGGGGTGATAAAACGGAAAACTGAAACTCTCTTATGAAACAATGAATTATCCCATACCCAGACAAATCCACCGAACAGAGGAAACAGTCCGGCGCAGCCGTTTCATAGCGACCGCAGCACATGCGGATTCTGCGGACTCTGCCAAAGATTTCATTGCCCGGATTAAAAAGGAATTTCCGGATGCAACACACAACTGCTGGGCGTTTGCTGCCGGGCCTCCGGGAAGCACTGCCCAAATCGGCATGAGTGATGACGGTGAACCGCATGGCACCGCGGGACGTCCTATGCTCAATGTGCTGCTGAATTCCGGTGTGGGAGAAATTGCAGTGGTGGTCACGCGCTATTTTGGCGGAGTCAAACTCGGCACAGGCGGACTGGTTCGGGCTTATTCTGCTGCGGTCAAAAAAGTGGTGGAGGAAATGCCGGTTACAGAAAAATGTATCCGGGCAAAGTTTGAAATCATTACAGCATACACACACCATGAATCTGTCCTCCGCGCTGTCAGTTCCTTTGACGGATGCATTATGGATGAAAATTTCGGTGCAGATGTGACAATCCATATCGAACTGCCGGAAGAACGCATTGAAAAACTGACTTCCTGCCTGACCGATCTGAGCAGGGGGGAAATTGTTATTGAAAAAAAATGAGGGGAGACAGTATAGCCACGAATGACAAGAATCTGCACGAATTGCACAAACCATAATTCTTGCAATTCGTGGCTGTACCATCAAATCTTGTGAGTAATGTTATAAAAGGAGAAGCATAAAAGCATGATGCTTTTGTATAATATTCTTTTATTGTCCGGGATGACAGCAGGGCTTCCGCTGCTTATTTTCCTTGTACTGCTTTATCCCAAACGGAGAAACACGGTTCTGCAACGTATAGGAATGACAAAGCTTCCCAGCCGGAGCCGGAATGCCGGAATGCGCGAAAACAGACGGATATGGATTCACGCGCTTTCCGTGGGAGAAGTGAGGTCGGCCCTGCCCCTGGTGACTGCATGGAAGGAGCATTTCCCCCGGACAGAGATTTGCTTTTCCGCTTCCACACAAAGCGGATTTGAAACCGCCAGACATATGATGAAAGAACATGTTTCCTATATCTTCCATTTTCCCTATGACCTGATTTTTTCCGTAAAACATATTGTTTCACGCATTGATCCGGACATAGTGGTGATTGTGGAAACCGACATCTGGCCCAATTTTCTCACTGAAATGAGACTCCGGAGGATTCCGGTTTTTCTGGTCAACACAAGGCTGTCGCGCAAATCCTTTGCAGCGTATAAAAAATTTTCCTTTTTCACAAAACCGCTGTTTCAGACCTTTGCAAAAATATGTCCACAGTCCATTGCTGATGCTGTGCGTTTTCAGCAGCTTGGCATCAGCACTGATCGGATTGTCCTTACCGGCAATATGAAATTCGACCAGTCTGTAACAGTTCCGGAGGATCATGAAATCCGGCAGATGCGGAAAAATCTTGGCATTGTATCAGGCCGGAAGATTATGATTGCGGGAAGCACCCATGAGGGAGAGGAAATTCTTATTTCAAAAGTGTATTCCAGTCTGAAACGCGATTTTCCGGATCTTTGCCTGATTATTGCGCCCCGAAACCCGGATCGGGCCGTAACCGTATGCCGGATTTTCAGGGAGCAGGGTCATACTGCCAGGAAAATGGCAGACGCTGAAAAAAATCCCTCCCTTTCCTGTGATGCGATTGTGGTGGATCGCATTGGTGTACTCAAAGATCTGTATGCGCTGGCAGATATTGCTTTTGTTGGTGGCAGTCTTGTTCCTTTGGGCGGTCACAATCCCCTGGAACCCGCGGCTTTTGCCAAACCTGTTCTTTTCGGGCCGCATATGAGTGATTTTGCCGCAGTTTCAGAAATGCTTATTGAAGCCGGGGCTGCTGTGCTGGTTGGGGATGAACACTCTCTTTATGAAGCTGCACTGGACTTTCTGCGCAATGAAAGCAGGGTATATGAAGCCGGAAAACAGGGACAGCGCGTGTTCTGTGAAAACAGGGGAGCAGTGGAACGTACCGTGGAGGTTATCAGACATTATGTTATTTAAAAAATATCCGAATTATTCCTGGATTGTATCTGCCAATGTGAAAATGTGTATCATACCAATTCGCCATTGATTTGATACGATATTGGCAGTTTTTCCGGAGTTCCGCGTGTGCAAAAAACCGCTCCGCTTAATTTTTGCACTTCCGGATTTGCATTCAGAGTTGTATACCATTACTTGAAACATTTCGGTTGTAAAATACCGCATTAGAAAGGTTTGCCGTAGAAGAATTTATAAAAATGTTTACAGTTCAAACATCCGCGAATAACACGAATCTGCACGAATGCACAAACCATAATTCGTGTCATTCGTGCAATTCGTGGCTGTACCATCAAATCTTCTGAGTAATGGTATATAAAACCAATGGCGAATCAATATTAGAGTATGGATAATATAAAATGAAATATATACATGCAGTTATGATTATATTTACAGGCATCTGCCTGTTCTTTGCGCCTGTGTTCTGTGCGGAAAACAGGGATGCTTCGGAGGAAAAAGATATGAATCAGCTTAGCACGAATACACAGACAGCCACATTTGCCGGAGGATGTTTCTGGTGCGTGGAATCAGATTTTGAAAAAATTGACGGTGTGATCCGGGTGGTTTCCGGATACACAGGCGGAGATGAAAAAAATCCCACCTACGAAGAGGTTTGCTCCGGAGAAACCGGTCATACCGAGGCTGTGCAGGTGCATTTTGATCCGGCCCGTGTATCTTATGAACAACTGCTGGATGTGTTCTGGAAACATATTGATCCAACAGACAGCGGAGGCCAGTTCGCAGACAGAGGAAAGCAGTATATGACGGCCATCTTTTACCACAGTGAGGAACAAAGGGCCGCTGCTGAGGCTTCCAAAAAAAAACTGGAATCTTCGGGACGTTTTGCCAAACCCATTGCCACCCAAATCATCGGGTTCAAAGAATTCTGTGAGGCAGAGGAATATCACCAGGGATATTGCATAAAAAATCCGGTGCGGTATAACATCTACCGTTACAATTCCGGACGGGATCAGTTTCTCAAAAAAGTCTGGGGCGATGTGCAGATCAGCAGACAGGTTCCGGCAAAAGAGAAATATGCAAAACCCGCAGATGATGCAATCCGGGAAAAACTGAGTCCCATGCAGTACAAAGTGACACAGGAGCATGGAACAGAGCCGCCTTTTCAGAATGCCTACTGGGATAATAAGAAAGAGGGCATTTATGTGGATGCGGTATCAGGTGAGCCTTTGTTCAGTTCTTTGGACAAATTTGATTCCGGCACAGGCTGGCCGAGTTTCACCCAACCACTGGAAAGCGTTCATATTGTTGAAAAACAGGATAAAAGCATGTTTATGACCCGTACAGAAGTAAGAAGCAGATACGGGGATTCCCATCTGGGACATGTGTTTTCTGACGGGCCAAAACCGACCGGGCTGCGCTACTGCATCAACTCTGCATCTCTGCGCTTTGTTCCAAAAGAGGAGCTGGAAAAAGAGGGTTACGGGGAATATGTCCTTTTATTCAAAGATAAATAAAATTGTTACAAATCCCTGGCCTGTAGGTGTTATTGTCAGTGATATTGGAAAAAACGGTTTCAGTATCCGGCTTCCGGGTGCAGAAACCGGTTTTTTTGCACGGAGCAGAGAATAATGGAACAGACAGTGGCTTTTCTCAATGAATATGGCGAAAAACTCGCGGGAACCCTGCATCTGCCTGAATCTCCCACAGACAGGGCGGTTATATGGGGGCATTGCTTCACCTGCTCCCGGCATACCACAGTTCTGCGGGATATTTCCAAAAAACTGGAAAACAGTGGCATAGCATCCCTGCGATTTGATTTTTCCGGCAATGGTCAGAGTCAGGGGGATTTTTCCAATACCTCCTACAGCAGGCATATTGCAGAGATGAAACAGGCTGTGAATTTTCTTTTGGAAAAGGGATTTTCCCGATTCGGTGCGGGCGGACACAGCATGGGCGCAGCCATTGCCGTTCTTGCTGCTGAGCGGATGTATGCGGAAGATGTAAAAATCAGGGCAGTGTGTGCGCTGGCCGGAAGGCTGGGAACCGGTAAAATTTCACAGATTTTCAGCATGGAACAGATGGAGGAACTCAGGCAGACCGGGCGAATGTCTTTTGTCAGCCGGGGACGCAGGCTGGAACTCCGGGAGGATTTTTTTACAGATATGCAGCAGTATGACCTTGCAGCAGCAGTTGCGGGTCTTAAAATACCGCTGATGGTGATACACGGGGATCAGGATGAAGTGATTCCTGTGGAAAATGCTCTGGAGGCAAAAAAACGGAATCCGGGCATAGAACTGGAAATTATCCATGACGCGGATCATATGTTCATGAATCCCGCGCACAGGGACGGAATTGCCGAACGCGTGACAGCGTGGTTTCTGAAAATTTTGCCAGCCTGAGTCAGGGTATCATACCAATGCTACTGCATCATTTCATTTAAAATTGCAGGTCGGATTAGCGTCAGCGTAATCCGACAACCCGGTACCCATCTGGAATACTTAAAATTGCAGGTCGGATTAGCGTCAGCGTAATCCGACAACCCGATACCCCTCTGGAATACTTAAAATTGCAGGTCG
>CAZHPS010000455.1:0-5694 GCA_964534335.1 uncultured Desulfobacterales bacterium
GTTTTGGCGCATAGGCAATTTCCGTGCCAAAGAAAACCAAAATTGGATCAGTATAATATGAAATCTGAAAAAGAATTGGGCATTAAATTCTGTCTGAAACCCTAAGGGTTTTGAAAACCCTTAGGGTTTATGCTGAAATTTTTTTCAGATTTCATATAAGGTGATTTCCGGAAAAGAATCCCGCCAAAGCAGCATAAACTTCCGGCCTGTGCCTGTGAACTGAAACGGGATATTTATTTTCAGAAATCATCTAAATCCCTGTGCAGGGTAAAAAAGCAGACTGATAACCGGACGTGAAAGTTTTTCTTCATCCGGTTCAGGCATAACAGAAAACTGTGAAGCATCCGGCAGTAAACCTGTTTTCAGGTTATGACAGTGGATCTGTATATGGCATGTTTCATGCAATAATGCAAGATTATCAATTTAATTATTTTATTTCAGGAAACCGGCAGCACCAATGCAATGCCCATCATGGAAAAACTTTAATCCGGTCACATTCAGGAGGTTACATGAACGCAGGCACATTGTTTGCCGGTCTGATATTTGGTTCCATCGGCATGGCGTATATGATATACGGGAAAAAACGGCAGAAATTCACAGCCATAATGTCCGGACTGGGTTTGTGCGTAATCCCGTATTTTATTTCAAACCTTTTATTTTTGTCACTTATATGCATTGTCATGATCGCCCTGCCCTTTATTTTCAGGGACTGATGAAAAAATCTCAGCAGAGCATAAAACATCTTCCGGCATTCGTTTCAGCAATTCATGTTTGTTCCATTAAGGGACTGTATAATATAGTGTTTAAGATAATTATTTTGGGTAGGCTGGGGTGAACGGAGTGAACCCCAGCATCCTGATTCAGTTGGGGTTCACTCCGTTCACCCCAACCTGCGTGAAACTGCGGGAAACCCCAAAAATATTTTCTTAAAGGCTATATAATGATATTTAAATCAAGTTCAAAATCAGTCAGCGTCTTGTTTTATTTGCTATATTCATTTCAATAAACAGCCTTATGGACTCCGCACCACTCCTGAATGTGCTGTAGGACGGATTCAGTCTTCTCTCCCGGCAGACGCGGGACGGTTAGTCTATTTACAGAAAAGAATATACTGCTTTGCCTGCTTTGATTTTATGCGCCGAAATGTTCGGAAAAACCTAATTTTTCCAAAAAATAAAATTATTGCGGATCACAAATCTGCTGTCTGCGGGTTTCCTGTGCTGCAATTTTTGTAAACTGAACAGGGACATTCATTTTCGTAAATCACCTAATATGAAATCTGAAAAAAATTTCAGCATAAACCCTAAGGGTTTTCAAAACCCTTAGGGTTTCAGACAGAATTTAATGCCCAATTCTTTTTCAGATTTCATATAACTGCCCTTTTTTACAAAAGTGGAACCCATGCTCCCTGAAATCCGGAGGGGAAAAGTTTTTTATACTTGAAATATGTTTATACAGCGTTTAAAAGAGAGTGCAAAAACAGATTTGTAAACACGGCGCAGACACAGGAATAAGGAATACAGGAATATAATGGACAGAAAATCTTTCTGGCAGATTCTGAGAAAAAATTACGGATATACCAGCCCTGACATCAGGCATTTTCCCGCGGAGAAAATTCCGGGATGTCCCACTTTTATTTATTATGTCAGGATTATGAAAGTTATTTTTGACCACAGCCGCTTTGCTGCCGGAGGACGGTACACACGGGAAATCTGGGCAGACGGGTCACATGCCATAATCAAAGCAGCCGAGGCTGTGGGCGGAAGGGTCGAAATATCCGGAATGGAGGGACTGGCCCGGCACAGGGGGCCTCTGGTTTTTATCGCCAATCATATGAGCATGATAGAGACATTTTTTCTTCCGTCCATTGTTGTTGCCTTCCGGGATGTCTCTTTTGTGGTGAAAACCTCTCTTCTGGATTATCCCTTTTTCGGAAAAATCATGCGGGCTGTGGAACCTGTCGCGGTATCCCGGCACAATCCCCGCGAAGACCTCCGGACGGTTCTGGAAAAAGGAAGTGAAATGCTCGCGACCGGACGATCCCTTATTGTCTTTCCCCAGGCCACCCGGAGTCTGGTGTTTGATCCGGAACATTTCAATTCCCTGGGCATTAAACTGGCACGCAAAGCCGGGGTGCCTGTGGTTCCGGTGGCACTGAAAACGGATTTTCAGGGATATTCCCCTTTTTTCAAAGATTTGGGAATGATAGATCCCGGAAAAACCATACATATCTGTTTCGGTACTCCCCGGCCTGTGGAAGGCAAAGGACAGAAAACCCATGAAGACATCGTGAAATTCATTGCTGAAAATATCATCCGATGGGGTGGAAACGTGCGGAATATTCCCCATGAATGACAAAAATGAGCCGTACCGGCTGTTCTGGCCGGAACTGATTTGCGGAACCCTGATCCGGCGTTACAAACGATTCCTGGCAGAAGTGAAACTGGCAGACGGAAGCACGGTGACGGCACACTGCGCCAATTCCGGAGCAATGACCGAATGCTGCCAACCCGGACGGCCTGTGTACCTGTCTTTTCACAATGATCCCAAACGCAAACTGAAATATACATGGGAACTGATTCATATGCCTGCGTCTCTTGTGGGTGTCAATACCCAGATTCCCAACCGGCTTGTGGCTGAATCAGTCAAATCCGGGTGTGTTCCGGAACTGCATGGTTATGATACGGTGCGCAGGGAAGTAAAGACCGGAAATTCACGGCTTGATATTCTCCTGACCGGTGCAGACAGGAGAAAATGCTTTGTGGAGGTCAAGAACTGCACTTTGGTCAAAGACCGGATTGCTGAATTTCCGGACGCTGTCACGCTGCGGGGACAGAAACATCTTGCAGAAATGGCGGAACTTACCGCATCCGGAAAACGCTGTGTGATGTTTTTTCTGATCCAGCGCATGGATGCGGATACTTTCAGACCTGCTGATAAAATTGATCCCGCGTACGGAAAAATACTGCGGCAGGCATATGAAAAAGGCGTGGAAATTCTGGCATATGATGTATATGCGGATCTGCAATTTATCCGGATCAGACGCAGAATACCCTGCTGTTTATAAGTAGGCAAACAAAAATTTTCGTGTATTCAAAAAACCGGATTTTTCCGAAAAATCAGGTTTTTCTGAAAATTTTATACCTGAAAATTTATGGAACCTTACGTAATTTGGGGATATGGTTTCCGGGAACTGGCGACTGGAAATTTTTTTATGCATCATCACGCGATTTGACCCTTTACCCAAAAATGTTTTGAAACCTTATCCAGATTATGATATAATGATCCAATTTTGGTTTTGGGGGCACAAAAACTGCTCTGACCGTGAGTCAAAGGCATTTGGGAGCCGGATTACAGGAACAGATTCTTATAACCCGGTTTCAGAATGCCTTTGGCTGACACCTGAAGCAATTTATGTGCCGGAAAAAACCAAAGTTGGAGCCTTATATAAAAAATTGTGACTTCTGAGTGCAGAAAGTCAGGATGGCGAAGAACAAATTACTACAATAAAACAGGACATTTATGGCCATTACAGATTTCATGAAACCCAAATGGAAACACAGTAACCCGGAAATCCGTCTCAAATCTGTTCAGGAAATGGGAGCGGATGACCGTGATCTGCTGCAGGAGATTGCCATTACCGATTCCGATCCCAAAGTGAGGATCGAAGCTATCGGAAAAATTGCGGATGAAAATTTTCTGCGGGATTTTGCATCCAGCAGAGGAGATTCCGAGGTCATCCGTGCAGCAGGAAAACGCCTGCATGTCATATTGCAGGAAAATATGATGAAGGCAAAGGATACACAGGCACGCAGGATCATACTGGAGCAGATTGCGGAGCCCGGAATTCTTGCGGATATTGCCTGTGAGGTGGATGATCCGGAAATCCGGCTGGCAGCGGTTGAAAAAATCCATGATCCGGAACTGCTTTGCACTGTTGCGGAAAACAACTGCGGTCTGAAGACCGGACTGCGCATTGTGGAAAAACTGTCTGAACCGGTGCATCTTATGCGTGTGTCTGAAAAAGCATCCAACAAAAAAGTGAAAAAACAGGCCAGGGAAAAACTCGATGGACTGACAGAAAAGAAAATCGAAGTGACTGAAGCGGTTTGTGAGCAGGCCAGCGAAAAGGAAGCAGAAAATCTGTGCATCCGGCTGGAAAATCTGCGCATCCCTGAACCTGGGGAAAAAAATGAAAACATTCTCACAGATGCCCGTGCAGCCTGGGAAGCCCTTGATCCTGATCTTTCCCGGCCCCTGAACCAGCGGTTTGAAATGGCCTGCGCCCGGATGGAAGCAGAAATGGCAAAATCCGAAACAGCGCGGCAGGTAAAAAAACAGGCTGAAGAACTATGCACAAATGCAGAAAATCTCTGTGCCTCCATGCCGGAGGATGGGCAGGTAAAAATGGACGAACTTGTTTCTCAATGGGAAAAAATTGGTGTTTCGGATCTTGCGCTGGATATGGCTATGCCCCTTGTGCAGCGTTTTGAGCAGGCCCGCTCAGCATACAGACAAAATACGGAAAAACGGGTTGCTGATGAGACTGCAAGGGAGCAGAAACTGCGGCAGGTGCAGAACCTCTTTCTTCGGGCGGAAGATCTGTCCCGGAACACGGAATGGGCTGATGCAGAGGAAAAATGGAAACATCTCCGGGAAGAATGGGATGCGGCAGGGGGTTCTGATCCTGAAGGACGGTTTGGAAATGCTTATGAAAGCTGGATTTGTTTACGGAAAGAATCTGAGGAAAGGCTGAAAAATCAGCAGCAGGATCAGCAAAAGCGGCTTGCGGAGCTTTGTGAGACTGCTGAGGCTGCATTTGATGCCGAAGAACGCGCGGGACTGGATCAGCAGATTCGGGCCCTGCAGCAGGAATGGCGGGCTGCCGGCAGTCTGATTCCGGAAATCAAAAATGAACTCACACCCCGTTTCCGTGACGCGTGTGACCGTTTTTTTGCCAGACAGCGGGAATACTGGGAAAATGTGAAATGGGAGCGCTGGGCCAACCAAAATCAGAAAGAGGAACTCTGCGCTCTTGCGGAAATTGCTGCCCAGTCCGGGGAAATTCAGGGTATAGCGGATATTATCCGGGAAGCCCAGAAAAAATGGAAAAGCATAGGCCCGGTTCCCAAAGAAAAATCCGATGAGTTATGGCAGCGTTTCAGCAAAGCCTGCGATGAGGTTTTCCAGAGATGTCTGGCAGAAAAAACAAAGATTCACAATGATCTGAAAGAACTCATCGGTTCTGATGTCCAGCCTGCCCCTGCAGAGGGAACTGCCGGTGAAAACAGAAATCCTTCCGAGGATAACAGTATTGATAAAGCAGAAAAAATAAAGGAAATACAGGCCCGGTGGAATGCCATCGGATCACTGCCTCTGGGGCTGGAAAAAGATCTGCGTCAGGAGTTTCAGCAAACCTGCAATGCTTTTTTTGAAGACCGCCGTATTTTTTATCAGAAACAGGATCTGGAGCGCGAGCATAATCTGAAAATGAAAATCCGGATCTGTGAAAAAGCAGAACTCCTGTCCGGCTCGGCAGACTGGACCGGTACTGCGGGACGCCTGAGAGATTTGCAGAGACAGTGGAAGGAGATCGGCCCTGTTCCCAAAGAAAAATCCGATGAGTTATGGCAGCGTTTCCGCATGGCCTGTGACACCTTTTTTGACCGCATGAAGGCCAGAGAACCGGAAAAT
>CAZHPS010000456.1:0-5619 GCA_964534335.1 uncultured Desulfobacterales bacterium
TCTGTTTATAACATACAATACAACTTTGTTCAGGTTATTTTGTTACAAGCCCTTACTCTGTTTATCTCTGTATCTGTTAAGAATCTGAATTTCATCATCTGTAAAATCATGTATAAAATTAAAAGGTTTCATTTTGTTCTCCTCTCTTTTTCATTAATTAATGTTATTTAAATCAGTTAATCAGACACATATATAGCAATTAATATAAAATTGCAACAGTAAAATTTAACATAAAACAGCATCCATATGCAAAATTTATGCCATAAAAAACCAAAATTGGATCAGTATAGTATATTTTTATTCTCTGGATGAGTTGGAAAAAATGATTGACGGGGGAAGGATATAAACAAGAAAGGAGATATGATGAACAGAGAAGATTTAATCCGCTCCGCAGCGGAAATTGCACAGGCCGCACCGGAAGCGGCTGGGGAATACGGCCGGAAAAAGGAAGTGCTCACGGCAAAGATCAATGAAATCATGCTCCGGCGTCCTGATATTCATGAACTTGTGGGTGAAAAGAATATTGACATGATGAAAGACAACCACAGCAATCATGCCAGATTTGTGGCCTCCATTCTCCGGTATTTTCATCCGGAAGTCCTGACTGATACGGTGCTGTGGGTATTCCGATCCTACAGTTCGCGCGGATTTCACAAGAATTACTGGTCCGCACAAATCAACGCGTGGATTGAGATAATGCGGCAGGAACTCACGCCTGAGTCCTTTGCGTCCGTGTATCCGCTGTATGAATGGTTCAGTGTGAACATTCCTGCTTTCAGCAATATTTCTGACACACAGCTTCGGGAAACACGGGAACATGATTTCTGAAACAGGCTTTCCAGCCTGTGTACGGCTTATGAACAGGCTGGAAGCTTATTCTACTGCATTGTGCAACTGTCAGGATCTGTTTTCTTTCCTGAACACATGAAACCTCACACTTCATTTTGCATTGGGTGTGAACAATGCCTTGTCAAGCAGTTTGAAATCCCCGATGAGTTTCTGTGCTTTTTCACCGCAGATCCAGTCTGAGAATTTTTTTGCCAAATCTGTTTTGGCTTTGGGGCAGCGTTCTGCACTGGCGATAATCACACTGTACTGATTTTTCAGGGTATCATCCCCTTCCACCAGAATTTTCAGATCAGGACTGCCCTTTGCATCAGACTCGTATTTGATATAGGTTCCCCGGTCGGTAATGGTGTATCCTTTGCGTTCTGCGGCAATATTGATGGTCGACAGCATTCCCTGACCTGTCTGCACATACCATTCCTCTTTTTCCGGCACTGTCAGTTGTGCTGTTTTCCACAGATTCAGCTCCAGTTGATGGGTTCCGGATTTGTCCCCGCGGCTGGCAAACACTGCCTGTTTCTCCTGTATGATTTTCAGGCTTTCTTTTACCGATTTTCCTTTGATTCCAGCAGGATCAGATTCCGGACCGATAAGAATGAAATCATTGTACATAATTTCTTTCCGATCTGTTCCAAAACCGTCTGCCACAAATTTCATCTCTGCTTCCGGTGCATGAACCATAAGCACATCCACATCACAGTTTTCACCCATTTTCATGGCTTTTCCTGTTCCTGTTGCAGTCCAGCGGAGTTCAATGCCGCTGTCTGCTTTGAACAGGGGCGCAAGGTAATCCAGCAGACCCGTGTCATCTGTGCTGGTGGTGGTTGCCATCATCAGCACAGGGCTTTCCTCTGCCATTGCAGGCATTGCCATCAGGCAAATTATCAGTGCCGCAGCAAAAAACAGTTTCACTCTTTTCATTTCCATTTCTCCTTTTGTTTGTTGTTTGATATACCATTTATCCTCAAACGCAAATTCCGCTTTTCACATCATTCCGGACATAAAATTGAGATAAAGCAGGAACCTCCTCCGCTGTCAGTATCTGCGGTCTCCACTTTTTCCCCGACCCGGTATATCCGGGAAAGAATGTTTTCGCTGTATTCCTCATCATCATTGGCAGCAGCCAGATACACATTGCCGTCTATTGTGAAAGATTCCCAGTCCCGTATGCCGTATGTGACAATCTCCTGATTTTCAGCAAACGCGGAGCCGTTCCATTTGTAAATAACTGAATTCCTTGTGGGAGTTTCATCATCCTTGTTGTTTGCCACAGCCAGAAATGTGTCATTCCCCGCAGTGAAACTTTCACAGTCATGCGCTCCATAGGTGAGAAGAGACTGAAATTTTGAAAATGCAGTGCCGTCCCATTTGTATATGTCAGAGCCTGTGACACGGGAAGTGGAACTTTGATTATTGGCAGCAGCCAGAAAAGTCTGTCCGTCAATGACAAAACTTTCCCATCCTCTTGCACTGTGCGTCAAAACTGACTGGAAAGAAACAAATTCTGTTCCATTCCATTTATAAATCACAGAATAAATATCACGGGTTTCATCATTGTCCTGATTGGCAATTGCGATAAAAGTCTGTCCGTCAATGGCAAAACTTTCCCAATCCCGTGCGCTGTGAGTCAAAATGGATTGAAATTCCAAAAATTTGCTTCCATCCCATTTGTATATGACAGAATTCACATTCCTGCTGCTGTCATTGCGTTCGTTTGCCACTGCCAGATACGTTTGTCCGATGATGACAAAACTTTCAAAATCCCGTGCGCCCTGTGTGGGAAGAGTCTGATACAGTTCAAATTTTTTCCCGTTCCATTTGTATATGGGAGAATCAGCAAGACGCGTGCTTTGATCTTTGCGGTTCAGGGCCAGAGCGAGATAGGTTGAGCCATTGATGACAAAACTTTCCCATCTTTCCGCCCAGAGAGTTTGCACAGTCTGAAGTTCTGCAAAAGAGGTGCCGTTCCACTGGTAAATAACGGAATTTCCGCCTTCATTCGCGGCAGCCAGATATGCGGTTCCGTCAATGGAAAAACTTTCCCAACTCCGGGCTTTATTGGTGTCAATCTGCTGAATTTCCTCATATGGCAGAGCTTCGGCTGTATCCTGCCCGGCAATCGCTCCATAAACAATGATTTTTTCCTGATCAATATAATTCCATCCGGCCTCCAGCAGATCAATATCGGTTGTTCCTTCAGGCAGAGGTTCCACCCGGATAATGGTGACAGAACGTGTACAGGCTCCGGCATTGTGATCCCAGTCCTCATTATAGGGCCAGATCACATCCTGATTTGCAGAGTTGCTGGCCTGATCCGGCGGATTGGGCGATTTCTGGGGAACCACAAGCCGGTACGGGCCTTCCCCGTCCAGCTTGTTATCCGCAGTCAGATATCCGGTATCCAGGTTATTCCCTTCCCTTTTGCCTGTCAGAATCATCTTCAGGCCGTTTTTCACACTGATAGTTTCTCCTGCTGCCCTGCCCACACAGGAGGCTGCACTGTAATCGCACCAGCCTGTATCCGGATATATCCCCTGATCAGCCTGCTCTGTATACTGATAAACCGCTTCTGGGTATGTGCCAAAAACAGAATACATTTCAGGGGTTTCATCATATTCCAGAGGATGATACTGCGCCCATCCGTCCGGAGCAAACACGGTGATGCCTGTGGCAGTTCCCAGAATTCCTGCATCATACAGCAGATTTTCCACTGTCACGCCTGAATATTGTGCATAAAAATCCCCGGATTTGCTGGTATTCATCAGCATAAACTGTGTCTGCCGGGGCAGGGATTCCAGTTGCTGCCGGGTATAAACTTTGAAAGGAGCGGTTTTTTTTGCGGGATCATCCTCAGCATTTCCCGGATAAGTCCCAGCTTCAATTTCATTTTTGTTGGTATAACCGTCTCCGTCCGAATCCGGTTCCGCCACAGCGGTAATGGCCGAAGCACTGCGGCCCTTTGCCAGATAATCCCTGCCGTATGGGTTCAGGGTTTGGGCAATATCGCCGCTCTGGTCATAACCGTATGTGTAATGACACCACTGACAACTGCCCATGCTGGCCCATACACCCGGTTTTTTCTCATATTTCCCGCCGGTATGGCATAACGCGCAACTGTCCAGTTTGCTCCCTGCTTTGTCTGGATATACACTGAGAAAAACATCAGAATCCGTATCTCCCATATGGTGATACGCAGCCAGTGCAGCGGCTGCCGACAGCAGAAAAACCAATGTAATTCCTGCAAGAAATCCCCTTCGCATAAGTCCTCCTGTCTTATATAAAATAGTAAGAGTTAGTAAGATATTTTGTATTATAAAGGAAAAAATGGAATAAATCAACATAAAAAATCTGAAAGTAACCTTTTATGACTGTCATAATATGGATCAGTTTCAAAGCAAGTCTGGCATAAGTAGGGTTCCATATATTTGTGGGATAAATGTTTCAGAAAACCCGGCTGTTCCGAAGAATCCGTTTTTTTAAGTAGGCAAACAAAAATTTTCGTGTATTCAAAAACCGGATTTTTCTGAAAAAACCGGTTTTTCTGAAAATTTTATGCCAGAAAATTTACGGAACCTTACTTATACCGAAAATATTTCGTTTACATACTTATCTGATTCGAAAAGCAGGCTAAATCTACCTCTGAATACCGCATCCTCCCCATTGATTAACTTTCCGAATAATGTTCATTATCATCTGCCGGTTATATACTGATCCAATTTTGGTTTTTTCGAAAACCGGACAATTCCTTATACCAAACCGCTTTCAGAGATTGAGGAATGCCTGTGTTTTTTCAACCACGAAACACACGAAAATACACGAATAAAAAAATTATCTGAAAGCGGAGCCGTATTATAATACCGATTCTCCATTGATTTGATACAGTACCGTCAGTTTTTCCGCTGCTGGGGGTGTGTGTGCAAAAAACCGCTCCGCTTAATTTTTGCACTCCTCCGGATTTGTATAAAACCAATGTCGAACCGGTATTACTGCCCTGCCACTTCTCAGATTTCATATAATTTTCATTGAATAAAAGGAGGTTATGATGATGGTTCCATATATTGATGTGCTGAAAGAAACGTATTGCTTCAAAAAATTGTCAGAAAGTGATATTATGGCGATTTGTAATATCTGCAGGGAAGAAAAATTCAGTCCCGGAGACATTATTTTTTCCGAAGGGGGCAGTGGAGATCGCTGTTTTATTATCCTTGAAGGCCAGGTGGAAATCCGGCAGGAATACCGGCATCCGGAAGAGGAAAGGATTGCCGTGTGCAGTCCCTTCCAAATTTATGCGGAAACCGCACTTTTTGACACATACCGCGGAAATGGCACAGCTTTGGCAAAAACTTCTGTCCGGCTGCTTTCCATCCTCCGGGAGGATTTTGAGACAATAGGGGAAAAATCCCCGGAAATCATGTTTTCCGTCATCAGGGCAGTATCAGACATGATACGGAAAAGATCAGAGAATCTGCTCCGGCAGTTGCAGACCGGAACCCGTTATCTGGAGGAAATCTGTCTGCATTTGCAGAAAGAATCCAGAGTATTTCACTGAAACCGGTGCTGTGTACCGGTTTCCGGGGCTGGTCTGGAAATTTTAACTTTCTGTAATAATCGCACCCTTATCAGGATTTTTTACCTGATTTGATCCCCGCCGTTTATGCCGGGCAGACGATCCAATCCGCCAGAATCCGGAAAACAGCCCCGGAAATGAAGAAATGATTTTATAACTGTCCATTCGCTTAAATTTTATTAATATCATGAATTAATTTCCAAAAA
>CAZHPS010000457.1:0-5606 GCA_964534335.1 uncultured Desulfobacterales bacterium
TTTTCAGGGCGTTTCCGGGCAAAATCAATCAGCCAGCGGATAGCCAGCGCATTCTGGCGTGATGACCGTATCTCTGTGGGAACCTGATAGGTGGAACCGCCGACACGCCGGGATTTCACTTCTATCATCGGTTTTACATTGTCAACGGCATGTTCGAATATCTTCAGCGGAGAATCATTCACCTTACCTTTGATAATTTCCAGTGCCCCGTACAGTATTCTCTCAGCGGTACTCTTTTTGCCATCCCGCATGATTGACTTGATAAACTTCGCAACCAGCCTGCTGTCATATTTCGGGTCCGGAACAACAATCCGTTCAGGTACTTCTCTTCTTCTTGGCATATGTCACACCATCTTTTTCCATTGGGCCTGTAATTCACCGGATTTCTATTTGGGTCTTTTGGCCCCGTATTTTGACCGTCCCTGCTTCCGATCCTCCACACCGAGTGTATCCAGTGTGCCTCTTACAATATGATAACGCACACCGGGCAAATCCTTTACACGTCCTCCCCGCACCAGAACAACCGAATGCTCCTGCAGGTTATGCCCAATGCCGGGGATATAGGCTGTCACCTCTATGCCCGTAGTCAACCTCACCCTTGCGACTTTTCTGAGTGCGGAATTGGGTTTCTTGGGCGTCGAAGTATATACACGCGTGCATACACCCCGTTTCTGGGGCGAACCCTTAAGCGCCGGTGTATTGGTCTTTTTCTTTACCTTTTCTCTGCCTTTTCTGACTAACTGATTAATGGTCGGCATACACACCCCTTTATATGATTATACGGTATGCAAAAATTTCGTTTATAAACGAAAAATATATATCTGTCAAGTTTTTTTTCATTCACATGCGATTTCCAGATCGCTGTAATCCGGGAACCCGGTACCTGCGGGCACCAGCCTGCCCATGATCACATTTTCCTTCAGGCCCCGGAGATAATCCTCAGCACCGTTGATGGATGCCTCTGTCAGCACCTTTGTGGTTTCCTGAAAAGAGGCTGCTGAAATGAAACTGTCTGTGCTCAGGGAAGCCTTGGTGATGCCCAGAATCAGCGGCTCGGCCACTGCCCCCTTCATTCCTTTGGCCCGAAACTCTGCATTGATATTTTCAAAGCGGCTTTTGTCCACCTGTTCATCAAGCACAAAATCTGTATCACCCACATCTGTAATCCTGACCCGGCGCATCATCTGGCGGACAATGACTTCGATATGCTTGTCATTGATGCGGACACCCTGGAGCCTGTATACTTCCTGGACTTCATCCACGAGATAGCGGGCAAGGGCCACCTCCCCTTTGATACTGAGGAGATCCTGTGGCACCGATGCACCCGCGATAAGTGGTTCCCCTGCACGGATATAGTCACCGTCATAAAAATTGATATGCCGTCCCCTGGGTATCAGGTATTCCTCTTTTTCCCCCCCGTCTGCCGGCGCCACAGTCACCTTCTGCTTGCCTTTGGGACCTTTGGAAATGGTCACATAACCGTCAATCCGGGAAAGCACAGCGGTTTCCTTTGGTTTGCGCACCTCAAAAAGTTCAGCCACCCTGGGCAGACCGCCGGTAATGTCCTTGGTTTTGGTTGTGGCTCTTGGCAGCTTGGCCAGCACGTCCCCGGCTTTCACGCTGTCTCCCTCATCCACCAGCAGAATGGCATCCACCGGCAGATGATACCGTGCCATCCCGGTTCCTGACGGCAGTTTTGCTGTGCGTCCGTCTTCGGGATTTTTGACAGAAATTCTGGGACGCACATCCGGAGTTTTGGTTTCAATCACAGTGCGGCTGGATTTGCCGGTCACAGGATCAACCTTTTCCTGTATGGTCCTTCCCAAAGTCAAATCCCCGTATTTCACGGTTCCTGCCACCTCAGTGATAATGGGTGTGGTAAACGGATCCCAGCTTGCCAGAAGATCACCGGTTTTCACTTTTTCCCCGTCATGCACAAGTATGTGTGCCCCGTAAATCACCGGAAAACGCTCCAGTTCCCTGCCGGTTTCGCCCATCACGGCTATTTCCCCTCCCTGCCTGTCCATCACAATGGACTCACCTGCCGCATTTTTCACTGCCTTCAAAGCCTGAAACCGCAGCGTCCCCTCTGTGCGTGCCCGTATATCTGCCTGCTCCACCCTCCGGGAGGCAGTGCCCCCAATGTGAAAAGTG
The DNA here is from genome assembly GCA_964534335.1 of uncultured Desulfobacterales bacterium. Lineage (GTDB taxonomy): Bacteria > Desulfobacterota > Desulfobacteria > Desulfobacterales > Desulfococcaceae > JAABRU01. The sequence goes on from CAZHPS010000457.1 coordinate 2,155, forward strand.
CGCATGGTAAGCTGTGTTCCCGGTTCTCCAATGGACTGTGCCGCCAGAATCCCCACAGCCTGACCAATCTCCACCCTCCGGCCAAAAGCCAGATCCCGTCCGTAACATGTTGCGCACACACCCAGTTTTGCACGGCAGGTAAGCACAGACCGTATTTTTACTTTGGTAAGACCGGATTTGTCTATTTTTTCCACCAGATCCTCATCCAGTTCATCCCCAACTGCGGCTATAATCTCATCAGTAAACGGATCACGGATATCTTCCTCAGCCACCGTGCGTCCCAGCACCCTTTCCCCCAGCCGCTGTATAATTTCCCCTCCCTCCATCAGGGACTCCACCTCCACCCCCACAATGGTTCCGCAGTCAGTTTCCGAAACCATGCAGTCCTGGGCCACATCCGCCAGCCTGCGCGTAAGATACCCGGAGTTTGCGGTTTTCAGGGCAGTGTCCGCCAGCCCCTTGCGTGCCCCGTGTGTGGAAATAAAATACTGCAGCACAGAAAGCCCCTCACGGAAATTGGCTGTAATCGGTGTTTCAATAATCTCTCCCGAAGGTTTTGCCATAAGTCCGCGCATACCCGCAAGCTGGCGCATCTGATCCTTGGAACCCCTGGCTCCTGAATCCGCCATCATGTAAACCGGGTTAAATCCCTCAATCATGCGGATATTCCCGTTTTCATCCTTTTCAGGATTTCCCTCTGCATCAGTAAGGGGCGCGGACTTCATTGCCCCCATCATTTCATTGGCTATATCGTCTGTGGCCCTGGCCCATATATCCACAACCTTGTTGTATTTTTCCCCCTGGGTAATCAGACCCTCTGTATACTGCCGCCCGATTTCCGTAACCTGTTCCTCAGATGTGCGGATAATATCCCATTTGCGGGGCGGAATAATCATGGCATCAATGGAAATGGAAAGCCCGCCTATGGTGGAATACGCATATCCAATATCTTTAAGACGGTCAGAAAGGATCACTGTGGATTTGGGACCCAGGCTCCGGTAAACCCGATCCACCAGATCCCGCAGAGTCTTCTTGTCCATCACCCTGTTCACTGCTGAAAACGGAATCGCGGGGCTCCGTCCCATCACCCGGAAAATATGGGAAGCCCCATCTGCCGCAATAACAGGGCTGATCTGTCCGGGTTCAAGGGAAAAAACCATGACTGCTGTTTTTTCATCCGTGCCGAAAATGCGCCGGAACTCATCCTGGCGCACCTGCCCCATAAATCCTCCCCGTCCCGGTTCAATGCTCCGTGCGCACCTCTCCGCGACCGCAGAAAAATCCTGACCTTTGCACAGTTTCGCATGAACATCCGCAGCCTCTGCCGGATCACAAAGCCGGATATGCGCCAGTTTCAGTATATTCTGCCTCGGTATAATCTCCCACAGCAGAATCCGTCCCACAGTGGTCTGCACACGCTCCCCGTCCATGCGCACCGTAATTGCCGCATGAAGTTCAATCTGATCAGCATCATATGCCATCCGCACTTCATCCGGATGGGAAAACAGTTTTCCCGTGCCCCTTGCCCCCGGGATTTCACGGGTCATATAATAGGTTCCCAGCACAATATCCTGACTTGGAACAATAATCGGAGTTCCGTTTGCCGGAGACAGAATATTATTGCTTGAAAGCATAAGAATGCGTGCCTCAATCTGGGATTCCACAGACAAAGGCACATGCACAGCCATCTGATCCCCGTCAAAATCCGCATTAAACGCAGTGCAAACCAGCGGATGCAGCCGTATTGCCTTGCCCTCAATCAGTGTGGGTTCAAATGCCTGAATCCCCAGCCTGTGCAGCGTTGGTGCACGGTTCAGCATAACCGGATATTCACGCACCACCTCATCCAGCGTATCCCAAACCTCAGGCGTTTCCCTGTCCACCATTTTTTTCGCACTTTTCACAGTGGACACCAGCCCCTTCTGCTCCAGCCGGTAATACACAAATGGCTTAAACAGCTCCAAAGCCATCTTTTTCGGCAGCCCGCACTGGTGCAGCCGCAGCCCCGGCCCGGTCGTAATAACTGTTCTGCCGGAATAATCCACACGTTTGCCCAGCAGATTCTGCCGGAACCTTCCCTGCTTTCCCTTGAGTGTGTCAGACAGAGATTTAAGCGGACGCTTGTTTGTCCCTGTAATCACACGCCCATGTCTGCCATTGTCAAACAGCACATCCACCGACTCCTGCAGCATCCGCTTTTCATTGCGCACAATAATATCCGGAGCATTCAGATCCGTCAGCCTCCGCAGCCTGTTGTTCCGGTTGATAACCCTCCGGTACAGATCATTCAGATCTGATGTGGCAAACCTGCCCCCCTCCAGCGGAACCAGCGGCCGCAGATCCGGAGGCAGTACCGGAATCACATCCATAATCATCCACGCGGGACTGATACCGGATTTGCGGAAAGCATCGGCTATGCGCAGCCGTTTGGAAAGTTTCTGTCGCTTGGCAACAGACGAGGTGGCCCGCAGCTCTGCCCGGAGCTGCTCATACAGGGGCTGCAGATCCAAAGAACCCAGAAGCGTGCGCACCGCATCCGCCCCAATCCCGGCCTTAAAACTGTCCCGTCCATGGGTTTCAATGGCCTCCCTGTACTTCTCATCTGTCAGAAGCATGCATCTTGTCATCCCGGTTTTGCCCGGATCAGTAACAATATAGGAATCAAAATAAAGGATCTTCTCCATATTCTTCAGCGTAAGATCCAGAAGGTTGCCTATTTTGGAAGGCAGACTTTTCAGAAACCAGATATGGGCCACCGCAGCCGCCAGATCAATATGCCCCATCCGCTCCCGCCGGACTTTGGACTGAATAACCTCAACACCGCATTTTTCGCACACCACACCCCTGTGTTTCATGCGCTTGTATTTCCCGCAGTTGCATTCATAATCCTTGGTCGGACCAAAAATCTTCGCGCAGAAAAGCCCCTCACGCTCAGGTTTGAAAGTGCGGTAATTAATGGTTTCAGGTTTGCGGATCTCACCGTTGGACCACTCCCGGATCTGCGCAGGTGAGGCCAGGGAAATACGGACCCCCGTATAAGACCGGGGATCCATGGGTTTTGCGAAAAAATCGTAAAGTGTTTCCATGTTTTTCAATGATTCCTCATTTTTTTTGCCCGGCCACACAGCCGGTACATACAGGGCAGATACGGAACACCCGGCACTTTTTCCCTGTTACTTATAAACAAAAATGAAATTATTGCATCAATAACATTATTATATAAATTAATTTACCGCCCAATCCCGCAAGGGATGAAATTATTGCACAATCCCGCAAGGGATGACATTATTATAACAATGACATTATTCCAAAAAAAACCCAATCCCGCCAAGGATGACATTATTATAAAATCCCGGTAGGGATGATATTATTATAGCAATGAAATTATTCCAAAAAAAAACCAAATCCCGCCAGGGATGACATTATTATAAAATCCCGGTAGGGATGATATT
>CAZHPS010000458.1:0-5554 GCA_964534335.1 uncultured Desulfobacterales bacterium
ATCCTTTCTTATAAAAAATCCTTGTAGTTATGAACTGTGATTTCTCTGATTTGCACGAGTTATAATCAGATGAATCAGAGAAATCAGACAAATCAGAGTTCCAGACAGAGGATTGTCTGAACCGTGATTCACATGATTAAAGGATTGAAAGATTAAGAAAGATTTTTCAGACAGAGTAATATACTGATCCAATTTTGGTTTTATCTGGCATGATTTTTGCCTTACGGGCTGAAAGTGAAAAATCATCTGTTTTTGGCCTGAAAAACCCCGCAGAAGGGCTGAAAAAAACTGTTTTGGCGCATACGCAATTTCCGTGCCAAAGAAAACCAAAATTGGATCAGTATAATATAGTTTTTAAGATAATGAATCAGGAACTTTCCGTGAAAAAGATTCTTGACATTTAACATGGTATCCACAATTATTATAGGCTTTAAGAAAATAATTTTGGGGTTTCCTGTAGGTTGGGGTGAGGAACGAAATCCAACAATTTTAGGATGTTGAGGTTCGTTCCTCACCCCAACCTACTCCAAAATAATTATCTTAAAAGCTATAGTATGGTTTTGCATACGCTGCACCCACAGTGCAGTTTTTTTCAACCCTGCAAACTGGAACTTTCTGTCATATGGAATTCTTCTTTCAGCAGTTGACAAACGGACTGGCTATTGGCGGCATTTATGCCCTTATTGCTTTGGGTTACACTATGGTTTACGGTGTACTCAAGCTGATCAACTTTGCACACGGCGATCTTTTTACAATGGGCGCGTATCTGGGACTGACTGTCCTGACTTCCCTGGCTTTGCATCAGCATCTGGGCGCGTTTGCCGGCGTCATCGTACTTGCTCTCATGGTTATGGGACTGGTTGGCACTGTGGGCATTCTGCTGGATCAGGCCGCATACAAACCGCTGCGGGAATCTCCCCGGCTTTCCGCAGTGGTATCTGCGCTGGGCGCATCCATATTTTTTCAGAACGCGGTCATGCTGATCTACGGTGCGCGGTATCAGTATTATCCCAAAGACATTCTCCCCAAAACTGTCATCACCATTATGGGGCTGCCAATCCCTCTCATGCGTATTCTGATACTGCTGACATCCGTTCTTATGATGGTGGCTTTGTATCTTTTTATCCAAAAAACAAAAGTCGGCACGGCCATACGCGCAGCGGCCATTGACCAGGGGGCTGCCCGGCTGATGGGAATTAATGTAAACCGGGTTATTATGATCGTCTTTTTCATCGGCCCGGCTCTGGGCGGCGTGGCCGGGCTTATGGTCGGACTGTATTACGGACAGATTAATTTTACAATGGGCTGGGTTTATGGTCTCAAGGCATTTACAGCAGCCATTATGGGCGGCATCGGCAATATACCGGGAGCTATGGTGGGCGGTATTCTGCTGGGAGTGATTGAATCGCTTGGCGCGGCTTATCTTTCCATGGCATGGAAAGACGCGATTGCCTTCTGTGTGCTGATTGCCATTCTCATAGTCCGTCCCACCGGCCTGCTGGGAGAAAGGGTGGCGGAGAAAATATGATGATGCGCAATATACCCAAACGCTTTTGGCTTTACGGAATCTGCACAGCAGTGCTGCTCAGCACGCCTTTTTATCTGAACAGTTACTGGCTGGATGTGCTGAACAATGTGGGCATGTATGTCATGCTGGGACTGAGTCTCAATCTCATTGTCGGCCATACCGGTCTTTTCAATCTGGGACATGCCGCGTTTTATGCAGTCGGAGCCTATACCGCAGCCATTATCAACACTTTGTTCAACATTCCCATTCTGATGCTTCTTCCTGCCTGTGCCATTACAGCCGGACTTTTTGCCGCCATCATAGCGCGTCCCATCATTCATCTCCGGGGGGATTATCTCTGCATTGTCACCATTGGAGTGGGAGAAATTGTGCGCATAGCCCTGATCAATGATATTTTCGGCATTACCGGCGGAGCCAACGGCATTTTCGGCATTTCCCGGCCAGATTTCTTTGGTTTCCGAATCAGCAGACCCCAGCATTTTTTCTGGCTGATCTGGATATTCACTGCTTTGACGGTATTCCTTTTTTACCGGCTGGAGCAGTCCCGGTTCGGACGTGCGCTCAATTATCTTCGCGAAGATGAGGTTGCAGCAGAGGGAAGCGGCATCAATACAGCCTATTACAAACTCGCGGTTTTTGTGCTGGGCGCGGCATGGGCCGGGATGGTGGGCAATATTTACGCTGCCAAAATGATGACCATTGCACCGGAATCCTTCAATTTCTGGGAATCCGTGATCATGTTCACGTTGATTATCATGGGCGGTTCCGGCAGCATTCCGGGCGTGATACTCGGAGCCTTTCTCATCATCGGACTGCCTGAAATTTTCCGGGAATTCAAAGATGCAAGAATGCTGGTTTTCGGCGGGGCAATGGTGGTGATGATGATCTTCCGCACTCAGGGCATTCTGCCGCCTTATCCCAGAAAATATCCCATCTCCGGCATGAGCGAAAACAGGGGGAATGCGTGAGCCTCTTACAATTGCAGAATCTGACAAAAAAATTCGGCGGTCTTACTGCCGTGAACCATGTGTCCTTTGATACAGATCAGGGAATCATTGCCGGACTGATCGGCCCCAACGGCGCGGGAAAAACCACTGTTTTCAATCTGATTACCGGCAATTATCAGCCCAATGAAGGCGATGTCATTTTTGACGGCAGATCCATAGCGGGACTGCGCACCCATAAAATTGTCTCTCTGGGAATTGCCCGCACCTTTCAGACTATACGCCTTTTTCAGAAACTTTCCGTACTGGAAAATGTGCTGGCAGGCTGCCACTGCCGCATGAAATCCGGGATTTTCGGGGGAATGTTCCGCACACCCGGTCAGAAACGGGAGGAACAGGAAGCACTGGAACTTGCCATGAGCGAACTGGCCTTTGTGGGACTGGAAAAAAATGCGGAAATGATTTCCAGCAATCTGTCTTACGGAAATCAGCGGCTGCTGGAAATTGCACGCGCGCTGGCCACAAAACCCAGACTCCTGATTCTGGATGAACCCGCAGGGGGCATGAACGAACAGGAAACCAACAGTCTGGTGCAGTTGATCCGCAAAATTCAGGAACGGGGCATTACCGTGCTGCTGATTGAACATGACATGGGGCTGGTCATGGAAGTGTGTGAAAAACTGGTGGTCATTGAATACGGCAGCAAAATTGCAGAGGGAACTCCCAAAGAAATCAGGGAAAATCCCCGTGTGATTGAGGCATATCTGGGAACAGAGGAAGAGTAGCATAAGCTTCCAGCTTGTGCGCTTTGTTTGGGAACAAGCTGGAAGCTTGTTCTACGTTATTTGTGAACAGGGAAAAGTAACACAAGCTTCCAGCTTGTGCGCTGTTGGGAACAAGCTGGAAGCTTGTTATACTTTATTCAGCAAGGCGGACAAATGCTGCTTGAAATAAAAGATCTTCGGGTGAAATACGGAAATGTGGAAGCCCTTCACGGTATCAATATCCGGGTCGGTGAAGGGGAAATCGTCACTATTCTGGGCGCGAACGGAGCAGGAAAATCCACCACACTCAATGCCATCAGCGGTCTGATGAAAATCACGGGCGGCGAAATTCTGTATCAGGGAAGTCCTTTGCACAAAATGAGTGCAGACAGAATTGTGAAAGAGGGCATTACCCAGTCTCCGGAAGGACGCCGGGTGTTCGGAACCCTTACCGTGCGGGAAAATCTCAATCTTGGGGCTTTCACCATCAATGATGTCCAAAAGGTGAAAGAAACCCTGGACTGGATTTACCGGCTGTTTCCCCGTCTCAAAGAACGGAGTGAACAGCTTGCAGGAACCCTGAGCGGCGGGGAACAGCAGATGCTGGCTATCGGACGCGCACTGATGGGACAGCCCAGAATTCTCCTTCTGGACGAACCCAGCCTGGGACTGGCTCCGCTGCTGGTAAAAGCCATTTTTGAGACTGTCAAAGAGATCAACAAAACCGGGGTTACGGTTGTGCTGGTGGAGCAGAATGCACGCGTGGCACTGAAACTTGCGCACCGGGGATATGTCATGGAAGTGGGCAATATTGTGCTGGAAGATTCCGCGCAGGCTCTGCTTGCCAATCCGGATGTGCAGCACGCGTATCTGGGCGGGAAGAAATAAGGAGGCAGTATGAAATTTCCCTACGGCATCTCAGATTTTTGTAAATTAATCATGGAAGGACATTATTACTGTGACCGGACGGATTTCATTCCCCTGCTGGAAAATTACGGTTCCTATCTGCTGTTCATCCGTCCCCGGAGGTTTGGCAAAAGTCTTCTGCTGTCAACCCTTCAGCACTATTATGATGTGGCAAAAAAAGATGTGTTTGACATGCTTTTCGCCAATCTTGCCATTGGCAAAAATCCCACACCACTCCGGAATCAGTATTTTGTTCTGAAACTGGATTTTTCCTGCGTCAATCCCACAGGAAGTGTACAGGATATTCAGAAATCACTGTATGATCATATCAATATGCAGATTCAGGGTTTTTCAATGTATTACAAAAATTTTTTACCGGAAAAAATCACCATTTATCCGGACAATGCCATGAGTTCACTCAGTATGCTTCTGTCCGTAGCACAGCAGACATCCCACCGTGTGTATCTTCTTATAGATGAATACGACAATTTTGCCAATGAAGTCATGATGGATGCACATGAAGGCAGAAAAAACTATGAGGCTCTGCTCTATGACAAAGGACCTCTGAAAACCCTGTTCAAATCCATCAAATCCTTTTCAACCCTCGACGGAATTGACCGGACATTTATCACAGGCGTATCTCCTGTTGTGATGAGTGATTTGACAAGCGGATACAATATTGCTGAAAATCTTTATCTTGAACCGGAATTTAATACTCTCTGCGGATTTACCGAATCTGAAACTGAAACTGTTGTTGCATCAGTTTCAGAAATCTGCGGTTTTTCAGAACAGGAAAGCCTGAATGTGCTGAACCAGATGCGCATTTGGTACAACGGATATATTTTTTCTGAAAGTTCTCAGGAAAAAATTTATAATCCCACACTGGTGCTCTATTTTCTGAAACATCTGAACAAATCCTGTAGGCAGCCGGACAGAATGCCCGACGCCAATCTTGCAGCGGATCAGGGAAAACTGCAGTATATTTCCCAGCTTCCCAAAGGCGATCAGATGATCCTTGATATTTCCAATCAGGGATATACACGGGTGGAGTCCCAAATAGCTGACCGTTTCGGGATGGCTGATATGCTCTCTGATTTCACAAAGGACAATCAGTTTATAGCGTCCTATCTTTATTATTTTGGCGTGCTGACCATGAGCGGCAGAAATGAAAAGGGGGAACTGCATCTGCCCATTCCCAATCTGGTAATGCGGGGACTGTATGTGGAACGGATTCGGCGGATGCTGCTTCCTGATCCGGCTCTCCGGGATGATGGCATTTATGCTGCAAAATCCCTGTATCAGGACGGAAACATTGCATCTGCATGTCAGTTTGTTGAAGAGCATTATTTCAAAATCCGGTAGTGCTACACAAGTAATGCTGTTATAACATTTAAACTTTACAAATACATACA
>CAZHPS010000459.1:0-5545 GCA_964534335.1 uncultured Desulfobacterales bacterium
CTTCTTGCCGTATCAATATCTTCCCTTGCATAACTGATAAAAACTTTGACCGGTTTGCATCGGGTGGCGGTATTTCCGCTGTCTTTCCGGATTTCGGAAGCAGCAGGCGGGGATTGGGGCTGATAATAATGGTAATGTATGCCGCCATCCACATGGACATCTTTGCCTGCAACGCCCACCTGCGAGCCATTGATATTTATATTTTCAGATGATTCTTTGCCATCATCAGGCTGTTTTTCTGCCATTGTCTGCATATTTCCTGTTTCAGAGTAACAGATGCGTAAATTGGATCAGTATATAAAATTTATATTATAATTTCATTATGGTTATACAAATATCTTTAAAATATGTTAAAAAAAATTCTCTGTGTCCTCTGCGGGAAATTCTCCAGTATGCTGATACGGCCCGGCTTTCAGATAATTTTTTTATTCCTGTATTTTCGTGTGTTTCGTGGTTGAAAAAACACAGACATTTCTCAATTTCTGAAAACTGTCTGGCATCAACTGCCCCAAATCAGTGCAGACATCGGATCATGGATATGATTTTGTCAAAATTTCCAAGAGACAGGGACATGGCATCGGTATCAAACATATCTGCCTGTGATTCCAAATTTTTGCCCCAGTTTTCCAGCACAGGATAGCGGTATTTTTTTCCGGTTTCCCAGATGTCATATGCAAAATTCTTAATATCATTGATGGTCATGGTTTCTGAAATCTTTTTCCGTATTTTTTCCTTTTCCTCAAGTATCCCAATCAGTTCCGGCAGTTCATCCAGACATTCAGGACTCGCATTGAACACCTCACCGTCATGGCAGTCCTCTGTTTTTTCTTTTTCCGCAGCAGTGACAGATTCAGAACCTGCTGCAACAGGAATATTTTCTTTTTTGTGACTTTTCAGAAACCGGGACAGTTGCATAAACAGATCATTTTTGCTGACCGGTTTTTTCACATATCCGTCACACACGGATTTCAGTTCTTCCTCTGACTCTTTCATGGCAAAGGCAGTCACGGCTATAATCGGGATATGTTTTGTTTTTTCATCTGATTTCAGTATGCGGATGACCTCTTTTCCGTTCAGACCCGGCATTTTTATGTCCATCAGAATCAGGTCAGGCCGATGATCTTTTGCCATTTCCAATGCCTGCGATCCGTTTTCCGCCTCAATGACATTCAGATCATACTCTGCCAGCCAGGTGCGGAGCAGGGCAAGATTGTCCGGAACATCATCTGCAATAAGAATAACAGCAGGATCAAAGACAATTGCCTCTGTAAACATTTCTTTCTGCATATGAGCAATATTTCCGGCAATCCCTATATTTTTCAGATGAATGGTAAACACACTTCCTTTGCCCGGAATGCTCTGCACAGCAATGCTTCCGTTCATCATTTCCACCAGACGCCGGGTGATGGCAAGTCCCAGACCGGTTCCGCCGTACCGGCTGCTTTGTCCGGCCTGCTGTTCAAATGCACCGAAAACCCTTTCTTTTTGATCATCCGGAATGCCGATTCCTGTGTCTTCCACAGAAAACACCAGATCCACAGCATTCTGATTTTCAATCACACACAGAATACGCACTGCCATGCGGATATAACCGGAATCCGTGAATTTTACAGCATTTCCCACCAGATTGAACAGTATCTGGCGCATACGGATTTCATCCAGAAAAAGCGACTCCGGCAGAAATGGATCAGTTTCAATAAAAAAATCAAGATGTTTTTCTGCAACTTTCTGGGAAAAAATTTCTGCAATTTCATTGAAAAGAACCCGTGCGGATACCGGCTGATATTCCAGTTTCATTTTCCCGGCCTCAATTTTGGACAGATCCAGAATATCATTGATCAGCCCCAGCAGAGAACGGCCTGCGGAACGTATCAGGGAAAGATAATGCTTAAGCTGGGGGTCTTCTATTCTGCTGTCCAGTATTTCTGAAAACCCCATAATCGCGTTCATGGGTGTGCGGATTTCATGGCTCATATTGGCAAGAAACTCACTTTTGGCACGGCTGGCTGCTTCTGCTTTGGCTTCTGCCTGTTTCCGTTCAATGATTTCCTGCCACAGATGAGCATTTTTTTCTTCCAGTTCCTTTTGCAGCCAGTGCAGATGCAGATGTATGGAAATCCGGGCCAGCATTTCCTCATGCTGAACCGGTTTGGTGATATAATCCACACCCCCGGCTTCAAACCCCTTTACTTTGTCAACAGTATCTGAAAGCGAACTGACAAAAAAAACAGGAATATCGGCTTTTTTTTCCATCTGCTTTATTTTCCGGCAGGTTTCAAAACCATCCATTCCGGGCATGAGAATATCCAGAAGAATGACATCCGGCACAGTTTCCCCGATGAGTTCCAGAGCGTCCTCACCGCTTTGGGCCACCAGAACAGTAAAACCGACCTGATTCAGATAATCGAAAAGAACGCCCAGATTTTCCGGGGTGTCATCCACAATCAGAATTTTTATTCCCTTGTATTCATCCGGTGTGTGCTTCATAATTTGCTTTCTCTCTGATAACCGTCTGTAAGGCTGATTTCCGGCAGGACTTCTTTCATGGAAAACAGAAAAGGGATAAGCATGGACTCATCCCTTTCCTGTTTTATGATCATCTGTTTTCAAGCGGTATGCCCTGCTGATCCTGCGATATTTCAACGGGCTGAATATTCTGCCATTCTTCTGATTTACGGGCATGCCACAGATCGTAGTTTTTTTGCAGATTTAACCAGAGATCCGGAGTTGTTCCGAACGCCTTTGACAGCCTCAGAGCCATATCCGGAGTAACAGAACCCTGTCCGTTTACAATTTTCGACATCGTTTTTCTCGACACCCTGAGACATTCGGCAATTTTTGATACAGGAACTGAAAGAGGTTCCAAATAATCACAGCGCAGTATAACACCCGGATGTGCCGGTGCTCTGTTCCTGGTTCGTGCTGTTCCCCTGTTTTCCATGCCACTCACCTCCGTCTCCATTGTTTGATCTTCCAATCAATGATAATTTATATAATCCACCTCGTAAGCATTTCCCTCATGAAACCTGAAAACCACCCGCCAGCTTTTTGAAACCCGTACAGACCATCGGCCTTCATTTTTAGGTTCCAGCAGGTGCAGAAAAGAACCCGGATAAAGCATATCTTCCACAGTGGATGCCGCATCAAGACGGTCCAATATCCGTTCCAGTTTTTTTGCGTGGTTCGGGGTGATTCCCTTTTTGCTTCCGTCAAAGAAAAAGTCTTCAAGCCCCCGGTGTACAAAAGACTTAATCATCTGTTCTGCTCCCTGTACTGCCGTGACCTCCGGTTAAATCTGTGGATAGTGTAACCTTTAAGGTGTCATATGTCAATAAGATATTTTGCAGTGCCTTGCAGATTCAGGATCAATCCCATGCTGATTGTTGAAACCACAGGTTTACGGCATCAGCCGATGCTTCAGATAGGTGTATCTTTTTGCTGTTTTATCATTTTTTACAGCCATAGCCAGCGCTTTTTTTGTTCCCACCAGCACCACCAGTTCCCGTCCTCTGGTGATTCCTGTGTAAATCAGGTTTCTTTGCAGAAGCATATAATGCTGAATGACCACCGGCATGACCACTGCGGGATATTCTGATCCCTGTGCTTTGTGAACAGAAACCGCGTAGGCTGGTATGACTTCATCCAAATCCGCATATTCGTATCTGATCTCTCTGCCGTCAAACGCAATGAAAACTTCCTGATCATCCGGAAGAATACGGATGATTCTGCCAATATCGCCGTTGAACACTTCTTTGTCATAATTGTTTTTGATTTGCATCACCTTGTCATTTTCTTTGTAGGTGCGCTGGCCCCGGACAATGCCCCCTTCTCCGGGATTGAGTGCCTTCTGCAGTTCAATATTGAGATTTCCTGCTCCCACAATGCCCCGGTGCATGGGTGTCAGCACCTGAATGTCATTGACAGGATCAAAACCGAATCTCCGGGGAATCCGTTCTTTTACCAGCCGCAGAACAATATCCAGCACAGCAGCAGGGTCTTCTTTCTGAATGAAATAAAAATCGTTTTTCGGGGAATCAGTTTCAAAAAAAGGCATATTTCCCTGATTGATCCTGTGCGCATTGACAATAATCCGGCTTTCCCTGGCCTGACGGAAGATTTCATTTAGAGACACCACAGGCACTGCTTTGGATGAAATAATATCATTGAGCACATTTCCTGCGCCGACCGAAGGAAGCTGATTCACATCTCCCACGAGAATCAGTCCTGCTCCGTTTGGCACGGCTTTGAGAAGATGGTGCATCAGCACAGTGTCAATCATGGAGGATTCATCCAGAATCAGCATGTCGCAGTCCAGAGGATGTTCATAATTCATCTCAAATTCGGCTTTGGACGGACTGAATTTCAGGAGCCGGTGAATGGTTTTGGCCGGATGTCCGGTGGCCTCACTCATGCGTTTGGCAGCACGTCCTGTGGGCGCTGCCAGCAGCACACGGGACTGAGCCGCGTCCAAAATTTTCAGAATGGCATTGATAATGGTGGTTTTGCCGGTTCCGGGGCCGCCGGTGATGACCATGATTTTGCTGGTGAGAGCCGTGCGCACAGCCATAATCTGGCGTTCTGCCAGCCGGATAGCCAGACGATCCTGCACCCATTGCAATGCCTTGTCCGGATCATGTTTTTGCCATAAACATGGCACATTCATAAGAATTTTCAGCCGATTGGCAATCCCATTTTCGCAGATATGGAACTGGGTAAGATAAACAGCCTTGTTGTTGATGCGGAATTCCTCAATATCCTCATTCAAATCTTCGATGCGGATTTTCTTCTCTTTTACGATTTCCCCGAATGCGTCTGTAAGCACATCCCGCACAACAGACAGAATTTCCATGCTTTTTTCCATCAGAGGTTCATAAGGATAATACACATGGCCCTCATCAGCCAGTTTGTGCAGCACATAGAGAATACCGGCCTGTGCGCGCATCGGCGCATCTTTGGCAAATCCCAGTTTTTCCGCAATCTTGTCTGCTGTGATAAATCCGATGCCAAAAATATCCATTGCCAGCCGATAAGGATTTTCTTTGACAACCGCAATGGATTTGTCACCGTAATGCTTAAAGATTTTGGTGGCATATGCGGAACTGACCCCATGCGTCTGGAGAAAAAGCATGACTTCCCGGATTTCCTTCTGTTCATCCCAGGCTTTGCGGATCATTTCAATCCGCTTTTTGCCAATGCCTTCCACCTGAACAAGGTTCTGAATATTTTCTTCAATCACATCCAGCGTATCTTTGCCAAACTGCCTGACAATCCGATCTGCAATAACCGGCCCCACGCCTTTGATCAGGCCCGAACCCAGATATTTTTTGATGCCGTAAACCGTTGCAGGAACAGCAGTGTCATAATACACGACTTTAAACTGCTCGCCGTATTTGGGGTGGCTGCTCCATTCCCCTTTCATTTTGATGATTTCACCGGGCATGGGAGCCATAAGATTGCCCACCACCGTCACCAAATCCCGATGTCCCTGCACTTTGACGCGCGCGACCGTATAGCCGTTTTCCTCATTGGCATAGGTAATCCGCTC
>CAZHPS010000460.1:0-5535 GCA_964534335.1 uncultured Desulfobacterales bacterium
CCTGTGCAGTAGGAATATTCTGAAAATTCAGATTTGCCGAAATCAGCAGATGCCGCAAGTTTTAATCGCACTTTGAATTTATTGTTATTGCTTATTCCATAAACTCTTAAAGTTATTGGATCATCTTCTGCTCTCCTGTGTTTGGCGGATCTGTTCCAGATATATTCAAAACCATGCCAGGGCTGCATGGCAGCATCAATGCCATGCAGTGCCAGTGTCTGAAATGTTTCCAATGCCTCAATAATACTGCTTTTGCCTGAGCCGTTGTTTCCGATAAAAGCTGTAAGCGGTGTGAATTTTATGGCCTTGCTGTCCTGAACCGCCTTAAAATTAAGCACTCTGAAGGATGACAAATTCAGTCTGTTTTTCATTGGGAAACTCCTTTGACTGTATCCTGCTGACCAGTCAGAACTGTTCTGTTTTCATAAATATCCTGAATGATTTCTTCCGGCAAATGTTCATCTTCCCATGTTCGGCTTAACGAGAAAATTTTTTCGTTTTCCCGTCAGGATATGAATTCCGGTTTTTCTTCCAAAAACGTGACAGTCTCTCTCACATCAGGTTTGACATTTTCTTAAATAATTTTATATATACAATCATATATCCCCTGAATGGAAATCATGATTTCTCCCCTTTCCCACTTTTTGTTTCTTCCTCTGTCAAATCTTACAATTCACAAGCAAATCTGTCAACCTGCTTTTTTTCCGGCATTGAAAATCCGGCTGTTTTTGCTCCTATGGGCGTACCTGCTTTTGCGGGCAATGCACGAATTTCACCATAATTTTCTATTGTTTTGTCATCAAATGGCAAACTTGGCAGTTGTGCAAAAAATTCAGGCAGCAATGACTGATTGGCGGCGGCATGCTCACTTTTGCATGCACCATACCATAATTCCGCTTTGACAGGTGTACAGAGTACCAGATTCTCCATACCTTTTTCCTTTATTTTTTTAAAACTTTCTGGTTATTTTTAAAAAATGCAATGCAAATATTTGTATCCGGAAGATAATTCACAGATTCTCACCGTATTCCTGCAATTCTGATTTTTCTGTATCCGGGAAATAAGGAATTGCACCGGCAAACCGTTTGATAAAATAGGAAGTGGGATAGTGGGTCAAATCGGCTGATAATGTCATCCCTTCCGGGATTCCGGTTTGTTTTTTCAACTTTTTGTATAATAATTTCAATCCTTGCGGATTTTTCCGGCACTGGTGTCAGACTCAGATCAACGGATTTGACACACTATCCGAATGTTTATGGAATTTTACCTGTTTTTATCCTCTATTTTGATCTTTTTCTGTGTAAAATCATATAATAAACTGTTTATATTCTTTTGTCAGTTTCATTTGTTTTTTCCTTCCACAATGACAATTTCCTCTTCTGTAAGATCATACAGTTCATATACCATTTCATCTATTCTGCGTTCCAATGCAGCGGTGTCTGCTTTGGGATTGGCCTGTTTGATGTTGATAATTTCGTCGACAAGAAAGACAATTGGTTTTTGTTCATCAACTGAAAGTTTCCTGATGGACGATTTTTTGAGATAGCAATCATCCATCACCCGTGATGTTTCAGTTACTAAAGTTTCTTTACATTAATCATATGTTCTTTAAATATCAAATGATTATATTGTTCTGTATGCTGAAATAATATGCAGGTTGTTTATTTTGACTGATTTATTTTTTGTTATATGTTATTCTGACACTTCACTGGCATATTTTTGCCACTGCTGAATTCATCAAATGATCGGAGTTGTCAGAATGAAAAAAAAGTCTGTCAGTTTATAAACCGTCTGACCGGAGTTTCACTGAGAAAACCTGTAATATCAGCAGGTTTTCCTTATCACAAAGATCCTCTTTCATGCGAACGGATTCGGGTTTTCATCATGCTTCCTTTTATGGAGGAGGAATCACCCGCGGATCTGACTTTGAAGCACGGATCAGAACTGAAAAAACTTTATATTATTCTGAACCGGCATCCGGAATCTTCTGAAAGACTGCTTCACCTGACGGGCATTCCTGTTTTTGTCAAACTGCTCAGAGAATCCGATCTTTCCGGTGAAACTGAAAAAAGCCGCCGGAGGATCCGGATTATTGTTGATGACACAAAATCTGAAAAATTCGGCAACAATATGGAATTTATACATAAACTGTATGACCATGCAACGAAGCGTTACATCACCGGATACAATTATATTTTTGTCACTGCAGTCTCCGGTGACACGGTTTTTCCCCTTTCCGCAGTTCTTTGGATTCCGAAGTCCTGTCCGGGTCACCGTTCCCGGAATGATACTGCAGCGGATGAAATTCCCAGACTGAAAACGGCATGTGAGAGCCGCGGATGCAGTATTGAAGAAACTGAAATTCTTTCTGACAGTGCATACTGTGTTCAGAAAGTTGTAAAATCTTCTGAAAACGCAGGTTTCTGTGTGATAACCAAAGTCGGAAACACGCATAAATTTCAGGTCGGGGATGAACATCTGACTCCCCGTCAGATTATTGAAAAAGTGAAAAATATGCAGTGGAAATATCCCGAACCGGGTCACTGTTGCCAGCGGGTATCCGCTTTCCATCATACTTATGGAAAGGTGACACTCCATGTCGCATGATTCGGTAAAAGGACAAATCCAGGCAAGCTTGAATCCGATAAAGGATTTGATCAGCGCGCAGGTATTGCGGGGAACAAGTTTTTCCGCATCCTCCTTACCCGCGTCCGCACCCGCGCAAAGTCCCACCTGTATGGCATCCGCGGCCAGGGTCAGTTCTTCAGGAACAAAAACGCAGAATGTGCCGACAATTTTCCTTCCTTCCGCCTTTGCATCCTGCAGTTCCTTAATGCGCATCCCGTGTACTTCAGAAAGAACAAAATCAAGGTATTCCATACCCTTGAGCCGACCTTCCTGGCTCATGTATATATCCCCGTAAAATTTTCCCAGAACCGCGAGCAGCCCGTCATGGGCCTCCATGTCCATATTGAGTTTTTCCCACATTTCCCGGTATGCGGCTTCGGCCATTGCTTTCTCTCCCTGACAAAGTTGTGTTTAATATTTGAATTCTTCCCTCTGCGGTTATCGGGATGCAGATAACTTTTTGCGCCCGATCTGTTTTTTATGATGTAATTCTGCATTCATTCCGCAAAAGGTCAAATTGTTTGTAATAATGTCAAAAAGAGAATGAATAGATTTATTCTATGGATAAACAGGTAAATTTATTTTGTCATAATCCGCCGCATTCTTTTTCAGTTTCATGGTATACCATTACCTGAAACATTTCGGTTGTAAAGTACCGTATTCGAAAGGCTTGCTTTAGAAGAGTTTATAAAAATATTTATAAATTAAACAGCCACTAATAACACGAATCTGCACGAATGCACAAACCATAATTCATGCAGTTCGTGTCATTCGTGCAATTCGTGGCAAATCTTCTGAGTAATGGTATATGACCAGTTGGGTTTTTATAGAATAAAATAAGGATTAAAAAACTGAATTTTTTGAAAAAATTCAGTTTTTGATGCCATAGACTTTCAGAAAATGTTTATCCGAAAAACCATTAGGTTTTCATGATGACAATGTTTTTTTAAATCTATAGTATTTTCATTAGCTTTTGTCATTTGTGAACAGCAGATGCAGGTGCAAAAAACCGCTCCGCTTAATTTTTGCACTCCATCCGGTTTTGCAGGTGCAAAAAAAACCGCTCCGCTTAATTTTTGCACTCCATCCGGTTTTGCAGGTGCAAAAAAAACCGCTTCGCTTAATTTTTGCACTCCTCCATCCGGTTTTGCAGAGGACAAGAACTGTATTCAGATAAAGCACATCATTTTTTTTCAGGCATTTTTTTCAGGCAGAATTCTTTCCAGAAATTCCAAACAGGGAAGCAGATGTTTATAGGAAAAAACCTCCAGAGACACCACTCCTTTGAAATTTTTCAGAATCTCCCGGATTGTATCAGCCTGTGCAGAGGACAGACAGTCCAGAGAAAGATGATCCTTTCCCTTTCGCACGCCGTGAAGATGCATCAGGGGAATGCGCTCAGCGTAAGTTTTCCACAGATTTTTCACATCAAAACCGCAGAGCATCAGATGGCCTGTATCCATGCAGACTGACAAATCAAACTCCCTGATCAGTGGATCAGCAATATCAAAAGGATACATCAGGGTTTCCACAGCCAGCACACGGCTGTCCGCAACCGCATCCAGCAGGAGCGCAAGCCCGTCTGCAGTTCTTTTCCGCCATTGCTGTATATCCTTTTTGTCCTGCAAAGGAATCTCGCAGGGAAGATGAAGTGCGAATGCGGACGGGGACAGGGGACGGCATCTGCGGATAAACATACGCAGGGTTTCCGCTGCATGTTTTCGCATTGACGGATCAGGATCGCTAAGGGACACATCCGCAGGCAGATGGATATTGTATGTGATACCGAGATCCTCTGCGGCCTGTCCCAGCTCCGCAATCATCTGTTCTGATGGCAGACTGTCCGGCCACCGGCTTTCAAACATCAGCACTTCAATTTCATCCAGAAAAGGGGCAAGCATCCGCACATTGGGCAGATAATGATCAGGATAGATAAAAGAGGTGGTTCCAAGAGTAAAGGGATATTTTTTTTTAAAGGATTTGGGAAGGGAAGGGTATGCTGTCACAGGATGTCATCACTTTGTCAAAAAAAACCGCTCACCGGGCTGCTCAGCTCACAGCCCGGATTGCGGGAAACGGTTTATTTTTTTTTATATTCCTCAAAGGGCGATTTGTTTTTGTCTGCCACCTGGCAGGCATTCCGCATTCAGGTGGAAATACCCATCTTGGGCAGAATATACATCTGCAAAACAAACCATGCACCGATAACACCAAGAAAAATCAGCAATTCTTTCATTATACCTCCTTTCAGGCAGAAGAAAACATTTTTCACTGAAGTTTGCAGGTGGGTTCTGCTGTTGATCCACCATGCACTTTATCCTTGCTGAAGAAAACGCTTTTCAATAAAATCAGCCAGTTTTTTAATATCTTCCATGCCAAAGCAGGGAATGGCTGTGTCCATATCCGCATCTGTCACCATTGCCACAAAATTATTGTCTCTGCACTCTGCATACAAAGGTGTTTTGTGCGCAGCCATTCGGAAGACTTCGATTTTGGGCCGGTTTTCATTTTTGTATCCCTCGGTAATAACCAGATCCATGTCCTGAAAATACATTTCCAGACTTTCCAGACTGTCGCAGGGCATATCTTTGACCATATAAATCTGTTTCTGCGCGGCCAGTATCACTGTATCTGCGCCTGCGGCTTTGTGCCGTGCGCTGTCCTTGCCCTTTTTATCCGCATCAACCGCGTGATGGGTATGCTTGACTGTCCCAATCCGGTATCCGCGCGTTTTCAGTTCAGGAATCAGTTTTTCAATCAAAGTGGTTTTTCCGGAACCGGATTTTCCCACAATGGAAATCATCTGCGGCATGAATTACCTCATCGATCTGGAAATTTGAAACAGCTTATGCTTCCTCTCGTTCCCACGCTTTGCGTGGGAATGCCTTCCGGACGCTTTGCGTCCCG
>CAZHPS010000461.1:0-5533 GCA_964534335.1 uncultured Desulfobacterales bacterium
CCGGACGGCACCCACACTCGCGAAGTCTGTCTGCCGGAAATCACGCGTGTTTTTTATGGACACTGCCCGGCGTTCAGACCAATCAGATTACTATAAACCTCTTTTTCGGATTTTTCAATACTTTTTTTACTGCTGCGATAAAAAATTTTCTGCTGTGCCCTCTATTTTCATGTTTCAGTGTCCGGATTTCAGGTTTGTCTGTTTCATCAGATAAGCAGGCAAACGAAATTTTCCGTGTATACTGTTTCAACTTTGGTTTTTTTCGGCATGATTTTTGCAGTAAGGTCAGAACCGGAAAAAATCATCCTTTCTGACCTGAAAAAACCTCCGGACAGACTGAAAAAACATGTTCCTGACGGCAGGCAATTTCTGTGCCACAAAAAACCAAAGTTGAAACAGTATATTCATAAAAATCAGGTTTTTCCGAAAAACCTGATTTTTATGAATATACGGAAATTTATGCAGGCTTAATTATGTCCTTCCTGACACCTGAATTCCGCTGTATTTTAAGAAATTCCACTTACCTAAAAAGTGTATCCCAGCGAAAAATGCAGTTTTCCGCTGTCTTCCCCTTCTTCTTTGTCCAGTTTCCATCCGTACATGAATCCGATGGGGCCGACCGGAGTGATATAGCGCAGCCCCAGTCCAAGGGAAGATCGGAAATCCTCTGACAGATCAAAGTGTTCTGCATTTTTGATATTCCCGATGTCATAAAAGGTGGCAAGTTCAAAATTCATCCCCAGATCAAACCGGGCTTCCAGACTGCCCAGAATCTCTGTGCGTCCGCCTGCCGGATCATCCGCTGCATCCCAGCGCAGCATGTTTTCGTCAAATCCCCGTATGTCTGCTGTTCCGCCCAGATAAAACAGATGATCATCGGAAATCCGGTTTTCAGAACCATAGGGATCAATATATCCGTAACGTCCCCGCACAGCAAAGGTCAGCCGGTTTACCGGTGTGTAAAAATACCGGGTTTCAAAGCGGTATTTGAAAAAATCATCCTGATCGCTGTCCAGACCGTTGGAAATATCCACCGAAGCAGAGGAATACAGCCCTTTTGTGGGACGCACATGGGAATCTGTGGAATTGTAAATCAAAGAAGGCGTGGTCACCAGAATGCTGCGGGGTTCATACAGATCCTCGTCTCCGGCAGGAATGGGTTTGTCATTGACCCGGTACTGTTCCCGGTATTCATAACGGAACGCCAGCCCGGCCCGGAAGTTTTCCCAAAAAGTTCGGTTAAATCCCAAAGATGAACCATAGGAGGTAATGCCGTAATCCTTGTTCAGTTCTTCCATTTCCTCTGCAAAAACATTAAGATTGGAGGAAATACGGGTTCCCAGAAAACGGGGTTCGGTAATGCTGATTTCCCCCCGGTATCCAATCATGCTGTATTCCACGCCCACCCACGCGTCCCGGTTCATGCCGAACAGGTTTCTGTCTCCGACTTTGCTGTGGACAAAAAATTCTCTGGCCGTGTCATATCCGCCCCCGATCTCAAAATAATAAGGCTTTTTTTCCTCCACAGTGACCAGCATATCCACCTGCTCCTCTTTTTCCTTCAGTCCGGGAAGGCTGAACTGCGCGGAATTCAGAGCACTGATATTGCGGATATTCCTGTTGCTTTCCATCATTTTTTTCAGTGAAAAAGGCTCCCCTTCCTTTATCTCCAGTTCATTGCGGAAAACCTTCTGCTTTGTGCGGAAATTGCCGGAAAACCAGACCTTCCCGGTTTTCACATAAGGGCCTTTGTCAATTTCATAACTTACATTTGCAAGGCTTTGATCTTCACTGATGTCAGCCTTTCCCTTTACCTGCACATGGGGATGGCCTTTTTCCGAAATCAGCTCGGCAATGGTGCTTTCATCTTTTCTGAGCATGTCCTGCCGGAAAGGCTCCCCGGTTTTGAGCCCCAGAACAGCCCTGACTTCGGCTTCCTCAGATTCCTCCAGTCCTGTAACAGAGACATCTGATACCCGTGTCTGAACCCCTTCTGTTATTTCCAGACCGATATCCGCATAATTCAGTTTCTTATCTTCATCTTTCCTCCAGCGGATCTTTTCCTTTACCGCAGTTTCCGGATATCCTTCTTTGAGATACAGTCCGGCAATGGCTTTTTTGTCCTCTTCCAGCACTTCAGGCACAAATTCACCGTCAGCAATGATTCCCGGAGTCCGGGTCAGAATCTGATCTTCAATTTTTTTCCGCTCAACTGTCTCATTGCCATTGATGGCAATGGCTTCGGTGACTGATCTGGGGCCTTCCTCAATCACAATGCGGATTTTCCGTATGGTCTGCCCTTTTTCTTTTTTCCGCTCCTCTTCTGCTTTCACAGTGACTTCCGCATATCCGGCTTTACGGTATTTTTCCCTGATATTGCGGATGCTTCTCCGCAGTCCCAGATCACCTTTGTTGCCTTTTTCCGCAAGCACCATCTCTTTTTTCAGGGTCATGTCCCAAAATTCTTTGTTTCCCTCAAAGGAAATATCATAGCGGGAGCCTTCATCAATATGGATGAGAATAATTGCTGTTTTCTTTTCCGGATCTTTTTCCACATCCGCGCGAATCACAACATCGGCATATCCCTTTTCCCTGTAAAATTCTGTCAGATTTTTCAAATCATTATTCAGATCCTTCTGCACCAGTCTGCGTATGCCTCCGGGAAAAAGCGAAGACTGCCAGGTTTTGATGCGCATTTTCAGACGTGCTTCGGAAACTGCCTGATTTCCCTTTATCTGCAAATCCTGTATACGGAAATACTCCCCTTTTTCAATATTCACGAAAACGGTGTAACTGCCGTCTTCCAAATTCTCCTTTGCCGAAACCCGGATATTCGGGGAAATATATCCTTCGGCAGTGAATATTTTGGATATGGATGCCTCCTGTTCCGCAAGTTTTTTCTCCTCAAAGGCATCCCCTGTGTAAATGCTCATGGCATTGAGGATTTCTTTTTCCAGCATGGGAAATCCGCCTTTGATTTTTATGTCCCTGATTCTGCGGAAAGGCACAAGCCGGAATGTTATGGCTATTTCGGATTTTGTCCAGTCCGGATCAGGAATGTCAATCTCCCGGAATATCTTTGAGGCTGTCAGTCTGTCCACTGCCTTTTTGAATTTTTCCTCTGAAAACAGATCTCCTTCTTTCAGCCCAATCATTTCCCGCGCCATTTTTTCCAGATGCTCCGTATTTCCGGGCAGATCTTTTATCTGAATGTCAATCCGGGAGATTAGCGGTTCTGTAACCATGTGCTGCTGTGCAGATGACTGCGCACAGCATTGCATGTCTGCCCATATCCAGAATCCGGCAATCCACAGAACCAGCAAAATTTTTCTCTGCATCATAAATATCCGTCTTATGTTTTTATTGTAAATGCGAATTTATACAATTATTTAAAACATTTGATGGTGCAGCCACGAATTGAACGAATTATGTTTTGTGCAATTCGTGCAGATTCGTGTTATTCGTGGCTGTACTGTCAAATCTTATGAGCAATGGTATATATCCACAAATTTATATTTCCAAAGATGCCCTGCCTGTCCTGCATTTTATGCTCTTTCAAAAAATGCAATCTGCTGGGCAGTGCCGATTCCTTTTTCCCTGCAGAATTTCAGCGCGGCAGGAGTGAATCCGGACACAGACAGAAACGCGGGCAGAACTTTTTTGTCAGGAAACCGCTCTGCAAAGGCCAGCACTTTGTCATAAAAGCCTTTGACCACCGGCAGCCCGATCTTTTTTTCGGTTTTTTTCACCTCAGTCAGCACAGTGCGTCCGCAGTCTGATTCCGCAATCACATCAATCTCCATCTCTTTTCCGTCTGTGCGCTGAAATTTGTACCGCATGGACGCATTCCGGATATGCAGTTTTGTCCTGTCTTTTATCCCCTCAAAATACCGATCCAGAGAAAAATCCCTTCCTGCCCTAAACTCCAGAAAAATCTGGTATTCCGCATATCTGCCTGTGAGATGATTGAGTTTTCCCCGCAGACTGTCTCTCTCTTTTTTCAGTTTTTCCAGTTCCTCACTGAACTCTTTTTTCAGATCAGGGGCAAAAGACGAAATTTCCTTTTCAAAGCGGTGCCGGAGAATCAGATACACGGTTCCGTCCTGCAGTCCCATGTAATCAATGTCAGATCCCCCTTTTCTGATCATATCTGCTTTCACCATGATTTCCAGCTTTTCCTGTATGCTGTTTTCCTCCAGATCCGGCACCACCTCTTTCCGGAGTTCTTTCGGTGTCCATTCCCTGTCTGCATGTTTGCTCAGGTGCAGCAGCAGTTTCTTGGCATG
Source organism: uncultured Desulfobacterales bacterium (assembly GCA_964534335.1). Lineage (GTDB taxonomy): Bacteria > Desulfobacterota > Desulfobacteria > Desulfobacterales > Desulfococcaceae > JAABRU01. The sequence goes on from CAZHPS010000461.1 coordinate 4,287, forward strand.
GCGGTCATTGACCTTTTTCAGAGTCAGATCAATGTATTCTCCCCATGTCATGGACAGTTCCGAACCCGGATCCGTGATTTCATAATCAACCGTGCTGATTACACCCTCGGAACGGGTGAGGTCTTTGTCCGCGTAATCACTCTGCAGCACACAGGAAATGAAAAAAGGATCAGACATGCACAGCCGGTTGATCTGGACTGCGGTTTCATTGGTGACAGACGCATCAAATTCTTCCGCATATCTGTACACTGCCTCCAGTCCCTCTTCCGGAGTGAGATAAGGTGTCAGAAAATAGCGTTTGAGCCGTCCCGCCTCCAGATATTTGTCAATCACGGAAATCAGCCATCCCACATAGGAGCCGGTCACCAGCATGGGAGCGATCTTGGATTCCACACAGTCATGAAAACTTCCGGCAAGGGTTTCATCCGGGGCTTTGTCACAGGCCTCTGTCCGGTAAATATACTGGGTGATATTCTGAAATTCATCTATCATCACCAGAATCCGCTGATCATACACGGAGGCAAAGCGTTCCGGCGCGGTATAGGCTGTTTTCCACATCAGACTGTACATGCCCTCTTTTTTGTAATGGTTGAGAACATCCACGTCATCCGCAAACATACGCACGGATTTTGCCAGACCGTATTCCTTTATATTTTCCAAAGGAAGCGGATGATTTACCAAAGCAGTATCTCTCTCGGCAAAAGAAATATACTGTGAGGCAAACGCGCTGTAATATTCCACAGCAAATTCAGGAAGCCATTTGCTGACTTCCGGAATGCTGAAAAAAAAGGGGATCACCGCTCCCTTTTCACTCCACAGCCGGTTGAAAATACGCTGCACAATCGCTGTCTTGCCGCTTTTTCTCCGCGCAAGAATCACACGGGATTTGGACAGTCTTTTGGGAATATTGGCTATCCACCGGTTGAACAGATCAAACTCTTTTTCACGTCCCACCAGCAGCCGGGGGTTTCCGATTCTTTCAGGCAGAGGGTATTGCATGACAGGTTCCTTTCGCAGTTTTTTTTCAGAAAAATGAAATTTTTTGACGTGCCGCCGATGTCATACCAATTCTCCATTGATTTGATACAATATTTATTGTCAGTTTTTCCCCGGTTCCGGTTTTGCAAAAAAAAAACCGCTCCGCTCAATTTTTGCACTTCTCCGGATTGTATAAAAGTAATGGCGAATCGGTATTATACTGATCCAATTTTGGTTTTCTTTGGCACGTTTTTTGCATTACGTTCATT
>CAZHPS010000462.1:0-5510 GCA_964534335.1 uncultured Desulfobacterales bacterium
GCGGAATTCAGATCTGAATCTGAACCTCTGCAGATGTTTCAGGTAATGGTATATCATACCAATTTTCCATTGATTTTTTCAGAAAATCCCCTCCTGAGAGGGGCAGGGGTGTGTTTCATAAGTATACCATTACTCAGAAGATTTTATGGTACAGCCACGAATTGCACGAATGACACGAATTACGGTTTGTGCATTCGTGCAGATTCGTGTTATTCGTGGCTGTTTAAACTGTAACGATACTTAAAAACTCTGCTGAGGTATGCCTTTCGAATGCGTTATTTTATAACCGAAATGTTTCAAGTAATGGTATATATTTTCAATGGCGAATCGGTATGACACGTTCCCGGATAAATGCTGCAAAGGTATCTGCCTCATCCCCAAAGGAAATTTCAATGCCGATAACCGCCATTCCCGCAGAAAATCCCATGTCTGCGGAAATCAGAACACGGGGAATACGCACAGAATCCTTTTCTGTTGTAACCATCAGTTCAGCATTTTTTTCCCCGGCCAGTCTCCGGATTTCCTGCATATCAGCCTCAGAATAGGGATGATGATCCGGAAATCCTTTTGATCCGGCAACTGTGCATCCCAACTTTTCCACAGTACGGACAAAAATATCATTGCGGGCAATGCCGGAAAAAGCAAAAACCCTGCGGTTTTTGAGCACAGAAATCTCCCATTTTTCCTGTCCGTCCGGTGGAGAAAGTTTCTGTCCCTGTTCATCTGTGATGTGGTGGATATACGGTATGTGACAGATTCTGAAAACCGGTATGCTGCCCCAGATATCAGACAAAACCGTATTTTTGCCGGGACTGTATGATTCGCACCGTGTCAGAATTAGACAATGGCCGCGTTTGAGGGCGGAAACAGGCTCCCGCAGCATCCCGCGTGGCAGCACATGGCCGTTTCCCAAAGGTTTTTCGCAGTCCAGCAGCACCAGATCCAAATCCCGCTTCAGTTTCATGTGCTGAAATCCGTCATCCAGCAGAATAATATCCGGGTGAAACATCTGCATGGCAAGCCCGGCACTTTTGCACCGGTTCCGTCCCACCAGCACCGGCACATTCCCAAGCGCAAGTGCCATCATATAAGGCTCATCACCGGAGTCATCCGGCTCCGTCAGAACTGAATTTCCGTCACTTACAATGCCGCCTTTTTTCACAAGTTTTCCCCTGTAGCCCCGGCTGAGGATAACCGTGCGGTATCCCATGCTCTGAAGCAGTTTTGCCAGATATATGGTCATGGGAGTTTTGCCGGTTCCGCCTGCGGTGATATTTCCCACAGAAATAACAAAACAGGGCAGTCTGCATGAGGTCAGAATATTTTTTCTGTAAAGAAAGGCACGGAAGGCCGCCCCCGCTGCATACACAGCAGAAAAGGCATACAGAACCTTTTCTGCAAAAGCTGATCTGTGCCTGCCGGACATCAGTGCCTCAATATGATTTCTTATTTTGTCAAAAAAATGTCTGTCTGGCATAACCTGTGTGATTAAAAGCAGTTGTATGATTTAAATTCTCAGGGCATCGAAATTTTTTCATAAAAAAATTTAACAATACCGAATCTGATGCTTATCATTTTTTCGCAAATAAGTAAACAATGATAAATATGAATGATTTAAATTAATGATTTGCATACAGTTCCAAAAATGGTATAAGATTGGGTGAAAAAAATTCGCAATCCCAAAAGAATCCCGCCGGACTCTTTTCTGAAAAATTGCCAAATCATCTGCCGGAGCGTTTTGATGGATATGAAAACAGCGTTTGCAAACAGAAAAAATGAACCTTCCCTGTCAGACAGAAGAATCAGTCCGCATCCTTCTCTTCTGATTGACAGATTTGACAGAAAACTTTCTTATCTCAGAGTATCCATTACGGATCGGTGCAATCTGAAATGTATGTACTGCACTCCCCCGCATACGCATATACACTGGCTGTCCCACCGGGAGATTCTGCGCTATGAGGAAATTCTCCGTATCATCCGCATTGGTGTCCGTATGGGGATCAGCAAAGTCCGGATAACCGGAGGGGAACCTCTGGTGCGGAAAGGAGTGTATGATTTTCTGGCAGAACTGAATCAGATTCCGGGTATTTCAGATATTTCCCTCACCACCAACGGCGTCCTTCTGAAAGACAATCTGGAAAAACTGAAAGATGCAGGAATCCGGCGTCTCAATATCAGTCTGGATACTCTCAGCCGGGAGAAATACCGGCAGATTACGGGAATGGATGCATTCGGCAATGTATGGGAGGGAATTGAAAAAGCCCATGATCTCGGTTTTCATCCAATAAAAATCAATACCGTTGCCATGAAAGGCGTCAATGACAGGGAATTTATCGATATTGCCCGTATTTCACTTTCCCGGCCTTTTCATATGCGCTTTATTGAATATATGCCCATCGGCGATGCGGGACAGGACAGGGACAGGCAAATGCTTGCTCCGGAAATTATGAAACTGCTCAGTGATGTGGATGACATCCTGCCGGTGGAAAAAGACACGCGCGACGGCCCTGCGGAACGGTACAGGTTCAGAAAGGGTATGGGGGAAATCGGTTTTATCCGTCCTCTCAGCCATCATTTCTGCGCTCAGTGCAACCGGCTGCGGCTGACGGCCAGCGGCGGACTCCGGCCCTGTCTTCTTTCAGATCGTCAGATTGACATCAAAACCCCTCTCCGGAATGGTGCAGCAGACAATGAACTGGAAAATGTATTTCTGCAGGCCATCCGGCAGAAGCCTTTGGAACATCATCTGAACGAAGAGCAGGGGGAAAAGGTGAAGGATATCATGTCTTCCATCGGAGGATAGTCACCGGGGCAGGAACAGGGAGGTTTGTCCCAGCGAATCTGTCAGGTTTGATTTGTTTTTTTTACACGCAAAGTCTGTATACCGATACTTAAAACATTTTGGTAATTCTGCCGGGCGGATTTTAACCGCAGATTCACACAGAGTTTCCGCAGAGTCACACAGAGTTTTTCTGTGCGGAATTCAGATATGAATCTGAACCTCTGCAAATGTTTCAAGTAATGGTATACATACACATTCAATGCTGACAAAGCGCTAGGCTATGCCCGCCCGGAGATCCAGCACTTCCTGCGCTCCTTTCACCGTATCCTGTGCCAGGAGAATTTCCGTATGTTTCTGAGCGTCTGAAAGCCTGATTCCTGATATGTATTCCTGAATCATGGGAAGATACAGGGGATCAACGCTCAGGATACGGAGACCGATACCAAGCAGAAAAGGAATAAATTCAGGTTCATGTCCCATTTCACCGCACACAGCTATTTCCTTTCCTGTACGGTTCACTGCCTTTACAATCCGGGCAAGCCCCCGCAGCACCGAAGGATGGCAGGGCCGGAAATATCCTGCCACTTTTTCATTGGTGCGATCCACTGCCAGAGTATACTGAATAAAATCATTGGTTCCAATGGAAAAGAAATCGGCCACACGGCCCAGCGCATCCATAAGTTCCACCACAGACGGCACTTCCACCATCATACCTATGGCAGGCTGTGCATTGTATGCAAGTTTTTCTTTTTCCAGATTTTTCATGCAGTCATACACCACCTGCCTGGCTTCCAGAAATTCATCCACCGAGGAAATCAGGGGAAACATGATCCGCAGCCCCCTTGCCCCGGTTCCTGCTCTGAGAATGGCCCGGATCTGCTGTTCAAAAATACCGCGGTGATGCAGGGAAAAGCGGATGGAACGCAGACCCAGTTCCGGATTTGCGCCGCTGGTGGCATCTGAATAAACCAAAGCCTTGTCTCCGCTTATGTCCAGGGTGCGGATGGTGACATCCCGGTCTCCCATATCATCAAACAGTCGTTTGTAAACCAGATACTGCTCCTCTTCCGAGGGAAAGGTAGGCCGGACAATAAAGGGAAATTCAGTCCGGTACAGGCCAATGCCCTCGGCATTGAGTTCCTTTGCAGTTTTCAGTTCACTGAGCAGGTTCACATTTGCCATCAGACGGACGCGCACCCCGTCTTTGGTATGTGTCACTGTGCACATTTTTTGGGAAACAGCGGCAGCCTTCCGTGTGGCCTCATTGCGGATTTCAAACTGCCTGCGCACCTTGTCATCCGGCGCAATATAGACATTGCCGATATCCGCGTCCAGCAGCAGGGGCGTGCCTTCAGGCAGTTCCAGCAGTGCGCTGTGATCCGCTATGACCATGGGAATCCGCATGGAACGGGCCAGAATGGAGACATGGGAGGTTGTGCCTCCTTTCATCAGAATAATTCCCTCCACATCATCTGATGCCAGTTTCAGTATTTCTGATGGATACAGGGTTCTGGCAATCACGATTCTGCCTTTGCCCCGCACTTTTTCATCAGGGGAGCCTTTGAACATGTTTTTCAGGATGCGTCCGCCCAGATCTTCCATGTCACTGGCTTTTTCACGGATATAGGCATGGGTGCTTGCGGAAAACATGTCAATATAATGACGGGTAACGCCTCTGACTGCATCCGGAGGGGAAATGCCTGCCCGGATATGCTCCACAATCTTATCCACAAATTTCGGGTCTTTGAGAATCATGAAATGGGCAGAAAAGATAAGGGATTCACTTTCCGGCAGCCGTTCGGACAGCCGGGCCTGCAATGTTTTCAACTGTTCCACTGTTTTGCGCAGGGCTTCCCGGAAATCTGTCAGGGTATAACTGATATTCTGATCATAATGTTCCGAAAGCAGGGAACCGTGACTTTTTTTGAACAAAGCAGACGGAGCAAAGGCATATCCTTTGGACGCGGACTGGCCTTTGATGAAACGGAGATTTTCCGGTATACGGTTTGCAGGCAAAGAAGATTCCCCCGGTTTTCCCATGATTCGGTGCAGGTCTATGAGAAGACGGGCATTTTCAATGGTTCCCGCAAGCTGGGATGATGCCGCGCGCAGGGCCATGACATCGTTTTCATCAAAATAATCGCGGAGTTCATGCTGGACAGTGAGCACTCCGATTTTCTGCACGCCCCGGTGAATGGGAAGGGCCAGAAAGGATTCAAACCGATCTTCATCGGCTTCCTCAAAATATTTGAAATGCGGGTTTGCACTGACTGATGCCTCCCGCACAGGCTGCATTTTTTCAAATACAGTTCCCACCAGTCCTTCTCCGGGTTTCATCCGTATTTTTCCCACTGCATTGGGATTGAGTCCGATAGTGGCCTGCAGCACCAAATCCCCGCTTTCCTCCTCATGCAGATAGATGGAACAGACATGAGCCTGTAGATGCCGGGACACCAGTTTTACAGCATCCTGCAGAAAATTTTCAATGTTTCCGGTTCCGGCCAGCAGATCAGCCAGTTCACCTATGTCGCAGAGCATGCTGAAATGATCCCTTTGTTTTTTGCTCATATGTATTTTCCTGTTAATCCATTGATTATGTTTGTAAAAATTTAATAAGTTAAAGTTACTAAAGTTTCTTTACATTAATCATATGTTCTTTAAATATCAAATCATTATTGTTCTGTATGCTGAAATAATATGCAGGTTGTTTATTTTGACTGATTTATTT
>CAZHPS010000463.1:0-5492 GCA_964534335.1 uncultured Desulfobacterales bacterium
TGTCCCAGACCAGAATGAAATAATTTCCCACAATATCCTTCAGGGGCATGACCATGACGCCGTCTATCCGGGAAATATCAGATATGGAAGGCAGATGGGAGGCAATCTTCCGCATCAGTTTCTCTGTATCCGAGAAATCAATATTTTCGGAAGTGATCTCCACATCCGCCTTTCCGCATTCCATTTTGGCAATAAAGCCCTTGCGCGCGTCAATGAGATGGAGAACTTCATTGAGAATCGCTGTCAGGACCCCGCGCACCGAGGACAGACTCAGAGTTTTCAGACGCCGGACAGCCACCAGCAGGCGTTCAAGATATTCCCTGTGCCGGATGGCCCGCTGTTCCAGGTTCCATTTCCGGGTCAGGGAAAGGGCGAGTTGCCGGATTTCTTCGGGATCAAAAGGTTTTTTCAGGTACAGAAGTTTTTCCGGAGTTCCCACTTTTTCCACAATTTCCCTGCGATCCCGGTCAGAATAGGCTGTGACAATAACGATTTCAATATTCTGATCAAGTTCCCGTATGCGCCGCGCGGTTTCCACACCATCCCAGCCCGGAGGCATCCTTATATCAACAAAGGCCAGGGCAAAGGGATTTCCGGATTCGCGTGCGGCTTTGATCATCGCGTAGCCTTCCTGTCCCTGGAACGCTGTCTGCAGTTCATATCCCTCCTCAGGTGTTTCCTGCTTCTCCCCGTCACTGCCGAACAGTTCGGCCTCCAGGGCTGCTGCCTCTTTTTCCAGAGTGGACAGACCTCCGGCAGCGGATGTCAAAATCAGTCTGTAATCCCTGAGAATGGATTCCTCATCGTCAATCACGATGATCTTCCTGTTCATTTTCTTTCTCCTTCCGGTATGGGCAGTTTGATGACCACCTGTGCTCCCCGGCCCGTTCCTTCGCTCAGAATGTCAATCTCACCGCCCTGAACCCGGATATAGTTGGCCGTGTCATGAAGGCCGAAACCGGTTTCCCGTCCCTTGGTGGAAAAATTGAAACGGAAAACCTTTTCCCGGATTTCGGGCGAAATTCCAATGCCTGTATCTGCAATCACTACCTGAACATATTCTTTTTCCCCGTTTTTTTCAAGACCTGTGATGACACAGATCTGTTTTTCCCTTTCCGGGGGAACCATATCCAAAGACTCATATGCGTTTTTGAAAATGTTGATAAAATTCTGGATCATTTTGTTCCGATCCAGAAAAAGCCTGGGAATGTCTTTGAGAATGAACTCTGTCTGTATACCCCGTCTTACAATGGAATCCGAGAGCATCTCCTCCGCGTCCCGGATAATGTCATTGAGATCCACAAGGGTTTCCATGCCCCGCACGCCCGCATATTTCTGCTGGATAGCAATGATTTCCATGATATGATCCAGCCCTTTTCTCAGAAAAACCAGATCTTCACGGAACATATTATTCTTTTCCCTGAAAATATCAACTGTAAGTGCAAAAAAAGAAAGCAGACGCTCCCTTCGGGCTTTGTCCGCGTCACTGCCTGCCAGTGCCATTTCCGGCATACGGAACTGATCTAGTATTTTTTCCAGAGACCGTAACTCTTTTTCAGGAATATGCTTTTCCATGCCGCAGATCCGGACATTGACCGAATTTACAGCATTTCCGATATTATGAAGAACCGAGACTGCCATTTCTGCCATACCGGCCCTGTGTGCACTCAGGGCAAGCTGCTTTCTTGTCTCCTCCAGGCTGGTGACCGCAGCAGACAGGCTGATGTTGGCAGCAGTGAGCTCACGGGTTTTCTCCTCAACCATCTGCTCCAGGTTTTCAGTATAGCGTTTCAGACTGTTTTCCATTTTCCGGATTTCCGTAATATCCCGGATAATACCCTGCAGGCAGGTTTTGCCCTCATAACGGATCAGACGCACAGAAAGACTGGCCGGAAACTGTCTGCCGTTTTTATCCCGCCCCCGTATCCGGTAATTGCTGAGACTTCCCTCTGATTTCAGATCAGTAAGCAGTTTTGTCCTTTCCTCTTCAGGATTTGCATACAAACACGATGAGTTGAGCCCAAACACCTCTGAGGGTTCCGCAAACTGAAACATCTTCATAAAAGCCCGGTTAAAGGAAATGATTTCCCCATCCATTGTGCTGATCAGAATGCCGTCAGGCGCGGATTCAAACAAATCCCTGTATTTTTTTTCAGATTTCCGGAGTTCCTCCTCCATTTCCTTTCTGCGGACAATCTCCTGCTCCTTTTCCCGGATGATAATTTCCTGTTCTGCTGCATGGAGTTTGAGCAGGGCTTCTTTTTCCTCATAATACAGAATTTTTTCCCGCAGTTCTTCCGGTGTGATCTTCATTCCGGCCAGAATTTCGCCGTACAGGGCAGAAAGCTCCTCAGCCTCAGACGGGGAAAACAGCTCTGCTTTCTGCATCACCACATGGGCCGTGGCCGAACCCACCGCGCCGGACAGCCCCTTTTCCACTTCTCCGTACAGTCCGGACAGTTCATCAATGGAAATCTTTTTCTTTTCCCTGATGCCTGTTTTTGCAAGGCATTCATCCACCATTGCAGCCGCTTCCCCTGGCCGGAAATACTGTTCCAGCATACGGAGAATCACATTTTTTTTGTCAGCCAGGGAAATGCCCCTTTTACGGCCTGACCGGAATCCGGGCCTGTGTTCCGGCATGATTTGGGTAAATTCCGCTGCCAGAGCCAGTTCCTCGGTGCTCTGCCTGAAGCAGACAGAGCCCATGATATAGAAAAAAATATTGAAGCACAAAGACCAGAATACAGCATGACTCAGGGGATCAGGAAGACGGAGACCCAAAAGATGTTCGGGCCGGAGAAATGCCAGCCCCCACAGGCCGTTTTGAAGAAAATCAGTGAGAAATCCGCTGCTTTTTGCAAACGCGGGTAAGAGAAGGGTGTAAAACCAGATGAAAAAACCCGCAGACTGTCCGGCAAGTGCACCGGTTCTGCTGCCCCGTATCCAGAAAATTCCTCCCAGAACAGCAGGCGCAAACTGCAGAAACGCGGCAAAGGAAATCATCCCGATATTGACCAGCATCCAGTTTTCTCCCAGAATTCTTTCAAAACAGTATCCCATGACAATAATCAGGGTGACAGCCGCCCATCGGCATTCCAGCAGATGGGGACGCAGAAATCTGAGCAGGCTGTATCGGCTCACTGCGGGAAAAAGCAGATGATTGGTCATCATGGTGGAAAGGGTCATGGAACTGACCATAATCATGCCGGTGGCTGCGGAAAATCCGCCAATGAACACAAAAAGGGACAGCCAGCGGTGCCCGTGTGCAAAAGGAATGAGAAGGGGAAAGGTGTCTGCTTTTCCCAGGGGAAATCCCTCCAGAATCCCGCCCAGGGCAATGGGCCATGTGAAAATGCTGATCAGCACCAGATACAGGGGAAAAAGCCACATGGCTGTGCGGATGTGGTTTTCATGAAAATTTTCCACCACTGCCGCATGAAACTGCCGGGGAAGAAAAAACACAGCAGACATGGACAGCACCAGATGGGTTGTCCATGTCACATAATCTCCCGGATTCATAGGTTTCAGGCATTGGAGACTGCTCAATCCCCTGTCTGAAATCTCTGTCATCATACTGCCGAATCCGTCATGGATATAAAAAGTGACAAAAATGCCTGCGGCAAGAAAGGCTGCAAGTTTTACCAGCGATTCTGCAGCCACGGCCAGCATAACTCCGGTATGCCGTTCCGTGGGATCCATGCGCCGTACCCCGAACAGGTTGGTGAACAGTATCATCAGTGTTACAACAACCGGCCCGGCAAAATCTCCGATCCAGGGCAGCGGGGATTCCCCGTTTCCGGCAATAATGCCAAAAGTGGAGATGACAGCACGGAGCTGAAGTGCAATATACGGAGCCGCGCCGGTCAGACAGATCACAGTGGAGAGAGCGGCAATCATCTGGGATTTGCCATACCGGGCAGAGATGAAATCTGCAATGCTGGTAATTCTGTGCATATTCTTGATGCGGATGAGTTTGCGCAGAACTGTTTCACCCAGAATAAAAGATATTGTCGGGCCTATGGTAACGGTCAGAAACATCATTCCTGATTCTGCCGCGTTGCCCACGCTGCCATAAAAAGTCCAGGAAGTGCAGTACACGGCAAGGGTCAGGGAATAGACTATGCCGTTGCTGGCCGGGTTGAAACCTTTGACCGACTTTTTTTCCGCCCATCTGGCCAGACAGAAAAGCCCTGCCATATACAGGCAGAATACCGCTATAACGGTGGATGCATCAAACATGGGGAGATCCGTCTGTTTGGGTAATGCCTTCCCCTTTGCGCAGGGAAGAGTCTGAATTTTCCGTGACAGCATCGGAAAGTCCGGTATCCGCATGCAGGTCATTTTGGATATCCGGCCGGGTCAGTCCGTTGACAAAGATCAGCACAATGATGAATATCCATGCGGAAAACAGGTAAAGAAAAAAAACATCTGTCCCCCGGCTCCCGGCAATGCTCAGCACCGGCCAGTTGAACACAAGCAGCCCAAGCAGGAAAATGAGGATATAACGGATATTTTTTGTCTGCATTGTGCTTTTCCTTTCCTGAAATGGATTTTACTCTTGCCGTATTGAAAAAATTATGGTTGAGTTTTCCGATACCGGATATTGGGTTCCGGGAACTGGGTACGGGTTTCGTTTTTTTGACAGTGGGTCAAATCGGCTGATAATGTCATCCCTTTCGGGATTCCGGTTTGTTTTTTTCAACTTTTTCTGTAATAATTTCAATCCTTGCGGATTTTTCCGGTACCGGTGTCAGACTCAGATCAGCGGATTTGACCCACTACCGTTTTTTTCCTGACACCTGATAACTGGTAACTGTTCACTGACAACTGATAACTGTTCACTGACAACTGGCAACTGACAACTTGTCAAAGGGGGAAAATATTATGTCTGATTTCAGAATTTCCGATCCGCTGCTGCGGAAAATCGTTTATGCTGTGGGTTTTATGGGAATCATCACTTTCGGATTTTACACCTTCAGCCTGCTCAAAGGCGGCATAGTCCTGATACTGGACGTGCTTACGCCTTTTCTGGCTGCCCTGCTCCTGGCCTATATTCTCGCGCCTGTGGTCATCCATCTGCAGCAGCACCTGAAACTGGGCCGGATTATGGGAACCCTTGCCCTGTACCTGATTATTATTCTGGCTGTTTTTGTCCTGCTGGCCTTTCTGATCCCCACTGTGCTGAGCGAATTTGTCCGGCTGTTCCATACCGTAAAAGCCGGTTTTCCCCCGCTTCTGGACAAACTGGCCCATAACCCGTATTTTCAGGTTGATGCGGAACTGCTTGGGATTGTACAGAACAAAATCAATGAAATCCAGATGGATTATGAAAAAATCATTTCTGCCCTGCTTCCGGGGCTGAAAAAAATGGCCTCCGGCGGTCTGGAAGCAGTGGGCATTGCGACAAAAGGCATTTTCTCCGGACTGGGTTCCCTGTTCAGTTTCTTTTCCTTTATCATTTTTGTGGGGATTATCAACTTTTATTTTAT
>CAZHPS010000464.1:0-5476 GCA_964534335.1 uncultured Desulfobacterales bacterium
GGAACAATGGCAATATCCACCTTGTCAAGGGGAACTTTTTTGCATTTTTCCGGATCCGGTTCCGGCACTCCCCTAGGGCCGCCCGGTCTCAGATCATTGTCAAAATCATCCACCTTCAGCAGTCTCACATTCCGTTTGTCTTTCTCAAAAAAAGGAAGCACAACAATTTTATGAAATTTGTAAGACTTCCGGATAATGGATTCGCTGGCTATTTCAAATCCCTGACTCACATAAAGCAGGGGAATTCTGGATTCCACGAAATTGGCAAATTCAAACAGCCGATCCACAATGATCTTTGTTTTTCCATCCAGTTCCCCGGCAGAAAGTCCTGCCATCATCTGTTCCATTTCCTGACGGATACTGAGTTTTTTTTCTCTGATTTCGTCCATTCGATTCTCCCTGGTATTTTTTCTTTTCAGTGCAAATGACTGCAATCCAAAGTCAACTTATAATAATCATTGACCAAAAACAGATGCCGTGCTAAAAAAGATTCATCATCGGCCCTGGAATCAGTCTGGAATCAGACACAATCCCCTGCACAGACCGAAAGGGAGCAGGATAACTAACCCCCATTATTTTAAAATACTTTTTGGAATATAGGAATTATTATGCTGGAAATCAAGTTTGTAAGGCAAAATTTATCTGAGGTTCGCAAAGCTTTGGCAAAACGGGGAGACACAGCGAATCTGGATAATTTTCAGAAATGTGAGGATCAGAGACGGGAAGTTCTTCTGGAAATAGAGGGACTCCGTAACCGGAGGAACACGGTTTCCGAGCAGATTGCCGGGATGAAGAAAAAAGGCCAGGACGCGCAGGAACTGGTACTGGAAATGCGGGAAGTATCCGCGCGGGTGAAGGAACTGGATCGGATTCTGGCAGAATCCGAGGACATGGTGCAGAATATCCTCCTGAATCTGCCCAATATTCCCCATGAATCGGTTCCTGTGGGAAAGGATGAAAAGGACAATCCGGAAGTGAAAAAAGTCGGCACTCCCCCGGTTTTTTCCTTTGAAATCAAAGATCATTGTGATATTGGGGAAAAACTCGGTATTCTGGATCTGGAGCGGGCAGCCAAACTTGCGGGCGCACGTTTTCCCCTGTATCTGGGACAGGGCGCACGGCTGGAACGGGCTTTGATCAATTTCATGCTGGACATCCATACCACAGAGCATGGATACACCGAAGTGCTGCCCCCGTTTATGGTCAACCGCAAAACCATGACCGGAACCGGTCAGCTGCCCAAGTTTGAGGCTGATCTTTTCAAACTGGAAAACTGGGATTATTTTCTGATTCCCACCGCAGAGGTTCCTGTCACCAATATTTACAGCGGAGATGTGCTGGAGGAGGAAAAGCTGCCCATTTACTTCACTGCTTATACACCCTGTTTCCGGTCTGAGGCCGGTTCCTACGGAAAGGACACGAAGGGTCTGATCCGCCAGCACCAGTTCAACAAGGTGGAACTGGTCAAATTCACGCTGCCGGAAAATTCCTATGCAGAACTGGAAAAACTGCTGGAAAATGCGGAAACCATTCTGAAACGGCTGGAACTGCCTTACCGGGTCATCACACTCTGCACGGGTGATATGGGATTTTCCTCTGCAAAAACCTATGATATTGAAGTCTGGATGCCTTCCCAGAACACCTACCGGGAAATCTCCTCGTGCAGCAATTTTGAGGATTTTCAGGCCAGACGTGCCAATATCCGCTTCAAACGCAAAGGGAAAAAAGGCACAGAACTGGTTCACACTCTGAATGGTTCCGGTCTGGCTGTGGGACGCACCTTTGCCGCGATTCTGGAAAACTGCCAGCAGGAAGATGGAACAGTGCTGATTCCCAAAGCCCTGCGGCCTTATATGGGCGGGCTGGAAAAAATCGGCCCGAAGTTATTTCAGAAGTCGGATTCAAGCACAAAGAGCATTCCTTTTAAATGTTAAATCTGAATTTAAGGCGATTTCCAAATATGAATTTACCATGTCTGAAGGAGTCACAGAGTGAAAGTCGGTGACTCCTTCAGACACTGCCGGACTTTCAGTTTGGCACTCCTTTGGCAGATTCTTTTCAGGAAATCACCTAAAACTCTGTGTGACTATGGGAAAACTCTGCGTTACTCTGCGGTTAAAACAGGATTGTCAAGCGATTTGACCCATGCCGCATATATTAAATCGCTGATGGGTGCAAAGCAGAAAATTTTTGTTTTTTTTTGCACAAACATTGCGTTCCATGCGGTTAAATATCTTTATGCAGATTTGAATATCTGCTCTTTCATGCAATAATCGCGGGAACGGAGAAAAATCAGCAAAACAGACAAAAGGAAAATCACATGAAACCTGAACATTTCCCCAAAGAGATACAGCCTTTTCTGATTCCCCAGCCCAAAGGAAAACTCATTTACCGGTGTCTGGGATGCCAATCAGAATACGGCATTGAAAAACTGCTTTACACCTGCCCGGACTGCGGTCAGGTGCTGCTGCTTTATGATGAAAATTTTGACCGGCTCAAAGAAATCCCCGCGGAAACATGGCGCAGGATTTTTGATTTTCGCAGGATGCTGCACATACCCGCACTCAAAGGCATTTATCTCTACCATGAATTCATCGGGCCGGTAATTCCTTTGGATTCTGTTGTGTATCTGGGAGAAGGACATACGCCCATTGTGGAGGCCAATGCCAGTATGCAGGAAAAGGCCGGAGTGAAATTCTGGTTCAAAAACGATGGTCAGAATCCCAGCGCATCGTTCAAGGATCGGGGCATGGCCAGCGCGATGAGTTATATCAATTTCCTGGTGAACAGCGGGCTTGTGTCTGATGTGCTGGCTATCTGTGCATCCACAGGAGACACGTCAGCAGCGGCGGCCCTGTATGCAGCTTATCTCAAACCCCATATCAAATCCGCTGTGCTGCTTCCGCACAAAAAAGTCACGCCTCAGCAACTGTCCCAGCCGCTGGGCAGCGGCGCGTCTGTGTTTGAAATTCCGGGCGTGTTTGATGACTGCATGAAGGTTGTGGAGCATCTGGCAGACAACTACAATGTTGCGCTGCTCAATTCCAAAAACGCATGGCGTATTTTAGGGCAGGAATCTTATTCATACGAAATTGCGCAGGATTTTGAGTATGAAATGGAAAACAAAGTGGTGGTTGTGCCCATTGGCAATGCAGGCAATATCACGGCTGTGATGAGCGGTTTTCTCAAATTTTTTGAAACCGGCATCATCCGCACTCTGCCGAAAATCATTGGTGTGCAGTCTGAACATGCCAATCCGGTGTACAAATACTATCTGGAATCTGATCCCAAGAAACGGAAATTTGTCCCGGTTACGGTAAAACCCAGCACAGCCCAGGCCGCGATGATCGGCAACCCGGTTTCCATGCCGCGCGTGATTCATCTTGCGGATCAGTATAACAAAATGGCAGGTAAACAGCGGGTTTTCTTTGCACAAGTCACAGAGCAGGAAATCATGGACTGGGAACTGACAGCCAACCGCAACGGCCATATTGCCTGCACTCACGGGGGCGAATCCCTTGCAGGTCTGGTCAAAGCCGTAAAACAGGGCATTGTGGGAAAAGATGAGGAGGCTGTTGTGGATTCCACTGCCCATGCCCTGAAATTTGCAGGTTTTCAGGAAATGTATTTTGAAAACCGGTTTCCCCCGGAATTCGGAATAAAACCTGATCCCGCTCTGCAAAACCGGCCTGTGCTGATGCACCCGGCTGATCTGAAAAAAGTCCCCGCGCCCGGTGCGCCAATTGAAGGTGCGGATTTTGATATTTTTGTACGCCGGGTGTCTGAGGAGATTGCCAAAGAACTGGATTTGAAACCGCTTTCCTGACCGCTTCGTGAGACTTCGTGGCAGACTGAAAAAAGCCGGGACATGAAATTTTTTTCAGATTTCATATATAAGTAGGAAAACAAAAATTTTCGTGTATTCAAAAAACCGGATTTTTCCAAAAAATCCGGTTTTTCTGAAAATTTTATGCCCGAAAATTTATGGAACCTTACTTATCGCAGCAGTTCATCCCGTGTTCCCCATACGGCAAACACAGGATCTGAGTAGCGCATCTGCGGGAAATATTTGTCATCCCAGGGACGGGGAAGTCCGCGCACAGAAAGGGTTTCCAGATTCCGGAATTTTCCGGTTCCCATAAAATACTCCAGCACAAGCCCCATCCGCTCGAATTCACTGAGTTCCTTCCATATTTTTATGACTTTGGGCGGAAACCAGCGGTTGGAAAAAGTCATCACAGCCACACCGCCCGGTTTCAGTATCCGTGCCATTTCATTGAACACAGTCTGGGGATGAATCAGGTATTCCACAGACACGGTGCAGAGAATGGCATCATAGCTTCCTGAATCAAAAGGCAGTTGAGGTTTTTCATTCAGATCATGGACAATCCGATCCGTCAGTCTGTCATTTTTTTCCAGTTCCGCCATGTTCATGCCCAGCCCTGTCAGTTTTTCCGGCTGTATGTTTTCCGGAATATGGGAAGTCCAACTGCTCATCAGATCAAGCACTTTCATGCCGTCTTTGAGAATGTGACCGTATATCTCTCTGATCACACCAATGGCTGCCGCGTCAATATGATGAACAAAGCGCGGCTGGCGGTAAAACTGATCATCATCTGATGCATCTTCCCGGTCAAAGGGACTGTCTGAAAAATAATCTGTGGGATGTTTCTGCCACCGGGCCTGCATACCGTGGCCGGTGGCAATCACATTCAGCCAGTCATTGCAACCGCCTCCGCGTTCTTCGTTTTTTCTCTCCACATTCTTTATACAGGCAGTCAGTTCCAGCGGATATTCGGCCAGGGGATGGTTGAAATCCGCATTCAGATGACCGTTTTGCAGGGCTGTGCACCGGAAAGGCTCCATATTCTGGCGGAATATGCCGTACACATCCTTTAATATGCCTTTGGGATAAAAACGCCCTGCACGGGGAAAAATTTCTCTTTCCGGCATAAATTTTGTATCAAAACGCTCAATTCCGAGTGAAAAACTTTTGGACGGATCATATGGTGGCAAACCTTTTCCCGGTGCAGGGGAAATCTGCACAGTATCCCCCGCACTTTTCCCAATAAGTTTTTCATAAAAATTTCCGGGGAATATATCCCGCCAGAAATTTGCGTTCATGGCCTCATAGCGTTCTGTGTGTGCAGCTTCCGGACTTCTCCATTTCATTTCAAAACCGATGTCCGCAACACAATCCTGATCAATTCTTTTCATGGATAATCCTCCTGTGGATAAAAATGGTTTCAAATACAGATAGTAACATGAGTCTGATATAATGTTTCAACGCTTGCTTATACCAAACAGCTTTCAAAGTTCGGGGATTTTAACCGCGAAAAACACGGACAGCACGAAAAAACAGCATTTTGAATGCTCATAATATGTTTGCAGAAAATTATGACGATACATCTTCCTCTCCGCTCTTTTGCCACTCCAGAATATGTTTTTTCACTGTGCGCCGATCCAGCCCGGTCTG
>CAZHPS010000465.1:0-5470 GCA_964534335.1 uncultured Desulfobacterales bacterium
GGTTTTCATGGCATCCAAGATATGCTACAAAATCAAAATGTCAACAGAACCTAATCCAACCTACGCTGATTATCCAAAATCCAACGTGGTCATGTACTACATAACCAATTTGGATTTTATGGTATCAATTCCCCTCCTGAGATGGGCAGGGGTGTGTCCGGAACTGCACAGTCCGGTAACACACCCCCTGCCCCCTCTCAAGAGGGGAATATATAAAATTCAACGTGGTCATGTACTATACTGATCCAAATTTTGCTTTTTTTACGGCACCGAAATTGTTTTACCCGTGAGTCAGAGGCATTTGGGAACCGGATTATAAGAATTTGTTCCGGTTTTCGGAAAAACCAAATTTGGATCAGTATAAATTATTCCACTGCCAATTTTGCTTGCTTTTATCCGCATAATCCTATAAAGATGTCATGTGTCAGGACTGCTTTCTGTTCCTGACATCTGACAACCCTTCCGCACTGTTTTTCAACTGACTGAACATATTCCTAAGGTGATTTATGAACCTTGATCTGCAGTCTCTCATTGACAAACTGAACCCGGTCTGCCGCAGGGGCATGGAAAAGGCCGCAGAACTCTGTGTCTCCCATACCAATTACAATGTGGAACTGGAGCATTATGTGCTTGCGATTCTTGACATTCCTGACACTGATCTGCAGCTCCTGCTCCGTTATTATGAAATCCGGCCAGAGGACATCAAAAAGGATCTGACACGCTTTATTGAGCGTTTCCGGCGGGGCAATAACCGCACTCCTGCACTTTCCCCGCATATTCTCCGGCTCATGGAGCAGTCCTGGATGCTTTCCTCGCTTCATTTCAATTCCCCTAAGATACGCTCTGCCGCCATTCTTCTGGCCCTTGTTGACCACAATGATCTGCGCATGGTGATTTTTGAATCCTCGCCTGCACTCAAACGGATTCCCCGCGAAGCCCTGAAAAACGACATCAGCGAAATCATCCGCGATTCAAAGGAGGATGCAGGCAGTCCGCCCTCGTCCCCTTCTGAAACCCCTTCGGGTGCTTCCCCGCCCAAATCGCAGACACCAAACCTTGACCAGTACACCATTGATCTGACAGCCCGGGCACGGAGCGGTCTTATTGATCCGATTCTGGGCAGGGATATGGAAATCCGTCAGTTGATTGACATTCTCACCCGGCGCAGGCAGAACAATCCTATTCTGACCGGAGATGCAGGCGTGGGCAAAACCGCTGTGGTGGAGGGACTGGCCCGGCGCATTGCCAAAGGCGATGTGCCTCCGCCCCTGAAAAATGTGTCTCTGCGGCTGCTGGATCTGGCTTTGCTGCAGGCCGGTGCAGGCATTAAGGGGGAATTTGAAAAACGTCTTAAATCCGTGATTGATGAAGTGACCAGCTCCCCGCGTCCCATTATTGTGTTTATTGATGAGGCACATACCATGATTGGCGCAGGCGGCCCCGCAGGCATGGGAGATGCAGCCAATCTGCTCAAACCAGCTCTGGCAAGGGGCGAACTGCGCACCATTGCTGCCACCACATGGTCGGAATACAAGAAATATTTTGAAAAAGACCCCGCGCTGGCACGGCGGTTTCAGGTGGTAAAAGTCGAGGAACCTGATGAGGCCAGTGCTGTGGAAATGATCCGGGGACTGGCTCCCAACCTGGAGGCCTATCACAATGTCATCATACTGGATGAAGCTGTGCAGGATGCCGTGCGCCTGTCCCACCGCTATATCACAGGACGCCAACTGCCGGACAAGGCCATCAGTGTGATGGACACAGCATGCGCACGGGTGGCTATCGGACAGAATTCCACGCCCCCGGAAATAGAGGATCGCATACAGCAGGCTGATCAGTTGGAAACAGAACTCGGCCTTTTGTACCGGGAACAGGCCACAGGGCTGGATCATGCAGAACGCATTGCGGAACTGGAAAAAATCCTTTCTGATCTCAATGCCCAAAAAGAGGATTTGGAAAAACAGTGGGAAAAGGAAAAGGAACTGGCCCGGAAGATCATTGATCTGCAGAAAAAAATTGCAGCAGAATACAGCAATGGCCGCGCAGGGAAAAATACCGGGGACAAAAACCGCAAAGAGGCTGGGCAGCTCAATGCTCTCAAAGCAGAACTTGGGGCTGTGCAGGGCAAATCCCCTATGGTTCCCACCTGTGTGGACAGTGACACGGTTGCACGGGTGATTTCCAACTGGACCGGCATTCCTGTGGGCAAAATGATGACAGATGAGATCAGCACTGTTCTGGAACTCAAAGAAAAACTCTCAGAGCGCATTATCGGCCAGTCCCATGCTTTGGAAAGCATCTGCCGCAGAATCAAAACCTACCGGGCCAATCTGGATGATCCGGGAAAACCTGTGGGCGTGTTCCTGCTCACCGGGCCCAGCGGTATCGGAAAGACTGAAACAGCCATTGCGCTGGCAGATATTCTCTATGGCGGTGACAGGAACATGATTGTCATCAATATGTCTGAATATCAGGAGGCATATACGGTTTCAGGTCTCAAAGGTTCTCCTCCCGGATATGTGGGACATGGAAAAGGCGGTGTCCTGACCGAGGCCGTGCGCCAGCGTCCTTACAGTGTTGTGCTGCTCGACGAGGTGGAAAAAGCACATCCTGATGTCATGGAGCTTTTTTATCAGGTGTTTGACAAAGGCATGATGGAGGATTCTGAAGGACAGGTGGTGGATTTCCGGAACACAGTGATTCTGATGACCTGCAATGTGGGCGCGGCCACAATGCTTCATATCTGCGGAGCCAGCGCAAAGGTTCCGGAACCTGATGCCATAAGGGAAATGATACGTCCCGAACTTCTGGAATATTTCAAACCCGCATTTTTGGGGCGTCTGGTCATAGTTCCCTATTATCCGCTCACGGAAAATGTAATCGCTGAGATTGTGCGTCTGAAAATGGAAAAAATTCAGGAACGTTTTCAGACACATCACCGCATTCACCTGTCCTATGCACGGGATATGGCAGCGAAGATCGCAGCCCTATGCACGGATACAGATACAGGAGCGCGGAATGTGGACAATATCCTCACCCACAGCCTGCTGCCGGAACTTTCCGGTGAACTGCTCCGGCGCATGGCCCGAGGCGAACACTGCGATGAAATTCATATTTATTTTGATCCGGCCGGGAATTTCGCATATGAATTCCGTACAGAGGATCAGATTCCCTATACACACGCTGTCAGGGAATTCGGAGGTTCCCTGCCCCGGTATTTTACAGACGGCATTCAGGCTGAAGACACAGAACCGGAGCTATCCCAATCTGATCATAGGACTGAACCTGAAGTCCTGCCCCCTGAAGATTCAGATGCAGAAGCAGACAGGGACAGTGCAGGATTCCGGAAAAGGCGGAAAAACTGGCTTGATATTTTCCGGCGCGGGAACAATTCCCCAAACTGAAACACAGCAGAAAAACCGGATTTTTTTGGAAAAATCCGGTTTTTGCAGCGCACAGACCAAAAACACAGCAGGAAAGGACTGGCAATGAATGAAACTGAATCAGGTGCGGAATACCGTTATAACCGGGTTCCCTACCAGAGCCATGCAGTACCTTATACCCACCCGGATCATATGGCTGCCCTGGGAAGGCTTTTCGGAATGCAGCCTGCGGACATCCCAAAATGCAGGGTGCTTGAACTGGGATGCGGGGACGGCGGCAACCTGATTCCCATGGCTTTTGGACTTGGGGAGAGCGAATTTGTCGGTTTTGATCTCTCAGATCAGGCCATTGCACGGGGCAGTATGCTGGCAGAGCAGCTCGGGCTGCGGAATCTGAAAATGTTTTCCCGTGATATTCTGGATATTGGGGAAGACATTGGAAAATTTGACTATATCATTGCCCATGGTGTTTATTCCTGGGTTCCGGAAAATATCCGGGAAAAAATGCTGTGGATTTTCCGGCACTGTCTGGCAGAACAGGGAATTGTGTATGTGAGTTACAATGCCTATCCGGGCGGTCATCTTAACCGGATCGCGAATGATGCCATGCTTTTTCATACGGCTTCTGTATCATCACCCGAACAGAAAAATATACAGGCACTTGCCATTCTGCAGTTTCTGGCCAGCGCCTCTGCCGAATCCGGGGGAGTGTACAGTGAAGTGCTGAAAGATCAGATGGAAAACCTGTCACGAATCCGGCCTGTCATCGTCAGCAATTACCTGTACCATGACCGTCTCGCTGAAATCAACCAGCCTTTTTATTTTTCCGAATTCATGGCAGGAGCGCAGAAATACGGACTCCGTTTTCTTGCCGAGGCAGATTTTTCCGAAATGCAGGATTTTTTTCTCAAACCTGAAATAGCGGAAACCCTTCGCAAACTGGCAGGAAACAGCATCATTGCCAAAGAACAGCTTCTGGATTTCATCAAAGGCCGCAAATTCCGCAAAACCCTTCTGTGTCATGAACATATCGCACTGAACCGGCAGTTGAATCCGGCAGTGATGAAAAATTTCCTTTTTTCCGGCAGAATATGCTGCATGGATGCAGAGGAAAACACTGTGAAAAAAGAAAAAGACCCGGCAGAACTGATCCGGATGCCGGGACTGCGGTTCCGGCCTGAAGGAGAAAAAGCAGTGCTGGTGACAGATGAACTGCTGCCCAGACTGGCATTGGTGCATCTGTCCCGGATCTGGCCCCACCGAGCAGGGTTTGATGAAATTGTCACTCTGGGACAGGAATACGGCATTGAAACAGCAGACAGGGAAATCTCTGCCCTGTGTGAGGTGCTGCAGACAGCTTTTTCCGTGAATATGCTCAGCATCCATGTATGGAAACCGCAGTTTGTCACGGAACCATCTTCCTTTCCCAAAGCAGGTGAACTGGCACGGCATCAGATCGCACAGAATCAGAAGCGGGTAAGCAATCTGCTTCACCAGACCATTGAGCTGGAAAATACTTACGGTTATGTTCTTCTTCCCCTGATGGACGGATCGCGGAACATAGAGAGCATCCGGCAGCAGTCCCTGAAAATCATACGGAAACAGGGAATTTCTCTGAAGGGGAAATCACCGGATGAAAAAAGCGATGAGCTTATTTATGCGGAAATTGACGAGGAAATTGCCAACTGCGTCAGATATGCGCTGCTGATTGCCTGAAACATGGCGGGGCGTAAAAATCCGAAAGGATTGATATTATTATAGCAAAAATCCAAAAAAACAAACCTGAATCCCGAAAGGGATGACATTATAAACCGGTTTGACCCACTATCCGAAAATTTTCCGAAAAACCGGATTTTTCAGAAAAATCCGGTTTTTTGAATACATGAAAATTTTTGTTTGCCTATACCATTACCTGAAACATTTGCAGAGGTTCAGATTCAGATCTGAATTCCGCACAGAAAAACTCTGTGTGACTCTGCGGAAACTCTGTGTGACTCTGCGGTTAAAATCTGCCCGGCAGAAGTATAAAAATGCTTACTACCGGACAAAAATATTATATCATTTATAATTACAGGAAGTTAAAATTT
>CAZHPS010000466.1:0-5459 GCA_964534335.1 uncultured Desulfobacterales bacterium
TTTTTTGCCACGAAAAACACGAAAAACACGAAAAAACAGCATTTGGCATGCCCATGTTTTGAAAGCGGATTGGTATAAGTCTGAAATTTTATATAATAATTTAAATTTGCTGATATTTTTCAGAGGATTTGAGCCAATGTCCCCAAAAAAATCATATGGCACTGGCAAAGATCCTCTGATCCGCAATCCGCTGTCTGGGGTCAAAGGTTCCGGGTTCCACCAGTTTCACAGACACTTCCCAGCCCAGGGATTCGGAAATGACCCTGTGCAGTTCGTCCACAAACCGCCGCTGCCGGTTCATGTCATCAAAAAAGATGGCATCCGAGATTTCCACCAGCACAGTCAGGCGATCCTGAGCGTCCTGCCGTTCAATCAGAAGCTGGAAAACCTGTTCGCTTCCTGTCAGACGTGCCAGAACACGGCCAACCTGCTCCGGAACAATGCGGCTTCCGTTCATCACAAAGGCTTCATCACAGCGTCTGCTGATGCGCGACAGTCGGCAGTGGGTGCGTCCGCACGCACATGGTTCATAATTTATGCCGGAAATATCGCCGGTGCGGAAACGGATCAGAGGAAAAGCCTGTTTGGAAATGGTGGTGATGACCAGTTCCCCCTCTTTGCCCGGAGGAAGATTTTCCCCTGTGTGCGGATCAATGATTTCCGGAATAAAATGATCTTCGCTGATATGCAGTCCTTTTTTATCCGGACATTCCCATGCCACAGCAGGTCCGAAGATTTCCGCAAGACTGTAAGTGTCTGTAACTCTGATATGCAGTTTGGATTCCAGTTCAGCCCGGATAATTTCAGACCAGGGTTCTGAGCCGATAATGCCGCATTTCAGTGACAGGATATTGGGTTCCACACCCATTTCCTCCATTGACCGCAAAAGTCCCAAAGCAAAGGTCGGCGTGGCAGCAATTGCTGTGGTGCGGAAATCGCGCATGATTTTCACCTGCGCGGGAAATTTTCCTCCGGGCATGGGAATCACGGACGCGCCAATAAGCTGCGCTCCCATTTGCACACCAAAGGAACCGGTCATAATTCCCAGACTGGGCGAAACCTGTATGACATCATCTTTGGTGAGTCCTGCGGCTGTAAGATTGCGTGCCATGAGTTCCGCCCAGTTTTTCAGATCGTTCCGGGTAAATCCCATGACCACAGGATCATCCTGATTCAGCACAGGCGCGTGCAGGCGCACCACTTCCCGCAGCGGAACAGCAAACATGCCATAAGGATAGTTTTCCATCAGAATCTGACGGGTGACAAAAGGCAGTTTCCGCAGATCATCCAAAGTACGGAAATCTTCAGGCATGAAATCCATCTCCCGGAAAGTATTGCGGTAATGCCGGACATTTTTGTATACTCTGTTCAGGGTGGACTGGAGCCGCTCCAACTGCACCTGCCCGATTTCCTCCCGGTTCATACATTCTTTTTCCTGATCCCAGTATTCCATGATTCCCTCCGAATCTTGCAGTTGCCAGTTATCAGTATAATTTCATCCCCTGCGGGATTTGGTCTGTTTTTTGTGAATGCCGTTTCTATAATAATTTCATCCCTTGCGGGATTAATTTAACCCCGCAGGGGGGCATTGTTATAGCAAATCTTTACAGACACTATAATAATTTCATCCCTTGCGGGATTTGGTCTGTTTTTTGTGAATGCCGTTTCTATAATAATTTCATCCCTTGCGGGATTCATTTAACCCCGTAAGGGTTAAATTATTATAGCAAATCCGTCACAGACACAATCCCAACCCCGCAAGGGGTGGCATTATTATAACATCTTAACTGTCTGAAATATCAAACAGTAAAAATACAAAAAATTCACCGAACCATTGGATACAACTGCGGTTAAAAATTTCCTGACAGCAAGACAGTCATCAATATTTAAAAGCAGCCCGCAAAGTATTTCGTACTTTCGTTGTTCTGTCCGAAGATAAAGGACAGTGCCGAAAATCCATCGGGACTCCCAAACCTGGTGAATTGCTGTGTACGGAATTCGGGCAGTATGGCGGTGAAAAAATCCTGTCGGAAGCAAAAGAGCATCTTCTCCAAGTTCAATGTATCGTTTGAACAACACTCTGCGGACAGTAAGAGACATTACAAACAATATCATAAAAGAAACGACTGTCAGACATTTTGGGATGGAAATCAGATGAAGAGCATACAACGCAATTATGCCTATAGTCGCAGCGAGGTTATACATTATAATCCACCACGGCGGATCGTATGTGTATCGAGCTGGTAACTCCATAATAACAGACTATACCTGAAAGGTCAGTTCGAGATGGAAGGTGCTGCCTTCCCCCTCCGTACTTTCTGCCCAGAGTCTGCCGTGCATCAGCGTGACCATGCGTTTCACCAGAGTCAGGCCCATTCCCATCCCGCCGTATTCACGGGTGGAGGAGCCGTCTGCCTGTGTGAAGTCCTCAAACAGATGAGCCAGTTTTTCCGAAGGAATGCCAATGCCGGTATCTTTTACGGAAAACTGCACAATCATCTCATTTTCCCTTTTTTCCGCAATGCCAGCAGAAATGTGAATTTTGCCTTTTTCTGTAAACTTGACTGCATTGCCCCCGAGTTTCATCAGAATTTTTTCCACGCGATCCGGATCACCTGTCAGTGAATCCGGGATGTCCGAATCTGTATGATATGTCAATTCCAGATCTTTGGCATCAGCTTCAAAGGAAAGGTTTTCCGCAACAGACTCCAGCAGCATGGCCGGACTGAAGGCCTGCGTGATCGGCTCCGCATCTTCGGATTCCAACTGTGTCAGTTCAATCAGTCCGTCAATCAGTTCCGAAAGATGTTGCGCTGAATCCTGAACAGTTGTGAGAAATTCCCTCTGCTGTGCTTCCAGATTTTCCGACATGAGCAGCAAATCCGTCATTCCCACAATGGGACTCAGGGGTGTGCGGAGTTCATGACTGATACGGGAGAGAAATTCGGTTTTGGCCCGGCTGGCAGATTCTGCCATCTCTTTGGCTTTTTCCAGTTCCTTATTTGCCTCTGCGAGCTGTGCAGTCCGCTGTGCCACGCGCATCTCCAGTTCCTCATTGGCTTTGTGAAGATCTGCCTGTGCTTTTTCCCGTTCCCCGATTTCATGGACAAGGCGGATATTCTGGTCTTCCAGCCGCATCTGCATATCCCGCATGGCAAGGTGGGTACGGACACGCGCCAAAACCTCGTCAGACTGAAAGGGTTTGGTGATATAATCCATGCCGCCGAGGGAAAAACCCTTTACAATGTCGCTGACTTCACTCAGGGAACTGATGAAAATCACCGGAATGTCGGAAGTTTTCTCATTGGCCTTCAGTTGTTTGCATACCTCATAACCGGACATTCCGGGCATGATGATGTCCAGCAGAATAAGGTCAGGGGGATTGGATGAGGCTGCTTTTTGCAGCGCGTCTTCCCCGTCTTTGGATACCGAAACCCTGTAATCAGGTTTCAGTATGTCCAGAAGAACATGAATGTGATACCGCTCGTCCTCCACTATCAGAATTTTCTTTTTTCCTTCCTGCATCAGGAGTCTCCTTTTTTACCGGTGTTCAGTTCCGCCCAATTCTGCGTTTTTTCCGAAATACTGTTCTTTTTACCATTTCCGACTGCATATCTGCAAGAAATAAAAATCATCTTTGCTGTGATAGGAGTTGAAAAATAATTCCGTATCTTATAATATTCCCCAAATTTTTCAGAATCAGGCGGAAAGGAATTACAGAAATGATGACAGATTATACGGAAAAACTTATACAGATGGCACTGGAAGAGGATATTGGCCCCGGAGATATTACCACAGATCCGATTGTAGCCCCGGAATGTTCAGGCACTGCCCAAATTGTGGCAAAGGAGCCTCTGGTCATTGCCGGGCTGGATATTGGCCGGAGGGTTTTTGCCCATCTGGACCCGGATATACGTTATGACGCAGAATATGCGGACGGCGATACTGTGGAAAAAGGCGGCATTGTGGTGCGGCTGGAGGGAAAACTCCATGCCCTGCTCAAAGGGGAACGCACCGCTCTGAATTTTCTTCAGAGACTGTCCGGCATTGCCACCCATGTCCGTTCCTTTGTCAGCATACTCGGAGACCGATCTGTGAAGCTGGTGGATACACGGAAAACCGCGCCTGGCTGGCGTGTTCTGGAAAAATATGCTGTCCGTATGGGCGGCGGAGCCAATCACCGCATGGGACTTTATGACGGTGTGCTGATCAAGGACAACCATATCGCGGCAGGAGGCGGTATCCGAAAGGCTGTGGAAAAGGTGCGGAAAAGCATCTCCCATCTCATGAAAATCGAAGTGGAGGTTACGAATATGGCAGAAGTCGCAGAGGCACTTGACGCGGGAGCTGATGTAATCATGCTGGATAATATGGATATTCCCAGTATCCGGGAGGCTGTGGCATTCATTGCTGGCCGTGCTCTGGTGGAAGTGTCCGGCAATGTCAGCAAAGACAGACTGATTTCCCTGGCCGATACCGGAGTTGACCTTATTTCCTGCGGCGCGCTGACCCATTCTGCCCGGAGTGTGGATCTGAGTATGCGGATAAATGCAACTGTCTGAAGGAGGCAGGATAATGAAAAAAATATCTGCGATCCCTGTACGTGCTTTTTTGTGCGTATTCTGCCTGCTGTGTGTAATTTTTTCTTTTTCTCAGGCACTTATGGCAGAAGAAACCGATCAGGATCGCAAACGCAGGATTGAGCAGGAAATTGATGAGGAATTCAAATGGCTCAAAGCCGAGACACAGACGGAAATGGTGTGGAGCGCGTCCAAATATCAGCAGAAATCCTCGGAAGCCCCGTCATATGTAAGTATTGTCACGGCAGAGGATATCCGGAATTACGGATACAGGAATCTGGCAGAGATTGTCAGCGGCGTCAGCGGCGTTTATACAATCTATGACCGTACCTATCATTATATCGGTGTGCGGGGCTTCAGCCGTCTGGGCGATCTGAACACCCGTGTTCTTCTGATGGTGGACGGTCACCGCCTCAATGACACCATCTTTCAGCAGGCTTTGATTGGCACGGATTTTCCCATAGACATTGACCTGATCGAACGTGTGGAAATCACCCGCGGCCCCGGTTCCTGTCTGTACGGAACCAACGCATTTTTTGCGGTCATCAATGTAATCACCCGGAAGGGAAAATCTGTAAACGGCCTTGAAATGTCCGCGGAGGCAGGATCGTATGAAAGTTATAAAGGCAGAATGACTTACGGAAAACGCTTTTCCAATGATCTGGAAATGCTGGCATCCGGAAGCATTTACAGCAGTAAGGGAGAAGATCATCTGTATTACAGAGAATTTGACGATCCCGCAACAAATAACGGCATAGCAGACAGCAAAGACGGAGACCGTTTTTCACAGGCATTTCTTTCTCTTTCCCATAAAAATTTTTCTCTTTCCTCAGCATACAGTTTTCGGGAAAAGGAAGTTCCCACCGGGGCTTTTGACAC
>CAZHPS010000467.1:0-5422 GCA_964534335.1 uncultured Desulfobacterales bacterium
GTGCAGCGTTCCATTCTTTTTATGGATATTCTCCGGAAACGGGGAAATGATTATCTGGATATTGTGAAAAAGGGACAGCCTCCGGTGCTGACCTTTGAATATGAAATCATCATGGACGGACGCTCTCTGGAGCGTCCTGTGAATCACGATCTGGCGCGCATTATTCCGGAAAAGGGCATTACTTTGGATCCGGGAAACCGGCCTGTGGTGATTATTGATCCCAGGGCGGGACATGGCCCGGGCATTGGCGGTTCCAAACGGGATTCAGAGATCGGCATGGCCATGCAGGAAGGGCATCCTGTGTATTTCATTCTGTTTTACCCGAATCCGGAACCGGGACAGAACTATGAGGATGTGAAGAACGCGCAGATCCGTTTTATTGAGGAAGTGAAAAAACGCCATCCCAAAGCCCCGGATCCTGTGGTCATCGGCAACTGTCAGGCAGGCTGGGCAGTGGCTCTGCTGTCTGCTGACCGGCCTGATGTGACCGGTCCTCTGGTTCTCAATGGTTCCCCTCTTTCCTACTGGTCAGGTGTGGACGGCAAAAATCCCATGCGGTACCGGGGCGGATTATACGGAGGCATCTGGCTGACCTCTCTGTTCTGCGATATGGGCAACGGCAAATTTGACGGCGCGAATCTGGTCATGAATTTTGAGGATCTCAATCCCGCAAATACCTACTGGACCAAGCAGTACAATGTCTGGGCCAATGCAGATAAGGAAGAGCATAGATACCTGACTTTTGAGAAATGGTGGAACAGTTATTTCATGATGAACGCGGAGGAAATCCATTTTATCGTGAAAAACCTTTTTGTGGGCAACCGTCTGGAAAACGGGCGAATTGAACTGGACAAAGGCAAAACCATTGACCTGAAAAATCTGGAAGATCCGGTGGTGGTCTTTGCCTCCAGCGGAGACAATATCACGCCGCCCCAGCAGGCTCTCAACTGGATAGCCAAAGTCTATGGCTCTGTGGATGAAATCCGGAGACATGGCCAGGTCATTGTGTACCGGGTGCATGAAAATATCGGGCATCTGGGCATTTTTGTATCCGGCAGCATTGCGAAAAAAGAGCATAAGGAGATCATTGAAAACATTGACCGGCTGGAATTTCTGCCCCCGGGTCTGTATGAAATGCTCATTGAGGAAAAACCGCTTGTGATTGATGAAGGGGATCATAAACTCCAGATTCCGGATTATTATGTGCATTATAAGGAAAGAGATATTTCAGACATTCTGGCAATGGATGACGGACAGGAAGATGAGGAGGATTTCAAACCTGTGGCTGTGGTGTCTGAACTCAACAACAAGATCTACCTTCACACCCTTGCGCCCTGGGTGCGTTTCTTCACGAACGAGCAGTCTGCGGAAATGCGCAAACAGCTTCATCCCATGCGTCTGTCCCGCTATATTTTCTCTGATCAGAATCCCTTTATGCAGCCTTTCAAAACTATGGCTGAATGGGTGAAACAGAACCGCAAGCCGGTTTCCAAAGACAATCCCTTTGTCACAGCACAGGAATGCGTGTCCAATTCTGTGATTGCCTTTCTCAACGGATACCGGGATCTGCGGGATGCAAGACAGGAATTCATGTTCAAAAGCATTTACGGCAATCCGGTGGTCAAGGCACTTTTCTCCGCAAAAGAAATTGAGGAAAGCATTACCGGTGAGGAAAGGACAGACCGGGAAGCTGAAATCCGGGCAGATACAGTCCGCTGGATGGGACTTATGGAAAAAGGCGGAGTGGAAGAAGGCATTGTCCGGGTTGTGCAGGCCATGATTGCCGCAGACAAGGTCTGGGATGAAAGAGAATTTGATATGAGTAAGGAACTGGTGAAAAAGGATCCGCGTTTTCAGGGCATGTCAGCGGAAAAACTCAAAGGACTTGCCAAAGAACAGTCCCGCATTCTCCAGACTGATGAGGATCTGGCACTGCGCACCCTGCCCAAACTGCTTAGCAAACCTGAAGATCGGCTGGAGGCTTACCAAATGGCCGAAGCATTTGCCCATTCTGACAGTGATTTTGCCCCGGAGGAAAAAGCATTGCTGGAAAAGCTGAAAACCATACTCGAATTGTAAGGGAGTCAGAAGAAAATAATCTGCCCAAAGCAGATCGGGCAGCCGAGCTTAACCCTGAACCATTCTGAAAAAACGGGCAGTTTATTTTTGGGGAAGTCCCTAAGAAAAAAGCGCACGGGCAGAAAGGTTTTCTGTCCGTGCAGTTTTGTTTTTCCATTCCGCTTTATTGCAGGTCTGTCGCAGGCAGTTTATAGTATTTTCCTCAACTTTTGTCCTCTGTGCAAAAAACCGCTCCGCTTAATTTTTGCACTCCTCCATAGGGTTTTGCAGAGGACAAGTTGGTAAAATCCTGACGCGAGTTCAAAATAAGAAATTAGCCTGTCAAATCAGTGGGTTTTTCCACCATTTTGCAAAGGTGCGGCAGCAGGATTTTTATGCAACTGTCTGAAAACAATAATTCGGTAATTTTTTGCTTTTTTAGTATTAAAAATTTCAGGCAGTTAAATCTGAATCTGCAAATTTTGGAGCTGATTTGCCCTGTATTTTATTTTTTTCAGACTCAGCTTTTGCCATGAGTTGAAAAATATCAGTGATTTATATTGTAACTGCCTGATTTGCCGGGTTATACCAAATCGCTATTGGTTTTATACAATGGAAATTTATTTTTTATGTTTAATTACAGAAATATGCTGTTTTTCAAAAGTCTACCTTCACTGGTGATTTGGTATTACACAGCAGAAAAAATTTGATATAAAAATCAGGAAGAAAAACCTGAACACCGGGTATAAAGAATCACGGGAATCAGATTAACCGCAACTGACACAGATTAAACGGATAAAACGAAAATAATGACTGCAAAATTCGTGTTAAGTAGGCAAACGAAATTTTTTGTGTGTTCAAAAAACCGGATTTTTCCGAAAAATCCGGTTTTTCCGAAAAGTTTATACCCGAATTTATGGAACCTTATTTATTCGTGTCATTCGTGGTTAATTTAATAAAATAAAATGTTTGCAAAAAATTGTCCTGTAGTATGACAAAAATATAATTCAGACAATGATTTGATATTTTTTTATGATTTTTATACAGTGAAATTTTTGTTTTCTCAAAGCAGGAAATACAGATTTTCAGGGATAAATGACAATATTTTGAAATTGTTAAAATATTTTTTGCCAGTCTGATGCTCCAAAAGAAATCATTGACAAGCAGGCATGTTTTTTATAGAGATATAAATCATAAAAAATTTCAGTTTTGAACCTGTCTGTTTATGAGGCTTTTAAAAAAATTTTGGGAACGCAGCAGATAAAAGCTAATATTTTCATATATTTTTGACCTGCAAAAGCACCCAAAGATTTTTTGAAAGCCTTTGATTTATTCATTTTCAGAGAAAGGAAAGGTTATTCAATGTCATCTTCATTGCGTGTTCTGATTATCGGCGGTGTGGCCTGCGGCCCGAAAACAGCAAGCCGGCTTCGCAGACTGATGCCGGATGCAGATATTACCATGATTGAAAGAGATGAACTGGTATCTTACGGAGCCTGCGGTCTTCCCTATTATGTGGAAGGCGAATTCATCAATATCAACGCTTTGACCCACACCCAGATCGGCCTGCCCAGAACCCCTGAATTTTTTGCCAATACCAAAGGATTCAAAACTCTGACCCGTACCGAGGCTGTGCGCATTGACCGCAAAAACAAAAGTGTGCGTGTAAAAAATCTGAATACCGGAATTGAAACAGACATGCCCTATGACAAACTCGTGTTTGCCACAGGCGGTTATGCGTTCCGTCCCCCGATTGAGGGCATTGATCTGAAAAATGTCTGGTTTATGACACATCCTGATGATGCCCGGACTTTGGTGGAGGAAATCGGAAAACAGGGTTTTCAGAAGGCTGTGATGGTGGGCGCGGGATTTATCGGCATTGAAGTGACCGAAGCACTGGTAAACCGGGGACTGGATGTCACCCTGGTGGAAATGTTTGATCAGGTGATGCCCGGTGTGCTGGATAAGGATATTGCAGCGTATGTGCAGCTTCATCTGGAAGACAATCAGGTGGAACTGGTTCTTGGGGAAAGGGTCACAGCACTGAAAGCGGATGAAAGCGGCAAAAAAGTGGCTGCTGTGCAGACTGACAAACAGCGCATTGACACAGACTGCGTGATTATTGCAGTGGGAACCCGGCCTGCGGACAAACTGGCCAGAGAAGCCGGAGTTTCCTGCATGGAAAAAGGCGGCATTCTTGTGAATGAATACTGCCAGACCAGTGATCCGGATATTTATGCAGGCGGTGACTGTGTGGTAAACAGTTATGTGAACAAAGTCATGGGCGCGCCCATGTATGTGCCTTTGGGCTCAACAGCCAACAAACATGGCCGCATTATCGCGAATCACATTGCAGGCAAACCTGTTCCCTTTGAGGGCATCAGCGGAACCGGGATTGTGAAATGCTTTGATTTCCATATTGGCCGTACCGGAATGACAGAAACCCAGGCAAAGCGGTTAAACATTGATTACGAAGTCACGACCTGGGGCGGGCCGGATCGTCCCCATTATATGAAAAATGCCCGTTATCTTCTGATTAAACTGCTGGCAGCAAAAAAGGATCGCAAAGTGCTTGGGGTTCAGGTTGCAGGCATGGGAGATGCGGCAAAACGTGTGGATGTGGTTGCCAGCACCATTTATTTCGGAGGCACGCTGGATCAGCTTGCCGGTATTGATCTGGCTTATGCGCCTCCCTTCAGTCCGCCCATTGATCCCATTGTCACCTGCGCCCAGATTCTTGGCAACAAAATGGACGGCCTTGCCAAGTCCATCTCTGCGGAAAAAGCCAAAAAAATTATGGATACAGGCGATGCTGTGCTTCTGGATGTCCGGGAACCGGATGAAAACAGGATGCTGACCATTGCCTGTGATGCCAGCAGACATTTTCATATTCCTCTGGGGCTGATCAGAAAGCGCATGAATGAACTGCCCAGAGACAAAGATATTCTGGCCTACTGCAAGATCAGTCTGCGGGGATATGAGGCACAGCTTATTCTCAATGCTGCGGGATTTGACCGGGTCTGGTTTATTGAAGGGGGCCATGAGGCATGGCCTTATGAAATAGACTATCGCGGGCTTTAATACTGATTCGCCATTGAACTGATGCTGATCCGGAGGAGTTCAAAAATTAAGCGGAGCGGTTTTCTGCACAGCCGGAACTGCGGAAAAACTGACGGTATTGTATCAAACCAATGGCGAATCGGTATCAGTCCTGAATCTGTGAGTTGAAAAAACCGGATTTTTCCAAAAAATCCGGTTTTTTTGTACACTCCAGTTCATAAAATCAAAGTTGACAAAGCATTAATACACGACCAATTTAGATTTTATGGTATCAATTCCCCTCTTGAGAGGGGCAGGGGTGTGT
>CAZHPS010000468.1:0-5416 GCA_964534335.1 uncultured Desulfobacterales bacterium
TTCTTTCCACAGGAAAAGACCTGGCCCGTGAGGTTCTCAACGAAAATATTGAACGCGGGGTCATTGTTGTGGGGATTCCGGTGACACGGGGATTTCACAGCAGACCCAGTCTGATGGTGGCAAAAGTGGTGCAGCATTACGGGGGACAGGTGGAAATGTGCGCAGGCGGCAGCCGTTTTGATGCCTCCAGTGTGCTGGATTTGCAGTGGGCAGGCGGAAAAATTCAGAATGAGAATATCACCGAGGTTTCCTTTGAAGGGGATATGCGTGCGCTCAAAGATCTTGAAATTCTTGCCAGTGTCAATTATGGCGAAGATTCCATGGGCAAGCCGGTTCCCCTGCCTTCTGCCCTGAAATACCTCAGAGAATTCTAAGGAACAGATTTCATATGACGGCATCCGCGATCATCGTGGCCGGAGGCAAAGGCATCCGCATGCGCGGAACTGTCCGGAAACAGTATCTTGAAATCGCTGGTCAGCCCGTGCTTTGTCATACGCTGCGGGCTTTTGCCGCGTGCAGATCCGTTGAACAGATATTCCTTGTGATTCCTGCACAGGATACAGATTTCTGCCGGGAATTCATTGTTTCCAGGCTTGGATTTCAGGAGAAAATCCGGATGGTCATCGGGGGAAAAGAACGGCAGGACTCGGTTTATAACGGACTGGTGGCAGCAGAGGAATATGGCGGAATTGTCGTCATCCACGATGGGGTGCGTCCCTTTGTTCTTCCGGAACAGATTGAGGCCACCATCCGCTGCGCGGAACAAAGCGGTGCATCCATGCTGGGAATTCCTGTGTTTGACACCCTGAAGCAGACAGATGAGAGCGGAACAGTGGAAAAAACCCTGAACCGGGAAAGAATATGGCTGGCCCAGACTCCGCAGACCTTCCGTTATGATCTGATACGCAGGGCACATGAATCTGCACGTAAGGCCGGATATTTCGGCACGGATGATGCTTCTCTGGCAGAAAGACTGGGCGAAAAAGTGCGAATGATTGAGGGCTCCCGCTTCAATATCAAAATCACCACACCCGAAGATCTGCAATTTGCCCAGGCTGTTTATCCCCTGTTTCAGCAGATGCCTGAAGCCGGATAGAATCATACTGATTCGCCATTGATTTTTTCAGAAAATCCCCTCTTGAGAGGGGCAGGGGTGTGTTTCATAAGTATATTTTCAATGGAGAATCGGTATCAGACTTTTTCACCAATGGATAGTGCTTTGTCAACTTTGATTTTATGAGATGAAGTGTACAGAAAAACCGGATTTTTTGGAAAAATCCGATTTTTGCAGCTTACAGGTTCAGGACTGATTTGGAAAGGAGATATGTGCTATGTTCAAAGAAGAAAGAGATGAATTGCAGTTTGACTGGAAGATGCTTGGGGATGTTGCCGAGGGGCGTCCCAATCTGGGGCCGACCATGAATGTCACGGTTTACCGTCTGATGCAGTTTACCCTGCGGGATGTGATGATTGCCCACTACGGGGTGGAGGATGCAGACCGGGTTTTTTACGAGGCCGGTGAAAGGGCGGGCCGAGAATTATATAAAAATGTTTTGACCCGGAAAGGCAATTTTGATGAATTCATTGTGGAACTGCAGGAGATACTGAAATCCCTGAATATCGGCATTCTCCGGGTGGAAGCCGCTGATTTGGAAAATCTCAACTTTACGCTGACTGTGGCCGAGGATTTGGACTGCTCCGGGCTGCCGGTGAGCAATGAACAGATATGCACATATGATGAAGGTTTCATTCAGGGAATTCTGGCTGAGCACACAGGAAAGGAATTCCGGGTCAAAGAGGTTGACTGCTGGTGTTCCGGTGATCGGGTCTGCCGTTTTGATGTGAAATGCCTGGGCTGAAAGTCAGGACAGAAAATTTCAGAGTCCCGGACAGTCCGGGACTTTTTTTGTCCCATAAAATAATTAATCATGGTTCCGGCAATCCCTGAATCTGCCTGTATAAGATTTTTCCCCATACCATATTTCATGTTTTTCCTTATTGCACATTCTTCCTGTTTAAAATATCATAAAGACAGGTCAATTCCGAAATCCATATTGGCACGGCTTTGTATAACTGTTCCTGAATAAAAATGAAAACAGCAGATTTTATAAGATAAAATTCATAACCAGGCAGACTTTTCAGGATTTGTCCTGCAAATCTCCGCAAAATGTTTTAATTATAATTCCATTATGAAATTTCAACTGAAAATCACAGTTATAACACTTTTTGTTCTCATTATGGCAATGACGCTGAGCTCTGCACTGAGTCTTGTGTCTTTTGAGAAGATATACACGTCCTCTCTTATATCCGTGTATGAGGCTGCGGGAAAGAACCTGAAACGCAAAACAGAGCAGTCTCTGCGATTTGGCAAACCTTTGGACAAATTTCAGGGAATGGATGCTCTTCTTGCAGAAGTGATTGAAAAAAAAGCTGAAATATCATATGTGGCTGTGGGAACGCCAGAGGGGAATATTCTGTATCATACAGATCCGGAGCAGATTGGAAAAACCGTTCCCTATCCGGTACCGGAATTTGCCAGGGGACAGACTGCGGTTACAAAACTTGATAAGGGAATCTATCTGACATTTCTGCCGCTTTACAATCGCTCCAATGAACCTGCAGGCATTGTGCTGATGTCATTTTCACGGGAAATCATATACAAAAGACTCAGCAGAATGGCAGTTGAGAATGTAAAAGCACTGGCATCTGTCACTGGGGGAACCTCCTTTCTGCTTATCGGACTGCTTGCTTTTTTTATACGCGGCAGTCTGCAGAAACATACCCGCCTGAGAATTTTTGTCATTGCAATGGGTGTGATTGTCGCAGGGCAGCTTGTTTATTCCTGGATCAATCTCAGGGTTTTTCAGAAAAGCCATCTGGAGACAGTTCACACAACATGCCTGAATATGGCAGAATTTTTAAAAGATGATATGGAATATGTTCTCAATCTCAATATTCCCCTGTCCCGTCTGATAAAGCTGGAAAAAACCCTGAAAGAAATTGCGGATGTGACCCCGGAACTGGCATTTATCGAAGTCTCTGATATGGATAAAAATGTCCTGTACTACGCGGATCACAGTACCATGAAACGGATTGAACCCGGAGAACGGAAAGCCGATCAACTGGCCGATACAGTAATGCCTGTTTTTTATCAGAAAAAAAAAGAGCAGCTCGGCACAGTCAGAATGAAAATATCTCCGGAAGCAATTGAAAGCAAATCACGGGAAATTCTGCTGGATATGATAACCGTGATTCTGACCTCTCTGCTGATTGCCTTTGAGGCACTGACATTTTCTCTGAAGCGCAGCACGCCTGATTTGGAGCACCAGCACCGTATGATCCCGTATTCCTACATCCGTCCCGTTATTTTTCTCTTTATCATGGCAGACGGATTCTGCACCTCATTTTTTCCCATGTATGCGGATATGCTGTATCAGCCTATGTGGGGGCTTTCCAGAGAAATGATGACAGGACTGCCGATTTCTGTTTACATGCTCTCTGTGGTGTTCAGTATGCCTTTGGCAGGGAACTGGTCAGACCGGGCAGGATGGTACAAACCTCTGATGATCGGAATTTTTGCCAATGCATCAGGTCTTATTCTGACCGCAATGGCGCAGAATATGCTGCAACTGCTTCTGTTCCGGGCTCTTACGGCAGTGGGTTTCGGCATCGTTTTTATAGCAGGTCAGAGATTTGTGGCAGAATATACAGATTCCCAGGAACGTTCAGCCGGAATAGCCTCTTTTGTGGCAGCGTTTTTTGCAGGCAGTGTCTGCGGTACCGTGATGGGGGGGATGCTGGCAGACCGTATCGGCTACAGGAATGTCTTTTTTTTCAGCGGAATGATTTCCCTGACAGCTTTGCTCTGTAGCCTGTATATATTCAAAAATGAATCCTGCGAAAGCGAAAGAAAGACTAAAGGGACATTTCCTTTCAGGGAATTGTTTAAGGTACTCAAAGATCCGGAATTTTTTTCCATTGTGTTTCTGCAGGCAATTCCGGCAAAAATCATACTCATCGGATGTCTGTTTTATCTGGTGCCTCTGTATCTGAAAAGCCTACAGGTTCTACAGTCCGACATCGGACGTGTTCTTATGAGCTATGATGTGGCTATTGTATTTCTGGGGTATTTTTTCTCAAAATATCTTGATAAAGAAAGGCACAGAAGATATTATATTTTTGCCGGAGGAATGATTACCGGTCTTTCCATGATATATTTTTATACGGTTTATGAGGCTTCCGGTTTCTTTGCAACATTATTTCTGGTGATTGCCATAGGGATTTCCCATACTTTTTCCGTATCATCCCAGGCGGCTCTTATTACAGAGACAAAGATTATCAAAGAAATAGGGACAGGGACAGGTATGGGGGTTTTCCGCTTTTGGGAAAGACTGGGAAATGTTGCCGGTCCTTTGCTCGCGGGTTTTCTGATCATAAAACTGGGATATGTCGAAACCTTTGCGGTACTGGGGAGCATGTCCATCATATGCAGTCTGCTATATCTCATGACAGTTTTTTTTCAGAAATACAAAAAAGAAACAGCAATGTCCGGGGAGTTGGCATATGATACTTGCCCGCCCACCCAGAAATCCGGGGATCTGGCATACTGTACTTCTCTGTCTGTGCAGAAGACTGAAAAGTCTTCGAAACGGAAAAATCAGACGGGAAAGCGTAAGCGGATTCCCCGGAAACAGGTTAGACATGTTTCGAATTCCGCATACAGAAAATCCAAAAAAAAACGTAAATGACGCCTGATTTTCTGTATGCGGAAAACAGCCCGGAATTATTGAAAAAGGAAAAGAATAATGGATTATTACCGTTTTTTGGATGATCAGATCAATGAGGTTCTCAAAACAGATTTGATATTCAACAATCTGCTGGGTGCCGAACCTTACAAGTTAGAGCCGGATGTGCTGAGGGGATTTTTTGATCGTTATGCTCTGATTAAAGAATTTCAGGAAATAACCCTGGCTTTGTTCAACGCGAGTTTGAATGGTGAAGCTGACCCGGAGATTGCCTCTTTGGTACTCAACGAGCTTCCCGATCATCAGGGCTGGAATTATCACAAAGACCTGAATCTGAAACATACTCCGGTTTTTTTCAGAACCGATGAAGTCATACCGGGTAAAATCTGTGAAATACAATGTCCTGCATCTGCATGGGGTATTTACGAACAGTTATATCATTTTTACAAACAGTTCGGTTTTGAGATCACCAGTTTTCATAAAAGCCTGTCTGAAAATTTTTCAGATGCTTTGAGGCAATATATAGGCGTAACTCCGATGATTCATCATCTGACAGACAATTCATCCATTCCGCATGATATGAGATTTTTTATCCAGCAGACACGCAGGCATGGAATAAAATATTACACCTATGACAAAGGGGTAACTCCCTATAATTGCAATATTGTCAG